>NZ_JAPCIK010000002.1:0-533210 GCF_025910115.1 Pseudomonas sp. RG1
GATTAAATTCCGAAACCCCAATTGCGAAAGCAGTTGGGGTTTTGTTTTAGTAGAAGTTCCTGTTTTTGCTGGCTTGTTACCGTGTTGACGGGCCAGATAAAGAATTTCTTGACGACCATAGAACATTGGAACCACCTGATCCCATCCCGAACTCAGCAGTGAAACGATGTATCGCCGATGGTAGTGTGGGGTTTCCCCATGTGAGAGTAGGTCATCGTCAAGATTGAATTCCGAAACCCCTGTCTGCTAACGCAGACAGGGGTTTTGTCATTTAAGCGTGTACGAAAGATCATGCCGTTCTGCGAGTCTTGCTGTTGCGTCTTGCCTGCCACTTGCGCCACCAGATATAAACCCCCGTCCCTGATAACCCCGCAATCAACACACCCAGTACCGCGATCATTACCTGCCCTGTCACCCCGATGATCCGTCCCCCATGTATCGGCAACTGGAGTCGATAGAACTGCTCTCCGAGCGTGCCCTGTCCCGCGATCTCCTGTCCCAATAATCGGCCATCGGTACCGTGAAAGAACAACCAGGATTTTCCATGTGCGTCCGTATCGTGCTGTCCAAATCCTGCGCCGTAGAAGTTGTACTCAAAGCTGTAATACAACTCGCCGATCGCCGCCGTCAGTCCTAATCGTTCCCCTTCCTGCAATGCCCTTTCGTACGCCTGTTGATAACTCAACTGTGTCGTCCCCAGTTGATCGGCGGGCATTCGTCCTCTGGCTTCATATACGCTCGGCTCGATGGGCGAAAACAACGAAACCGCAGGCTTGAATACCTGGCTCGGCAAATTTATCGCCACGCTACTAACGGCGATCGGTAAGAGCAGTAGCCACAACCACAATCCGCCAGCGCGATGCAGATCGAAGTTCAAGCGGTAGGCATGCCCGCCTTTGACCTTCCACGCAGTAGCCCACTTCTTCCAGAATGGCTTGCCACGCGGCAAGGTCAGCCACAATGCGACAAAGCAGTCGATCACCCACGCGATGGCCACCCCACCCATTAACAGCAATCCCCAGTTACCCGGTAATGTCAGGTTGTAGTGAAACTCCAGAATGAACGGGATGAAGTTCTCCCGCTGAAAACAGCATTCACCCCAGTAGCGTGCGCCTTTTTGCTCCGCGCTGACCGGGTCCAGATAGAACACCTGATTGCGCTCATCAAACGTCTGGCCCGTCGCCGGATCCTTACGGGGAACGGCCGCCAGTAGCGCCGTATGCCCCGTCTCATGGGGATACTCCATGTACCAGACTTGCAGTTTCGGATGTGCACTCTGCACTGCATCTACCAACGCGCCCGGCGACAAGCGCTCACCCACTGACGTCCCCTCGTAAAACTGCGGATTCAGCCACTCGTCCAGTTCGTGATTGAACGCCAGCACACTGCCGGTCAGCCCGGCCAACAATAAAAACACCGCAGTGGCCAAGCCAATGTACCGATGCAACAAAACCAGAAACGCACGCATACAAAACACCCCGAAGAAACGACAAAGCCAGCCCCTGATAGCAGGGGCTGGCTTTTTTACGCACAGGACATAGCTTTAGAACTGATAGCTGACGGTCGCCGCTACGTTGCGTTCTTCGCCCATGTAACAGAAGTTCAGACTGGCGCAGGACGCGACATAGGATTCATTGGTCAGGTTGTTCGCGTTGAGCCGAACATCAACACCCTTCAAACCAATCTTGCCCAGGTCATAACCAATCGAGGCATCGAACAGCGTGTAAGACGGCACCTTCATCGTGTTCTCCGCATCGGCCCAGCTGTAGCCGACATAGCGCACCCCACCACCCAGGCGCAGCCCATCAAGTGCGGCGCTGTCGAACTTGTAGTCAGCCCACAGCGAGGCCATGTGGCGCGGCGCTTGAGTTGGCGAGTTGCCCTTGTTCTCGATGACATCGGTCGGCGTGCTCAAGGTGCTGATCATCGATTTGGAATACTCGATATCAGTGAAGGTGTAACTGCCCAGTACTTTGAAGTTATCGGTCAGTAGCATATGCGCTTCCAGCTCCAGACCTTGCGAGCGTACGGCACCGACCGCGCGATAGAAGTTTTCCTGCGGCAGTTTGGTCGCGAGGTTTTCCTGGTCGATGCGGAACAGCGAGGCGGTGAACAGGTTATCGGTGCCCGGCGGCTGATACTTCAAACCGACTTCCCACTGTGTGCCATCGGTAGGGGGGAGTGGATTACCGGCGCTGTCGGCATAGGAGTTCGGGTTAAACGACTCGGAGTAGCTGATGTATGGCGCCAGACCGTTATCAAACAGGTATAAAGCGCCGGCACGCCCAGTGAGTTTCGTGCGCCGATCATTGATCTCTGTACCCACCGGGCGCCCCGCTTCGGCGATGCGGTTTTCATCGGATGTCTCGACCCAGTCCTGACGCAGGCCCAGCGAGAAGCGCCACTTGTCCATCTCGATCAGGTCTTGCAGATACACACCGGTCTGCTCCAGACGACGCAAATAGCTGGTGTCGCCGTACATTTCGATCGCCGAATTGCCATACACCGGATTGAACGCATTGATCGGCGCGAGCCCACCGCTGGTCCAGTCGACCACGGTTTTGCGCCGTTGATAATCCGTGCCCATCAGCACCGTGTGCTTGGTCGCGCCGGTGAAGAATTCGGCCTGCAACATGTTGTCGACGATGAACGCATGCAGGCGCTCATCACCGCCGGTGTAATAGCGGTTCAGTTCATTGCTGGTCGGGGTGGTCCAGCCATAGGCGTAGACCTGATCCATGTTCACTTTGGAATCGAGATAGCGGAAGTTCTGCCGCGCTGTGAAGACATCGTTGAAGCGATGTTCGAACTGATAGCCGAACGACTGCTGGTCACGAGAGTAGCCGTCGATCCCCGGTTCGCCCTCGAAGAAGCGCGGCGAGATGCGCTCGCCATTGCGCTGATGGATCGTGCCGTCCGCCGGAACGCCGCCGTGATAGCCGCCGTCCGGATCGTGCTGCAGATAGGCTTGCAGAGTCAGCGAGGTGTCTTCGCTGAAATCGATGCTCAGCGTCGGCGCAAGGGCGAAGCGTTTTTCCTTGTTATGGTCGAATTGCGTGTCGGACTGATCGCTCAATCCGGTCAGACGATAGGCAATGCGCTTGTCGTCATCGACCGGACCGCTGAAGTCAAACCCAACCCCACGCTGGCCTTGCGTCCCCACTGTCGCCTGCACCTGATGGTAGGCCTCATACAACGGCTTTTTGCTGGTCAGCGCGACCAGACCGCCAGGCGAGCTACGGCCGTACAGCACGGACGACGGGCCTTTGAGAATGTCCACACGCTCAAGGAAATACGGATCGACCTGCATGGTGCTGTAAGTGCCGCTGTCGCCCATCGACTTGAGGCCGTCGAGGTAGATGTTGTCCACCGAGCCGTCGTTGAAACCGCGCATCGCCACGTAGTCGTAACGGTGCGTAGCGCCATACGGGTTGGTCAGCACACCCGGGGTGTAGCGCATCGCTTGCGAGACGGTCTGCGAGCCTTGGTCATCCATTTGCTCGCGTGTGACCACGGACACGCTTTGCGAAGTTTCCAGCAGGGCGGTACTGGTCTTGGTGGCGATCTGGCTGTGCGTGGCGTTGTAGCCGGCCATGCTGCCCAGCGCGTTGCCGAGGGCGAAACCTTTGATGTCGGTGGTCGGCAAGGCCAGTGCTTCGCTTTCAGCCAGTGGACGCAGGATGTAACTGCTGCCGTCCTGGCTGACTGCTTCCAGCCCTGAGCCGCCAAGCAAATGGCTCAAGGCCTGGTCGGTCGAATATTCACCCTGCACGCCGGGAGATTGCTGACCTTGAGTCTGTTGCGGCGTCATCGCCAAGGTGATGCCGGCCTGCCGGGCAAACTGATTCAACGCCTCGCCCAATGGCCCGGCAGCAATGTTGTAGCGGTGGCTGATCTCGGTGCCGGTGTTGGCGGCCAGACTCAGGCTCGGTAATACGCTGACGCCCAGCGCGGTGGTCAGCAGTGCCGCCCGAACCGCATGGCGCAGTAGTGTCGATTCTGCAGTGAAATTCAGAGGGTTCTTACAAGTGGCGCGGACAGTCATTGTGGATTTCCGTAGGCAGTCGCGAGGGCTGATTTGAAGTGCTTACTGACTAAGCCGGACTGCCTGGAAAAACCCGCCAAAAAAATTTCACACCGCATGCTCAAGGGTCACCCACCAGCGGGTGCGATAGCGCAGTTGCACCGGCAACGTCTGCGGCAGAATCGCCAGCAGCCTGTCGGTGTCCTCCAGACGAAACACTCCAGAGAGGCGCAGGTCTGCGATATCCGCCGAACAATGGAGATAACCCGGGCGATAACGGCCGACTTCAGCGAGGAAGTCGCCCAGCCGCATATTGCGCGTGACAATCAAACCGTCGAGCCAGGCGCCCGCATCCATATCCAGCGTCGGCGCTGCGCGCAAACCGCTTTGGTCGACCAGAAAACTCTGCCCGGCGAGTGCTTCGAGGGAATGACCGCCAGCGCGAACCAACACTCGGCCACGGGTAACGCTGAGCCGCGTGCACTGTTCTTCCTGACGCAAAATGAAACGCGCATCGACCGGCGCATAACTGCCGTGGCGATTCTGTATGCGCAGCGGTCGATCGGCCGCCGCGCCCTCGTCAGAGCCGCCGCAGGTAACGATGATCTCGCCACGGGTCAGTTTGATCAGGCGCTGCTGCGCGGTGTAATCCAGATCTACGGCGCTGGCGGTGTTGAGTTCGATGCGCGTGCCGTCGGGCAACTGGAAACCGCGCCGTTCGCCGGTCGCCGTCGCGTAGTCGGCACTCCATTGCTGCCAAGCGGCGCTGTCCTTGGCCAGCCACGCGGCGGAGCCCATCAACAGCGCGCCCGACAACAACTTCAAGGCCTGGCGTCGGCCCAGCCCCTGCGCACTGTTTTCCAAGGTGTTGAAAGCGACCTGCGCACCCGGCACGGCGCGCAGACTGGAGCTCAATTCGGCTTGCAGCGACTGCACCCGCTGCCAAGCGATTTCATGTTCGTGATGCTCGGCGCGCCACTGCTCGCATTGGCGAGTCAGCCGCGAATTGCCGTGGTTGTTGCGCAGCCGCAGCAGCCAGTGAATCGCTTGCTTGACCACCTGTTGGCGCGGTTCGACGCGGCGAGCGAGTGAGAGGTTATCCACAGGCATCAGCTTTCATACCGCAACACATAGCAGTGATACAGCGCATCGGCGACGTAGCGTTCCACAGAACGTACCGATACGCCCAACTGCTCGGCGATCTGTTTGTGAGTCAAACCTTCGCACTGCGCCAGGAGAAACGCCTGACGCACTTTCGGCTTCAGTCCTTCGAGCATGCGCGCAATGCTTTCCAGCAGTTCCAGCACCAACGCGCGCGATTCGGCGTCAGGTACTTCGCCTTCAGGCAAGTGAGCAATGGTCTCCAGATAGGCCCGCTCGATTTCCTCGCGGCGCCAATGATCGATCACCAGACCGCGCGCGATGGTTCGCAGGAAAGCTCGGGGCGCTTTCAGTTCGAGGCGTTCGGTGCGTTGCAGCAGGCGCAGGAAAGTGTCCTGAGCCAGATCCGCTGCATCCGCTGCGTTGCCCAGCCGCGCGCGCAGCCAAGCGTTGAGCCAGCCGTGATGACTACCGTAAAGCGCCTGTACGACCAACTCAGGTGAAGACATGACCACGCCAGCCCGAACGCCACAAATGATAATTAGTCGCATTGTCATCAAGGGTGACAGATTTTGCAACTGTCGCCCCTATGTCGATGCGGAAAACTCCCTTGCAGCCGCTCTGGCACGCCGTTCGGCGGGAATCCTGTCCAAAACCCGCCCATTTCTCACGCGCCCCTAAGATTTCTCCGACGCTGGCCGACAGACTGGTGAGAAATGCGTGCACCAAAGTAGAGCGGCCAGAAGAACGCTGCCTGCGCCGTACATGGAATGTTGCATCCGGAAACGCATCCCCACTTTTGGCATAAGAAGTCCCATGAAATGAATCTCAAGTTCAGCCATAAAATCCTCCTGGCCGCTTCGGGCGTCGTGGTCCTGGCGTTCGCGTTGTTCACGCTCTACAACGATTATCTGCAGCGAAACACCATTCGCCAGAACCTGCAGTCTTCCGTGCAACAGGCCGGTGACCTCACCGCCAGCAGCGTGCAGAACTGGATGAGCGGGCGCATTCTGGTGCTGGAAAACCTCGCGCAGAACGTTGCCCATCAAGGCCGGAATGCCGACTTGCCGGGTCTTGTCGATCAACCGGCCTTCACGTCGAACTTTCAGTTCACTTATGTCGGGCAGGCCAACGGTGTCTTCACTCAGCGTCCCGATGCGAAGATGCCGGACGGTTACGATCCGCGTCAGCGCCCTTGGTACAAGCAGGCCGTGGCCGCCGACAAAACCATGCTGACACCGCCTTACATGGCGGCCGTCGGTGGCCTGGTGGTGACCATCGCCATGCCGGTGAAGAAGGACGGTGAATTGCTCGGTGTGGTCGGTGGTGACCTGAGCCTGGAAACCCTGGTGAAGATCATCAACTCGGTGGACTTCGGTGGCCTCGGCCATGCGTTTCTGGTCAGTGCCGACGGTCAGGTGATCGTCAGCCCGGACAAAGATCAGGTAATGAAAAACCTCAAGGACATCTACCCGAACACCAGCGTGCGCATCGAGAAGGGCAACCAGAACGTCGTGCTCAACGGCCAGGAACGCATTCTCTCGTTCACCCCGGTCAGCGATCTGCCGAATGCGCAGTGGTACATCGGTCTGTCGATCGATCGCGACAAGGCCTACGCCGCACTCAGCCAATTCCGCACCTCGGCGTTGATCGCCATGTTTGTCGCGGTCGCGGCGATTGCGTTACTGTTGAGCCTGTTGATCAACGTGTTGATGCGTCCGCTGACCACCATGGGCCGCGCGATGAAAGACATCGCCCAGGGCGAGGGCGATCTGACCCGGCGTCTGGTGGTCGAGAGCAAAGACGAGTTCGGTGAACTGGGCAGCGCGTTCAACCAGTTCGTTGAACGGATTCACGCATCGATTTCCGAAGTGTCGTCGGCGACCCGTCACGTACATGACCTGTCGCAACGGGTGATGGCGTCGTCCAACGCTTCGATCGTCGGTTCCGACGAGCAAAGTGCGCGCACCAACAGCGTCGCGGCGGCGATCAATCAGCTAGGCGCCGCCACTCAAGAGATCGCGCGCAACGCGGCGGATGCTTCGCAGCACGCCAGTGGCGCTTCCGAGCAGGCCGACGACGGTCGTCAGGTGGTCGAGCAGACCATTCAGGCGATGACCGAGTTGTCGCAGAAGATCAGCCTGTCATGCACGCAGATCGAAACCTTGAATGCCAGCACCGACAACATCGGCCACATCCTCGATGTGATTAAAGGCATCTCGCAGCAGACCAACCTGCTGGCGCTCAACGCTGCTATCGAAGCCGCGCGTGCCGGTGAAGCCGGGCGCGGTTTTGCCGTGGTTGCCGATGAGGTGCGTAACCTCGCGCATCGCACCCAGGAATCGGCGGAAGAGATCCACAAGATGATCACCTCGCTGCAGGTCGGCTCGCGCGAAGCGGTGAGCACGATGAACGCCAGTCAGGCGTCCAGCGAGCAAAGCGTGGAAGTGGCGAATCAGGCCGGTCTGCGTCTGGTCAGCGTGACCCAGCGCATCGGCGAAATCGACGGTATGAACCAATCGGTTGCAGCTGCGACTGAAGAGCAGACGGCGGTGGTGGAAACGCTGAACGTCGACGTCAATCAGATCAACCTGTTGAACCAGCAGAGCGTGGCCAACCTCAACGAAACGTTGAAGGATTGTGATGCGTTGTCGCAGCAGGCGAACCGGTTGAAGCAGTTGGTCGACAGTTTCAAGATCTGATTCACAGATCGCAGACCGCGTTATCGTTCTTCGCGAGCAGGCTCGCTCCCACAGGGAAATGCATTCCAAATGTGGGAGCGAGCCTGCTCGCGAAAGCGGCGGTTCAATCACCGCCAAACCGATGCCTTAAACAAACAGCTTCAGCACATTGCCCATCGCATCATCGGCAAACCCCTGCACGAAATCCCTGAACCCCGGCAATGCTTCATCCCCACCCGCAGCCGGTTCGGCAATGATCGTCCAGGTCGCTCGCGACTTCCCTGCGCTCAGCGATTCCACTTGCATCGCCGCCCACAGATTCCCCACCCCCAACGTGTTGTAGATCGTCGTCCAGGTCATGCGCCGCGCCTGTTCATCGCGCGAGTTGAGTTGTTCGACCACGACGTTGCCGTCCTTGAAGACTTTCTTGCGCAGCGAAGACACGCCTTCGCCGGTCATTTCGGTGTGCGACAGCGCTGGAATGAATCGTTCGAAGCCAGCGAAATCGCCAACGATCGCCCAGACTTGTGCCGCATCCCCCGGCACTTCCACCGACGACACAACGTGGCAGCCTTGCGGGTTTTTGATCAGGGTGTCGGGTTGCAGATTGCTCATGGTGTTACTCCTTGTGGATGAGTCAGATGAAGTTGATTTCTTTCAGGTAGTCGCAGCCGCGACGCAGCAGCGCCGGGGATTTCTGTGGGTAGTGCGCGCCCATCTGCCGCACGCCGGCCTCGGCGTTGGCGTGACCGATCAGGGAGATGTCGCCGATGTCTTCTTCGAAGCCGTTGAGGTAGAAACCGAGCACGCCGAACAGCGCGTTGTCGGCGTCGACCCGGTTCAGTTGCTGTTGCCAATCGGCGACGCTGACCAGCGAAAATTCGCTGCCGGTTTCGCGGAACGAAGCGACGTAGGCATCCCAGCTCAGCGGCTCGGGGTTGTGCAGATTGAACACCGCGCGATCCGCTGAATAACGGCTGGCATGGAAGGCGATGAAGCGGGCGAGAAAGTCCACCGGCATCAGGTCGAAATTCAGCGCGAAGGCCGGCACCTGTCCGAGCTGGATCGAGCCTTTGAGCATCAGCATCAAACGGTTTTTATGCGGCTGGCAAACGCCGCTGAGGCTGTTGAAACTGATGTTGCCGGGGCGATACAGATTGACCCGAACACCACGCTCGCGCGCCCGTTCGAGGATGCGTTCGCCGACCCACTTCGACAGGTTGTAGCCGTTGCGAATGTAGATCGGCGGCGTCGCGGCGGCGGGTAGTTCCAGCACTCGACCGGCGTCATCCACGGTGCTGGATGCCGACAGGGTCGAGACGAAGTTGAAGACCTTTTTGCGCTGCCCTTCGCACAGCTTCAGCAGGGCGAAGATCGGCTCGACGTTATCCGCCGCCAGGGACTCGTAATCGAGCACGTGGTTGACGTTCGCGGCGTTGTGCACCAGTGCGCCGAACTCGCGATCCAGGCGCTGATAATCCTCATCGCCTAGGCCCAGTTGCGGACGGCTGATATCAGCTGCATAAACCCGCACACGGCTCAGGTCGAGGTGCTCCAGCCGGTTCTCGCGCAGTGCCTGAGCGAAGCGTTGCGCCGCCGTTTGCCCGGCGCCGTCGCGGACCAGACAGGCCACTTCGCTGGCGCCCCAACCGAGCAGCGCTTCGACGATGTGCACGCCGACAAAACTGTTGGCACCGGTGACGATGACCTTGTGCACATCGCCCATGCGGCTGATCGGCAGCGGCTCGATATCCAGCGCGCGCTCGGCGTCGGCCATGGCCTGAGCGCTGAGTACCGCGCTGTCATCGGTACCGCGCACCAGCGTCGCCAGTTTGCTGATCGTGGGCAGTTCGATGAAGCGATTGATCGAAATGCTTCGGCCGAATTCCTCACGCAAGCGCAGCAACATCCGCGACAGCAGAATCGAATGACCACCGAGATTGAAGAAGCTTTCGTCAGTGGAAATGTCGCTGGTCGGCAGCTCCAGCAATTCGGCCCAGACCTCAAGAAGCAGCGCTTCGTCAGCATTGGCCGGCAGGCATTTCGCAGCGCTGTCCTGGACCGTCACCGGCAATGCCAACAGCGCCTTGCGATCGACTTTGCCGTTACTGGCGAATGGCATCTGCGCCAGTTCGGTCCACGCTCCCGGTTGCATGTAGTCCGGCAGAAACTGCCGGGCGTGGGCTTTCAGTTCGTCCCGGGCAGTCTCGGTCTGTGGCTGGGCGAGGAACGCCAGAATGCGCCGCTGACTGTCGATGACCACAGCGATCTGCCGATACAAGCGGCTCTCGCGCAGGCAGCGCTCGATCTCTTCCGGCTCGACGCGAAAGCCACGGATTTTCACCTGATTGTCGCGCCGCCCGCACAGCTCGATACCGTGCTCGCCCCACTTGGCCATGTCGCCGCTGCGGTAGGCGCGCAGGGTCTCACCGCCGGGCAATGACAGGCTCAGATAACGCTCGGCGGTCTGCTGCGGATTGTTCAGGTAACCGAGGCAGACACCGGGGCCGACGATGAACAGCTCACCGACGGTTTGATCGGGCACCGGTTGCAGATCGTCGTCGAGAATCAGCACTCGACTGTTGGCGATCGGCCCTCCCAGCGTGCGGTTGCTGTCGCCCGGTTTGAGCTGGCGCGCGGTGATCAGCACGGTGGCTTCGGTCGGGCCATACAGGTTGTGCAGGGTGCCTTGACGGGTCAGTTGCTCGATGACGTACGGCTCGCAGACATCACCGCCGGTCATCACCTGAACGCCCTCCAGTTGTTCCAGCGGCAGGATGCTCAACAGCGCCGGTGGCAGGAAGGCGTGGGTCAGTTGCTGCCGGCGAATCAGCGCAATCAGCTGCAAAGGATCGCGGCGCTGTGTGTCGTCGGGCACGACCAGTTCCGCCCCTGCGAGCAGGCTTGGGAAGATGTCGATCAGCGAAGAATCGAAGCTCAGCGAAGAGAACTGCAACACCCGACTCTCGGCGTGCAGCTGCACGTAGTCGGCGTACCACGCGGTGAAATGGGCGAGATTGGCCTGGCTGAGCAGCACGCCTTTCGGATGCCCGGTGGTACCCGAGGTGTAGAGCGCCATGCACGGCGCATCAAGTTCCGGGCGGTGCTGCATCAGCGGCCGGTCGAGATCGGCGTTCGG
Organism: Pseudomonas sp. RG1; assembly: GCF_025910115.1. Lineage (NCBI taxonomy): Bacteria > Pseudomonadati > Pseudomonadota > Gammaproteobacteria > Pseudomonadales > Pseudomonadaceae > Pseudomonas > Pseudomonas sp. RG1. Next base: position 10,946 of record NZ_JAPCIK010000002.1, read on the forward strand.
CGCTTCGATGCCACTGACATCCAGCCCCGCTATCGATTCGCTGAGCGCCTGCTGTCCATCGTGAAGCAACAGCACCGCGCCGGCGTTTTCCAGGATGTATTGCTGGCGCTGCAAGGGATGGCTCGGCTCCAGCGGCAAGTACACCGCGCCGCTGCCGAGAATCGCCAGAATCGAGGCGAATAGTGCCGGGCTTTTGCCTTGGCAGACAGCGACCACCCACGGCTGCGGATATTGCTCAAGCAAGGGCAGCAACCGCTGCTGGATCGCCCGGCTGTGGGCGTGCAATTGGCGGTAGCTGATGGACTGTCCGCCGAGGTGCAGCGCCGGTCGTTCGGCATGTTCGATCAGGCTTTGTCGCAGGCGCTCGATCAGCGGGATCTGCGCTTGTTGCAGCAGCGCCGGATTTGCCGTGTCGTTGAGACGGTGGACATACGCCAGTTTGTCGAGAAACAGCAGATCTTCCAGGCGTTCGAAATCGGGCGCTTTGAGGGCCGGGGCATGCCTCAAATAATCGGCATCGCGGGAAAAGCGGCTGACCAGCAACGCCACTTCGTCGACCACATGGGCGAGCGCTCGTTGGCGTAGCGACTGACCGTTGCCGGACGGCTCATCGCCGATCGGCACACGGCTGATCAGCGACGAGCCGAGAAAGCACAGCAAGTCGAGGGTCGGCAGGCCGCCATGCTCTTGCGCGGCGACACCCAGGCGCAGGTGCAGATGCGGGATGGCGCAGAAGTCGCCGGCAGCGATAAAACCATCGTCGATGATCAGATCCACCGCCGTTTGAGCCACGCCGCTGCGGGTCACAGCATGGCCATGCTGTTCGAGTTCCCGGGCCAGGTCGGTCATGGCCTGGCCGGCGCCGGTGAGCAAAATGTCGAGACGTTTCATGTCGGTCTCCTCAAACCAGATAGTCGCGCAGGGCGTGCTGCACGCACGGTGTGTCGAGCAGCGAGCTGTTGTGGAAAAACCTGACGATGTTGCCCACCAGCGGGTGGTGGCGATTGATCGGGAAGGCCAATCCGGCAATTTCTTCGCGCAGTGAATGGCGCGTGGTTTCGCTGACCGGCAGCGCATCGATCAGGCGCAAATCGAAGGACTTCTGGATGTCGTTGGTCAGGTAATGGCCGATGAACACCGGGAGAATCTGCGCGATGGTTTCGCGGTCCGTGTCGCTGGCGGTGTGCCAATAGATGCGCACCATCCGCGCCCAGAAACTCGAGTGGCGACCCTCGTCGAGCAAGTGGTCGGCCATCAGGCCCTTGATCGACGGCTTGACCGAATCGTCGCGGGCGAACGCCGCGACATCGCCGGTCACGGTGTTTTCGGCGATCGCCACGCAGATCAGTTCCACCGCGCTGCGCAGGTGGTCCGGAGCCAGCGCAACGGCGGCGGGAATCGCCCGGCTCAATTCGATTTCGTCGGGCAACGGAATCGGTTCGATACCGGTCAGTGCCACCGTTTGCTGCATGAAATCCATGGCCACCAGCGCGTGGTAATCCTCATCGACCACCACGGTCATCGCGTCGTAACGACAGGCGAACGGGAACGCCACGGCGAAGCGATTCTTGGCAATGCTGCGGGCGGTCTTGTCGACGATTTCCGTCTCGAAAATCACTACGTCGTTGATGAATTTGTACAACGTCTGCACCAGGGCGAAATCACGTTGCTGTGGGCATTCACGCAGGAAGGTTTCGCTGAGCACCAGCGGCTGGCGGCTGAGCGGGTAGATCAGGCGCTGATCGTCTTCCAGCAGCCGCCGTGGACGGGTGCGGATGGTCGCGCGGCTTTCCCAGGCCTCGGCGAAGGATTGATAGTCGGCAGCGTTCATTGGGCTACCTCGGCAACTTCCACGCCCATGCTCAGGCGCAGCCCGTCCCACAAGGCGATGCGGCTTTCCACGGCGGCGATGGCGCTGGCGTAAACCTCGGCTGCGCGCTGCGGATCGCCGTCCACCAGACGCTCCAGCAACTGCTCGGCGGCGGGGCCGTGATCTTCGGAATCGACTTCGATATGCCGTTGCAGGTAGTAACGGAAAGTCGGTGCCTGTTCGATGCCGATGCCCCAGTCATCGAGGATGCGCTGGAACATTGTCGGAATGACGCTCTCGCGACCATGCAGGAACGCGGCGGCAACGCTGTGTCCCGGCGCCTCCAGGGCAATGCGCAAGGTATCGCGGACAAACTGCGCGGCCGCCGGGTCGACGTCGACGCTCTGCAACGCGACGTCATAACTCACGCCTTCCTGCTGCAGGGCGACAAAGCGCTCTACCGCCGTGGTGCTCGCGCCGACTTCGCGCATCGCATCCAAGTACAACTCGAAGTGGCTGTAGTGGCCGGCATCGAGGCGATCGTCCGATTCCTCGCCCAGCACGATCTCGTTGATCAACCGCGCCGCGTGGGGATCGCGCGGCGGCAACCAGGGTAAACGCGTGCAGGTCAGTTCCTGTTGCAGGCGCTTGGTCAGCGACATGAAGTCCCATACGGCAAATACATGGGTTTCCATGAAACGACGTAATACCGATAACGAAGTAATCTCGGAAAAGATCGGGTGAATACTCAGTTCGGCTTTCTTCAGGGCGAGTTGCTGCTTAGTGGGCATCATGATGTCCTTTATCATTGATATGAAGTGCACGGTTCTTTTCAGTTGCTGTAAGCGGTCGAGCAAGTTGGATAGCAAGTTGGTCGGGCAAATATTGATTGCGCTGTGGCGCCGTTGCGGCGCCACGGGTGCTGCGGTTGTTACGTGAGGTATGCCGCGCTGAACGGCGACGTTCAAACCTGGCGAGAGAAAAACTAATACAGGGCAAATGCATTTAACAAGTTTATTTTCAATTATTTTAAGTTGGTTGTTTTTTTGAATATGAGAGTTACCGATAAAACTTTCAGATCAAGTTTTATTAGGGCGTAGTTACTCCTTTCGGCTAATAACGGCCAAAATCGATAACAAGAGTGAATGCCTCACTCGAAGCAACTTTTAAACAAGGGGATTGATTTAATTCAAAGGGGCGAAAGTTGGCCGGGACCGGCGCCATGACTTCCTGTTTCCCGTGACAAGGCTCCTTCCGTAGGTTCCTGTTGCGGGGACTGTGCCGTCAGGGCGGCGCGTCCCCGTTCTGTAGGGGTGGCGCTGGAAGAGTGCGGGTAAATTGCCGTCACGGCTATTACCGATTGGTCATCGGCGGGCAGCAGAAATGCGTCGGCAGGGCCGGGGCGGGCACCAGCGGGCACGCCGATCCGCTGCCAGAGCCGGCAGCAGAGCGGTCGCGAAGATTTGTAAGGGGATTATTCGACGTACGAGATATCAGCGTGCGGTGTGACGCTTCTGTGCGGCGGGAGTCGCCAGGTAGCGGGTGATCACCTCAACGCCACGGTTGAGGTGCTGCTCCAGCATTGCGAGCGAGCGCGGTATGTCCCGCTCGATTACGGCCTGAAGCATGGCGCGGTGGTCATCCTGGGACAGCTTGCCCAAGCCCATCGCTTCCAGATTGAACCGCAGAAAACGTTCCTCTTCGTTCAGCCCGTCCTCCACCAGGCGCAGCAGTCGCTGGTTGGGCGCCTTGCTGTACAGGGCCATGTGGAAGAGACGGTTGAGGCGGCCGATTTCGTTGTAGTCGTGCTGCGCTTCCAGTTCGTCGATGTAGCCGGCGGCGAGTTGATGCTCGGCCTCAGTCAGCAGCGGAATGGACTGCCGCAATGCCTCGGATTCGAGCAGAATGCGCAACTCGTAGGTTTCAGCGGCATCGCCCTGGATCAGCGGGGCGACCACGGCGCCTTTGTGCGTAGTGACGCTAAGCAGCTCCTGCGCTTCGAGCTGGCGCAAGGCTTCGCGCACCGGCATGCGGCTGACCCCGAACAGATCGGCCAGATCCTGCTGGCGCAGTGCAGTGCCACAGGGCAGGCGGCCATCGAGAATGGCCGAGCGCAGAGTTTCTTCGATCACCGACCGGGCCAGATGCGCAGGAATCGGTCCTTCGACTTTGATGCTGTGCAGCGGTTTGGGCTTCTGAGTCACGACAACACACCCTGTAGGTCGCAATATTTGGATCCAAATGACACTAGTGATTGCTCTACAGGTTGTCAAACCTTGTAAAACGTTGCGCGGCAATCTCAAGTCTAGCGCGTCTTCGATGATCTCACGGTGCCATTGTTTTTTGCCGGGCTAAGCTTCACCATCAAACGCTTCCTTTCTGTCCTTCTGGAAACCTGCAGTGGCGGTACGTTTCGCGATCCCTCGGACCTTGCGCTGGCTTGGCTGCGCATTGCTGCTGGCCGGCGTCATGCTGGGCGGTCTGCACGCCGATTGGGATTTTTCCGCGATCAGCCGCAAGGCCACTGCTCTCTATGGGCCACTGGGCGCGGGGCAGCAGCGCATCGATGCCTGGCAGAATCTGCTGGCCACGCAGAAGCAGGTCAGTGAGATGGACAAGCTCAAGGTGGTGAACCTGTTCTTCAACAAGCAGGTGCGTTACGTCGAAGACATCGATCTGTGGCGCGAAGTGGATTATTGGGAAACCCCGATCGAAGCCCTGTGGAAGGGCGCCGGTGACTGCGAAGACTACGCCATCGCCAAGTATTTCAGCCTGCGCCATCTCGGCGTTTCCAGTGACAAGCTGCGCATCACCTACGTCAAGGCGCTGCGCCAGAACCGCGCGCACATGGTGTTGACGTACTATGCGACCCCCGATGCCATGCCGCTGGTGCTCGACAGCCTGATCGATCCGATCCAGCCGGCGTCGCAGCGGACCGATTTGCTGCCGGTCTACTCTTTCAATGCCGAAGGTCTGTATCTGCCCGGCGCCAAGGGTAATAAAAAGGTCGGCGACACCAAACGCCTGTCGCGCTGGCAGGATGTGCTGAAAAAAATGCAGGCCGAAGGTTTTCCGGTCGAGACGACTAACTAGGAGCACGCGCTCAGATGTCTTTGTTCAAACAGCTGTTGATCGCTATCTGTCTGTTCCTGGTCGTGGCCTTCACCGGCAGCTTCATGGTCAGCCTGGAGAGCTCGCGCACCCAGTACGTCAATCAGTTGCGCTCCCACGCACAGGACGCGGCGACGGCGCTGGCATTGTCGCTGACGCCGAATATCGACGACCCGGCGATGGTCGAGCTGCTGGTCAGTTCGATTTTCGACAGCGGTTATTACGCGAGCATCCGCGTGGTCGACGTGAAGACCGAGCAGACCATTGTCGAGCGCAGCGGTGCCCCGGCGGTGAGCAATGTGCCGGACTGGTTCGTCAAACTGATCGGCCTCGAGCCGGCCGGTGGCGATGCGCTGGTCAGCCGTGGCTGGGAGCAGGCGGCGCGGGTCGAGGTGGTCAGCCATCCGATGTTCGCCGTGGCCAAGCTATGGCAGAGCGCACTGGGCAGCCTTGGCTGGTTGCTGATCTGCGGCGCATTGAGTGCGGTGCTCGGCGCGCTGTTGCTGCGTCGGCAGTTGAAGCCCCTCGATTACATGGTCCAGCAGTCCCATGCGATTGCCCGCCGCGAGTTTCTCAGCCTGCCGGATCTGCCGCGCACGCCTGAATTGCGTCGCGTGGTGCAGGCAATGAATCAGATGGTCGAGAAGCTCAAGACGCTGTTCCAGGAGCAGGCCGAGCGCAGTGAAAAACTGCGTACCGAGTCCTATCAGGACAACCTCACCGGCCTGGCCAATCGCCGCTATTTCGAGATGCAATTGAACAACCGCGTGAGCAACCCGGAGCAGGCCAGTTCCGGTTATCTGCTGCTGTTGCGGGTCAAGGACCTGGCCGGTCTCAACCAGCGTCTCGGCGGCCAGCGTACTGACCAATTGCTCAAGGCCGTCGGTGAGCAACTGACCCGCGAGTGCGCCAGATATCCACAAACCCAGGACTTGGTCACGCGTATTCGCGGCGGTGAATTCGCCGTGCTGGCGCCGGGGCTGGTGCGCGAGGAAGCGTTGCAGCTGGCGCAGAATCTCGACAATGCCTTGAGCAGCCTGCATGCCACCGGCGCGACCGATGTGCCGGCGGTGGCTTCGATCGGGCTGGCGCCCTTCGCTCACGGCGACTCCCCGCAAGCGGTGCTGACACTGGGCGATCAGGCACTCGCGCAGGCCGAAGGGCAGGGCGAGCAGAATTGGGCGTGCATCGATCAGAGTCTGGTGGCGGAGGTCGGCGATGATCACCACGCCTGGCATCGACTGCTGGATCAGGCCTTGAGTCAGCAGCGTTTCGAGTTGTATTTCCAACCGGTGGTCGCTGCGCAGGACACGCAACTGGTGCTGCATTACAAGGTCCTGTCGCGCTTGCTCGACGAGCAGGGCCAGACCATTCCCGCCGGGCGCTTTCTGCCGTGGCTGGAGCGCTTCGGCTGGACCGCGCGGCTCGATCGGCTGATGCTCGAACGCGTGCTCGAGCAGATGAAGGGGCACGAGGATTCGCTGGCGCTGAACCTGTCCTCGGCAACGCTGGCCGACCCGCAGGCGCTGAACAAAATCTTCGAGATTCTGCGCGCGCATTCCAATCTCGGCGCACGCCTGACTCTGGAGATCGGCGAGGAGCAACTGCCTGAACAAGCGGTGCTGGAGCAGTTGACCCGACGCCTGCGCGAGCTGGGCTTCTCGCTGAGCCTGCAGCGCTTCGGCGGACGCTTTAGCATGATCGGCAACCTGGCGCGGTTGGGCCTGGCGTATTTGAAGATCGATGGCAGCTACATCCGCGCGATCGATCAGGAGAGCGACAAGCGCCTGTTCATCGAAGCGATCCAGCGCGCGGCGCACAGCATCGATCTGCCGCTGATTGCCGAACGGGTCGAGACTGAAGGGGAGCTGTCAGTGATTCGCGAGATGGGCTTGTATGGCGTGCAGGGGCAGTTGCTCGGTGAACCGAAGCCTTGGGGGTGAGCCAAGAAGCGCCCTCACCCTAACCCTCTCCCAGAGGGAGAGGGGACTGGCCGTGGGATATTTACGAGATACGCCGACGTGCAAGAGCTCCACTGAATCCAAAATCGACTCGATCTCTCAGGTCGATGGATAGCGCAAGACACCTCGATCGGCCCCCTCTCCCTCCAGGAGAGGGCTGGGGTGAGGGTAAGCTTTGGATCTTGGGAGGATCAGATCAACCCGCCCTCATCCTCATCGATCAACTGGCTCAACCCGCCCAGCGCTTCACGTGCCTGGGTACGGTCCATCAGTTTGGCCTGGGCCGCCGCTGGCAGGTCGGTGACGCGGATCACGCCTTTCTGGGTCAGCACCTGGATCAGGTCGTCGAGTACCCGAATCATTTCAAAGTCGCTCTGCTTGAGCTGTTTGAGGCTGTTTTCCACGGCTTCGTTGGCGTACCACGCCTGAATTTCATGGTTATCGGCGGGCAGCGTTTCCGTGGCCTCGGCGTACGCCGCAGCTTCCACGCGAATCAACTGGCCCTGCGCATCGCGTTGCACGTAAAACATTGAGCATCCCTCACAAATGAACAGCGTCATGCTGTCAGCAGCATAGCCAACTGCGCGCCAGTATGCGGGGCGACGATCAAATCGTCACCGCTGCATTGCCCGCAAACGCGACGGCCGCCCCACAGGAGGCGGCCGTCGTTGTTTCAGCCTCAGCTGTTGTTGTGATCGACCTTGATGGTCGGGTCGCTGCCGGCAATCAGGTTGTGCAGGTTGGCGCTCGCCCAGTTGTTGCCTTCCAGTTTGATCGTCACGTCCGGCGTGGCCGCAGCGGCATCGCCCGAGTTGAATTTGCCCGCCGAGCTGACTTGCAGCGACGACGTGCCATCCACCGTGGTGATCTTCAGGAAGTTGTCGATCGTGCTGCCGGTCTCGCCCTGCAACAGGTCGCGCAGGTCGATGCGGTCGCCTTCGCTGGCTTTGAAATCCTTGATCACATCGCTACCGGTGTCGCCCGATTTCCAGACGAAGGTGTCGCCACCGGAACCGCCAATCAGGATGTCATTGCCCTGACCGCCGATCAGCGTGTCGTTGCCAGTGCCGCCGAGCAGGATGTCATTGCCCTTGCCGCCGTCGAGCAGGTCGGTGCCGCCCGAGCCGAACAGGATGTCATTGCCTGCGCCACCGAGCAGCGTGTCGTTGCCATCGTGCGCGCCGGATACATCGAACGCCTGATAGTGCTCGGTGATGTACTGGTGCACATTGCTGGTGGTGACTTTGCTGATATCAACGCCGGTTTCCTTGGCGACGAACGCCTGCATCGCCTGGTAACCCTCGCCGGCAATGCCGTTGAAGCTGACCAGATCGCCGAACAGGATGTCGTTGCCTTCGCCACCGTTGACGGTGTCGTTACCCGGCATCGTCGCTTCGGTATGGCCGATGATCGAGTTGGCCAGATCCTTCGGATCGATGTTGGTTTGCGGCGTTTTGTCCGAGTCGTACGGCTTGAGGTCGTTGAGGCTGACGTCGTTGTTCAGACCAATGGCTTCGACGCTCGACAACCCGCTCAACAAGGCAAAGCCGCTGGTCGAGTTGCTGGTCGTCGACGAGTTGGTGCTGTTGCCGGTACCCGCAAGGTTCGACAATTCATAAGTGCCGTCGCCCTGCGCGTGAATCGTGCCCAGGGTCTCGCTGCTCCAGCCCCACCACGAGTTGTAGGTTTGCAGCACAACGCTGCCGGCACTGTTGATGGTCAGGTAGTGCGAGTTGTCGATGTAGGTGCTGAACGTGTCGCCCTGCTTGTAGTTGCTGGTGTTCACCACGCTGTCGAGTTTCACGTTGCCATACAGCGTCGGGTTGGTCTGCTCGCCGGTCTGGTAGTAAGTCGGCTGGCCGTCGGTGATGAAGTACGTGAGGTTCTTCGCCCCGGTGTTGGCGACCGCATCGGCACTCTGGAACCAGTTGGCCGTGGTCTTGAACACGTCCTCGTAGTTGGTACCGCCGCCGGAGCCCATCGAGTTCAGCACTGCTTTGAGCAAGGTCAGCGCATTCGGGTCGTTGAGATTCACCGACACCGACTTGTTGACCTGGGTATCGAAGTCCACCAGGAAGATGTTCACCGTACCCGAGTTGCTGCCGCCCAGGCTTTGCTTGAGGCTGTTGAACACCGAGGTCAGCGAGTCTTTTGCGGCGTTCAGCGACGAGGTGCTCATGCTGCCCGAGCTGTCGACCATGAACGCAATGTTGTAGTTGGTACCCGGGACCACGGTCAGACCGCCGATGTCAGCGACGATGATGTCGTTGGCATCGGTGCCGGTGACGTTGTCATCACCCGAGGTGGCGGTGACCGCGTTGTACACCGCAGGCACTACCGTGACCGGAATGGTCGCGGTGCTGCTTGCCGAGCCGCCGACCTGTTCGGTGGACGTCGAGGTCACGGTCAGGTTGAACTGGCCGTTGTAGTAGGTCGGCGGAGTCACGGTCAGAGAGCCGAGGTTCCAGCCGGTGACGTTGGCTTCGCCATTGCTCGCGGTAACGGTGAAGGTATGCCCCGCGCCATCGCTGAGCACCGAACCGACCGGCGCACCGCTGATCTTCACGCTCAGGGTTTCCGAGCCGTCGGTGTCGGTCAGCGCGGTGCTGATCGCCGACAGTTTCACCGTGGTGCCTTCGGCGCCGGTGTTGAGCTTGTAGCCGTCGTAATAACCTTCGCCGTTGGTGCCGTGCAGATCGGAGACGGTCACGCCCGAGTTGATCAGATCCTGCACACCGGTGTAGATCGGCACGCCGGCGTTGCTGAGGTCAATCGGCGTGCTGCCGTTGACCGACAGGTTGACATCGTAGCTGCCCGGGCCGCTCTGGTTGTGGTGGTAGATGTCGAGGGTGTAGTAACCGCTTGTAGTCGGGGTAAACGAACCATTGATCGCACCGCCCGCGCCCCAGGTACCGGAAGCCACACTCTTGCCGCCGATGGTGATCAGCAGGCTGTCATCGGCCACGCCGCTGAAGCTGTAGGTCTTGCCGGCTTCCAGGTAGATCAGGCCAGAGGTCTTCGACGCCGTACCGGCGGCGACACTGCCGTCAGACTGCACGTTGGTGACGTTGCCGCTGGAGTTCGGTTTGCCGGCCGCGTCGATGACGTTTTTCAGGGTGGTCGAATTCGCTCCGCTGCCGTCAGTGCCCAGACCCGACAGACCGGTCCAGACTTCCTTGATCAGGCCGGTGGATTTAACACTGTTGTCAGCCACGGCTACGGTCGGCGCATCCGCCACTGGCGTGATGTCGATCTTCACTGTGCCGGTGCTGCCCAGCGCCTGGCCATCGGTAGGCTGGAACTTGATCTGCGCGTAGTCCGCCTGATTGTTGCCCAGACCGGTGCCGCCGTAACCGTTGGTGCCCGACTCGTTGGCATCCGGCAGGAAACGCAGCTTGCCGGCGTCGATGTCGGCCTTGCTGAAGGTCTGGTTGTTGGCCACATCCTTCCAGGTCGAGCCGTCCAGATACTGCAGTTTGCCCTCGCCCGGCAGCTGCGTGACCTTGATACCGAGGCTGCTCGCCGGGCTGTCGACATCGCTGACGCCAAAGGTCGACCAGCCGAGTACCAGCGGCGTATCTTCGGTGCCGGTGACATTGCTCGGCGCAGCGACCGGTGCATCGTTGACCGCCACCACGTTGACCGTGGTCGTCGCGGTGTTCGAGTAGTTGCCGCCATCGGTCACCGTCACGGTGATGACGCGCGGCACGGTGCTCGGGTTTTCGCTGCTGTTGGTGAAGCTGATGTTCTTGATGGCCTGCATGTAGTCGGCCAGGGTCGCGTTACCCGAGAGGGTCAGGGTCACCGTGCCATTGGTGCTGTTGGCATTGATGGTGATGCCGTTGACGCTATTGCCCAGATTCAGCGCATCGCCGTCCTGACGGTTGGTCAGCACCACGGTGGCACCGGTCAGCATCGTGCTGTCCGGGTCGGTGATGCTGATGTCGGTGTCAGCGATCGACACGCCGGCGCCCGGGGTGTTCTCGGTGAACGTCACCTTGTAATCGGCACCGGTCGCACCGCTGGAGTTGTTGGCGTCCAGATCGAGCACCGGTGGTGCATCGTTGTCGATGATCGAGGTGCTGACGCTGCCATTGGTGCTGCTGACCGCGAGGTTCTCGAAGCTGCCGCCGGTAGCCGAATCGATCTTGACCACGAAGTTCTCGGTGCCTTCGGTGATCTTGTCATCGAGGGTGGCGATGTTGAACTGCGCGCTGCTGGCGCCCGCCGGGATCTTCACGGTGTACACACCGGTGAAGTCCGAACCGTCGGCAGCAGTGCCGCTGTAGACGATTTTCAGGGTCACTTCGGTCTGCGCCGGGTGATTGAGGCTGACGGTGTAGCTGGCGGTCTGGCCTTCGGCCACCGAGCTGCTGCCAGTGATGCTGACGGTGGTGGTGTCGACGGTGTCGGTGACGCTGGTCACCGCTGGCGTGGTGCTCGATACCAGTTTTTCGAAGTTGCCACCGGTGGCGCTGCTGATGGTCGCCTGCACGGTGCCGGCGTCTTTGTAGACGTCGTCAGCTGGCGCTGGAACGTTCACGGTGCCAGTGGTTTCGCCCGCTTTGATGGTGATCACCGCACCGTTCGACAGGGTCACGGTTACAGGCGAGCCAGCGGCGTTGGTCAGGGTCGCGGTGTAAGTGATCTGGCCACCTTCTGCCACCGAGTTACTGGCGCTGAGGGACAGGTTGGTGGTGTCGACGGTGTCGGTCACGGTGGTGCTGACCGGGGTCTTGTCGGCGACGAGGTTTTCGAAGTTGCCGCCGCTGACGTTGGTGATCGAGTTGGTCAGCGGAGCGTTGCCGGTCAGCGCATCGTTCGGTGCGACGGCGGTTACGGTGCCGGTGGTCTGGCCGACCGCGATGGTGATGTTCTGGCCGTTGGCCAACGTCACGACAACTGGCGAACCGGTGACGGGGGCGCCGACGGTGGCGGTGTAGACGACGTTGCCGCCTTCGGCCGCTGTGGCGGTTGCGCTCAGTTTTACGGTGGTGGTGTCGATGGTGTCGGTGACGCTGGTCACTGCTGGCGCGGTGCTCGGTACCAGGTTTTCGAAGTTGCCACCGGTAGCTTTGCTGATCGTGGCCTGAACAGAGCCGGCGTCTTTATAGACGTCGTCAGCTGGCGCTGGAACGTTCACGGTGCCGGTGGTCTTGCCGGCGTCGATGGTGATCACAGCGCCGTTCGACAGGGTCACGGTCACGGGCGAGCCAGCGGCGTTGGTCAGTGTCGCGGTGTAAGTGATCTGGCCACCTTCAGCCACCGAATTGCTGGCGCTGAGCGACAGATTTGTCGTGTCGGTAACGTCGGTGACAGAAGTCGAGACCGGAGTTTTGTCGGCCACCAGATCTTCGAAATTGCCGCCGCTGACGTTGGTGATCGAGTTGGTGATCGGAGCATTACCGGCCAACGCATCGTTCGCAGCAACAGCGGTTGCAGTGCCAGTAGTCTGACCGACGCCGATGGTGATGGTCTGACCGTTGGCCAGAGTTACCACAACTGGTGAGCCGGTGACCGGAGCACCCACAGTGGCGGTGTAGGTGACCGTGCCGCCTTCAGCCACCGACGTATCAGCCGTCAGTTTGACGGTCGAAGTATCGATGGTGTCGGTGACTTGGGTGATCGCTGGCGTGGTGCTCGGCACGAGATTTTCGAAGTTACCACCGGTGGCGCTGGTGATCGTGGCCTGAACAGAGCCGGCGTCTTTGTAGACGTCATCGGAAGGTGCTGGAACAGTTGCGGTGCCGGTGGTTTCGCCAGCCTTGATGGTGATCACAGCACCGTTCGACAAGGTCACGGTCACTGGCGAGCCAGCGGCGTTGGTCAAGGTCGCGGTGTAGGTGATCTGGCCACCTTCAGCCACCGAGTTGCTGGCGCTGAGCGACAGATTGGTGGTGTCGTTGACATCCGTAACAGTGGTCGAAACCGGTGTTTTATCCGCCACCAGATCTTCGAAGTTGCCGCCGGTTACGCCAGTGATGGAATTGGTGATCGGCGCGTTGCCGGTCAGCGCATCGTTCGCAGCAACAGCGGTTGCGGTGCCAGTAGTCTGACCAACGCCGATGGTGATGGTCTGACCGTTGGCCAGAGTTACCACAACTGGCGAACCGGTAACTGGCGCACCGACGGTGGCGGTGTAAGTCACGGTGCCGCCTTCGGCCACCGACGTATCGGCGGTCAGTTTGACGGTCGACGTGTCGATGGTATCAGTGACCTGAGTGACCGCTGGAGTGGTGCTCGGCACGAGATTTTCGAAGTTACCACCGGTGGCACTGGTGATCGTCGCCTGCACGGAACCGGCATCTTTGTAGACGTCGTCGGACGGTGCAGGAACGGTTGCGGTGCCGGTGGTTTCGCCAGCCTTGATGGTGATCACAGCGCCGTTCGACAGGGTCACGGTCACTGGCGAGCCAGCGGCGTTGGTCAGCGTAGCGGTGTAAACGATCGAGCCACCTTCGGCCACGGAACCGGTCGCACTCAGAGACAGGTTGGTAGTGTCGGCAACGTCGGTGACAGAAGTCGAAACTGGAGTTTTGTCTGCAACCAGATCTTCGAAATTGCCGCCAGTTACGCCAGTGATCGAGTTGGTGATCGGAGCGTTGCCGGTCAGCGCATCGTTCGCAGCAACAGCAGTTGCAGTGCCAGTAGTCTGGCCGACGCCGATGGTGATGGTCTGACCGTTGGCCAGAGTTACCACAACTGGTGAGCCGGTAACCGGAGCGCCGACGGTGGCGGTGTAAGTCACGGTACCGCCTTCAGCCACCGAAGTATCGGCGGTCAATTTGACGGTCGAGGTATCGATGGTGTCGGTGACAGTCGTCACCGCTGGAGCAGTGCTCGGTACGAGGTTCTCGAAATTGCCACCGGTAGCGCTAGTGATCGTTGCCTGGACGGAACCGGCATCTTTGTAGACGTCATCGGACGGTGCAGGAACGGTCGCAGTGCCGGTGGTTTCGCCTGCTTTGATGGTGATCACTGCGCCATTCGACAACGTCACGGTCACTGGTGAGCCAGCGGCATTGGTCAATGTCGCGGTGTAGGTGATCTGGCCACCTTCAGCCACCGAATTGCTGGCGCTGAGCGACAGATTGGTGGTGTCGTTAACATCCGTAACAGTGGTCGAAACCGGTGTTTTGTCCGCCACCAGATCTTCGAAGTTGCCGCCGGTCACGCCAGTGATCGAGTTGGTGATCGGAGCATTACCAGCCAACGCATCGTTCGCAGCAACAGCAGTTGCAGTGCCAGTAGTCTGGCCGACGCCGATGGTGATGGTCTGACCGTTGGCCAGAGTTACCACAACAGGCGAACCAGTAACTGGCGCACCAACGGTGGCGGTGTAAGTCACGGTGCCGCCTTCAGCCACCGACGTATCAGCCGTCAGTTTGACGGTCGAAGTATCGATGGTGTCAGTGACCTGAGTGATCGCAGGCGTAGTGCTCGGCACGAGATTTTCGAAGTTACCACCGGTGGCGCTGGTGATCGTGGCCTGAACAGACCCGGCATCTTTATAAACGTCATCGGACGGTGCCGGAACGGTTGCGGTGCCGGTGGTTTCGCCAGCCTTGATGGTGATCACAGCGCCGTTCGACAGGGTCACGGTCACTGGTGAGCCAGCGGCATTGGTCAGTGTCGCGGTGTAGGTGATCTGGCCACCTTCAGCCACCGAGTTACTGGCGCTGAGCGACAGATTGGTGGTGTCGGTAACATCCGTAACAGAAGTCGAGACCGGAGTTTTGTCGGCAACCAGATCTTCGAAATTGCCGCCAGTTACGCCAGTGATTGAATTGGTGATCGGCGCATTACCGACCAACGCATCGTTCGCAGCAACAGCGGTTGCAGTGCCGGTGGTCTGGCCGACGGCGATGGTGATGTTCTGGCCGTTGGCCAATGTCACGACAACTGGCGAACCGGTGACGGGTGCGCCGACGGTTGCGGTGTAGGTGATAGTGCCGCCTTCGGTCACCGACATATCGGCGGTCAGTTTGACCGTCGAAGTGTCGATGGTATCGGTGACAGTCGTTACGGCCGGAGCTGTGCTCGGTACCAAGTTCTCGAAATTGCCGCCGGTAGCGCTGGTGATCGTTGCCTGCACAGAGCCGGCGTCTTTGTAGACGTCATCGGACGGCGCAGGAACGGTCGCGGTGCCGCTGGTTTCACCAGCCTTGATGGTGATCACGGCGCCGTTCGACAAGGTGACGGTCACTGGCGAGCCAGCGGCGTTGGTCAATGTCGCGGTGTACGTAATCTGGCCACCTTCTGCCACCGAGTTACTGGCGCTGAGGGACAAGTTGGTGGTGTCGACGGTGTCGGTCACGGTGGTGCTGACCGGGGTCTTGTCGGCGACGAGGTTTTCGAAGTTGCCGCCGTTGACGTTGGTGATCGAGTTGGTCAGCGGCGCGTTGCCGGTCAGCGCATCGTTCGCAGCAACAGCGGTTGCGGTGCCAGTAGTCTGACCGACGCCGATGGTGATGGTCTGGCCGTTGGCCAGAGTCACGACGACAGGCGAGCCAGTAACCGGAGCGCCGACGGTGGCGGTGTAAGTCACAGTGCCGCCCTCAGCCACCGAAGTATCAGCCGTCAGTTTGACGGTCGAGGTATCGATGGTATCGGTGACAGTCGTTACGGCCGGAGCTGTGCTCGGTTCCAGGTTCTCGAAGTTGCCACCGGTAGCGCTAGTGATCGTTGCCTGGACGGAACCGGCGTCTTTGTAGACGTCATCGGACGGCGCAGGAACGGTCGCGGTGCCGCTGGTTTCACCAGCCTTGATGGTGATCACTGCACCGTTCGACAAAGTCACGGTTACTGGCGAGCCAGCGGCGTTGGTCAGCGTAGCGGTGTAAACGATCGAGCCACCTTCGGCCACGGAACCGGTCGCACTCAGCGACAGGTTGGTGGTGTCGGTAACGTCCGTGACAGAAGTTGAAACCGGAGTTTTGTCCGCCACCAGATCTTCGAAATTGCCACCGCTGACGTTGGTGATCGAGTTGGTGATCGGAGCATTACCGGCCAACGCATCGTTCGCAGCAACAGCAGTTGCAGTGCCAGTAGTCTGACCGACGCCGATGGTGATGGTCTGACCGTTGGCCAGAGTTACCACAAAAGGCGAGCCGGTGACCGGAGCACCCACAGTGGCGGTGTAGGTGACCGTGCCGCCTTCAGCGACCGAGGTATCGGCGGTCAGTTTGACTGTCGAGGTATCGATGGTGTCGGTGACAGCCGTCACCGCTGGAGCAGTGCTCGGTACCAGGTTCTCGAAGTTGCCACCGGTAGCGCTGGTGATCGTTGCCTGAACAGAGCCGGCGTCTTTGTAGACGTCGTCGGACGGTGCAGGAACAGTTGCGGTGCCGGTGGTTTCGCCAGCCTTGATGGTGATCACAGCGCCGTTCGACAGGGTCACGGTCACTGGTGAGCCAGCGGCATTGGTCAGTGTCGCGGTGTAGGTGATCTGGCCACCTTCAGCCACCGAGTTACTGGCGCTGAGCGACAGAGTGGTAGTGTCGGTAACATCCGTAACAGAAGTCGAAACCGGAGTTTTGTCCGCCACCAGATCTTCGAAATTGCCACCGGTTACGCCAGTGATGGAGTTGGTGATCGGCGCGTTGCCGGTCAGCGCATCGTTCGCAGCAACAGCAGTTGCAGTGCCAGTAGTCTGACCGACGCCGATGGTGATGGTCTGGCCGTTGGCCAGGGTCACAACCACAGGCGAGCCGGTGACTGGCGCACCAACCGTGGCGGTGTAAGTCACGTTGCCGCCTTCAGCCACCGAAGTATCGGCGGTCAGTTTGACCGTCGAAGTGTCGATGGTATCGGTGACATTCGTCACCGCTGGAACCGCGCTTGGCACCAGGTTCTCGAAGTTGCCGCCGGTCGCACCCTCGATGGTCACTTCGACTTTGCCGGCATCTTTATAGACGTCATCTTTCGGTGCGTCGACGGTCACGGTGCCGGTGGTTTTGCCTGCATCGATAGTGATGGTGGCGCCGTTCGACAGGGTCACGGTCACCGGTGTGCCGGCCGGGTTGGTCAGGGTTGCGGTGTAGGTGATCTGGCCGCCTTCGGCGACCGAATCGCTGGCGCTCAGGTTCAGGTTGGTGGTGTCGGTGGTGTCGGAAACCACGGTGTCTGCGGACTTGCCGTCGACCAGCAGTTTTTCGTAATTGCCACCCGTGGCGCCATCAATGGTCACGCTCAACGAGCTGCCGCCCGCCAGCGGGCTGTTCGGCGCGACGTAGTTGACGCTGCCGGTGGTTTCGCCAACGGCGATGGTGATGGTCTGGCCGTTGGACAGGCTGACGATGACCGGCGAGCCGGTCACTGGCGCGCCCACGGTGGCGGTGTAGACCACGGTTTCGCCTTCGGCGACGTTCGCAGTGGCGCTCAGCGACACGGTGGTGGTGTCGATGGTGTCGTTGACCGTCGTCACCGCTGGCGCTGTGCTGGTGACGAGGTTTTCGAAGTTGCCGCCGGTTGCGCTCTGGATGGTCGCTTCAACGCTGCCGGCGTCTTTGTAGACGTCGTCTTTTGGAGCATCGACAGTCACGGTGCCGGTGGTTTTGCCGGCCTCGATGAGGATAGTCGCACCGTTCGACAGGGTCACGGTGACCGGTGTGCCAGCGGCGTTGCTCAAAGTCGCGGTGTAGGTGATCTGGCCGCCTTCGTTCACCGCGCCGGTCGCGCTGAGCGACAGGTTGGTGGTGTCGACGGTGTCGGTCACGGTGCTGCTGACCGGGGTCTGGTCGGCAACGAGGTTTTCGAAGTTACCGCCGCTGACGTTGGTGATCGAGTTGGTCAGCGGCGCGTGGCCGGCGAGGACGTCGTTCGGCGCGGTGCTGCTCACGCTGCCGCTGGTCTTGCCGACTTCGATAGTGATGTTCTGACCATTGGCCAGGGTCACGACCACAGGCGAGCCGGTGACCGGCGCGCCGACGGTGGCGGTGTAGGTGACGGTGCCACCTTCGGCTGCGGTTTCGGTGGCGGTCAGTTTGACCGTCGAGGTGTCGACGGTGTCGGTGACATCAGTGACCGCTGGCGTGGTGCTTGGCACCAGGTTTTCGAAGTTGCCGCCAGTGGCGTCCTTGATCGTGACTTCAACTTTGCCGGCGTCTTTGTAGACGTCATCGGCAGGTGCCGGAACGGTGACGGTGCCGGTGGATTTGCCAGCCTCGATGGTGATCACCGCGCCGTTGCTCAGATTCACGGTCACGGGGGTACCGGCCGGGTTGCTCAGGGTCGCGGTGTAGACAATCGAACCGCCCTCGGCCACGGAGCCGGTCGCGGACAGCGACAGGTTGGTGGTGTCGGCGACGTCCGTTACCGAGGTCACCGCCGGGGTTTGGTCGGCGACGAGATTTTCGTAATTGCCACCACTGGCGCCGTCGATTTTCACGCTCAGGGTGTTGCCGCCGGCCTGTGCATCGTTCGGCGCGGTGAAGTTGACGCTGGCGCTGCTGGCGCCGACCGGAATGGTGATGGTCTGGCCGTTGGACAAAGTCACCAGCACTGGCGAACCAGTGACCGGGGCGGTCACGGACGCGGTGTAGACAACCACGCCGCCTTCTACCGCGCTGGCGCTGGCGGTCAGCGCAACGGTGCTGTTGTCGATGGTGTCGGTGACATCAGTTACCGCAGGCGTCTTGTCGATCACCAGATTTTCAAAGTTGCCGCCGCTGGTCTTGGTGATGCTCGCATCGACCTTGCCGGCGTCCTTGTACACGTCATCGCCAGGCGCGGCGACGGTCGCAGTGCCAGTGCTCGCACCCTTGGCAATGTTGATCACCGCGCCGTTGCTCAGGGTCACGCTCATGGCGGTGCCGGCCGGATTGCTCAGGGTGGCGGTGTAGACGATCGAGCCGCCCTCGGCAACGCTGCCGGTGGCGCTCAGGCTGATGTTGGTGGTGTCGACGGCGTCGGTGACTTTGGTCACCACAGCCGAACGATCGGCCTCGACGCGCTCGAAATTGCCGCCGCTGTGGCTGGCGATCGCCGTCCGCACGTTGCTGCCATCGATGTACGGGGTGTTGGCGGGCGCCGGGAAATTCACCGAGCCGCTGGTAGCACCGGCCGCGATGTTGATCACCGCGCCGTTGGCCAGGGTCACGGTCATCGCAGTGCCGGCCGGGTTGCTCAGGGTCGCGGTGTAGGTGATCTGGCCACCTTCGCTGACGGTATCGCTGGCGGTCAGGGTCAGTGCGGTTGTGTCGACGGTGTCGTTGACCGTGGTGCTGACCGGAGTCTTGCTGACGTCGAGTTTCTCGAAGTTGCCACCGCTGGCGTCGGTCATGGTCACGGTGAGCTTGCTGAGGTCCTTGTAGACGTCATCGCTCGGTGCGGCGATCGTCACCGAACCGCTGGTCTTGCCGGCTTCGATGGTGATGGTCTGGCCGTTGCTCAGGTTGACGGTTACCGGCGTTTGCGCGGCGTTGGTCAACGTTGCGGTGTAAGTGATCGAAGAGCCTTCGAGCACATAGCTTTCTGCGCTGAGGGTCAGGTGCGTGGTGTTGACCGTGTCGGCAACGTTGGTCACCGCAGGCGTAGTGCTCGGCACCAGGTTTTCGAAGTTGCCACCGGTGGCGTCCTTGATGGTGACTTCGACTTTGCCGGCGTCTTTGTAGACGTCATCGGCAGGTGCCGGAACGGTCACGGTGCCGGTGGTCTTGCCGGCTTCAATGGTGATGACCGAGCCGTTGCTCAGATTCACAGTCACAGGCGTGCCGGCCGGGTTGCTCAGCGTCGCGGTGTAGGTGATCTGCCCGCCTTCGTTGACGTTGCCGGTGGCAGTCAGCGCAACGCTGGTGGTGTCGACGGTGTCGGTCACGGTGGTGCTGACCGGGGTCTTGTCCGCGACCAGATTTTCGAAGTTGCCGCCGCTGACGTTGGTGATCGAGTTGGTCAGCGGTGCGTGACCGATCTGCACGTCATTCGATACCGGGGCAGTAACGCTGCCGGTGGTCTGGCCCACGGCGATGGTGATGCTCTGGCCGTTGGCCAGGGTCACGACAACAGGCGAGCCGGTGACGGGCGCGCCGACAGTGGCGGTGTAGGTGACGGTGCCGCCTTCCGCGACCGAGGTGTCGGCGGTCAATTTGACCGTCGAGGTATCGATGGTGTCGGTGACTTGAGTGACCGCTGGCGTGGTGCTCGGAACGAGGTTCTCGAAGTTGCCGCCGGTGGCGCTGGTGATGGTTGCCTGCACGGAGCCGGCGTCTTTGTAGACGTCGTCGGACGGAGCCGGGAAGGTCACATTACCGCTGGTTTCGCCTGCCTTGATGGTGATGACGGCGCCGTTCGACAAGGTCACGGTCACTGGCGAACCAGCAGCATTGGTCAAAGTGGCGGTGTAAGTGATCTGGCCGCCTTCAGCGACGGAAGCGGTCGCGCTCAGCGACAGATTGGTGGTGTCGGCAACGTCGGTGACGGTGGTCGAAACTGGAGTTTTGTCCGCCACCAGATTTTCGTAGTTGCCACCGGTTACGCCAGTGATCGAGTTGGTCAGCGGAGCGTTGCCGGTCAAGGCATCGTTCGGTGCAGTGTAGGTGATGGAGCCAGTGGTCTGGCCGACGGCGATGGTGATGTTCTGACCGTTGGCCAACGTCACGACCACAGGCGAACCGGTGACTGGCGCGCCGACGGTGGCGGTGTAAGTCACGGTGCCGCCTTCGGCAACCGAGGTGTCTGCGGTCAGCTTCACCGTCGAGGTATCGACGGTGTCAGTGATTTCGGTCACTGCCGGCGTAGTGTTCGGCACCAGATTTTCGAAGTTGCCGCCGGTGGCGTCCTTGATGCTGACTTCGACCTGGCCGGCGTCCTTGTAGACGTCATCGGCCGGCGCTGGAACGGTAACGGTGCCGGTGGTTTTGCCGGCATCAATGGTGATCACCGAGCCGTTGCTCAGGGTCACGGTTACCGGTGTGCCGGCCGGATTCGTCAGCGTGGCGGAGTAGGTGATCTGGCCACCCTCGGCCACAGAACCGGTGGCGCTGAGGTTCAGGCCAGTGTCATCGACCGAGTCGGTAATCGTGGTAATGGCTGGCGTGGTGCTTGGCACCAGGTTTTCGAAGTTGCCACCGGTAGCGCCAGTGATGGTCGTGCTGACGGTGCTGCCGTTGCTGTACACATCATTGGCCGCAGTCGGCACGTTGACGGTGCCAACGGTTTCGCCAGCCGCAATGGTGATGGTCGAGCCGTTGGACAGCGTGACGGTTACCGGGGTTTGTGCCGGGTTGGTCAACGTCGCGGTGTAAGTGATCTGGCCGCCTTCGACGATGTTGTTGGTCGCGGTCAGGGTCAGACCGGTGTTGTCGACCGAATCAGTGATCGTGGTAACGGCAGGTGTGGTGTTTGGCACCAGGTTTTCGAAATTGCCACCGGTAGCGTCAGTGATGGTGGTGCTGACGGTGCTGCCGTTGTTGTAGACGTCATTGGCCGCCGTAGGCACGTCGACGGTGCCGACGGTTTCGCCGGCCGCAATGGTAATGGTCGAGCCGTTTGACAGAGTGACAGTTACCGGGGTTTGCGCCGGGTTGGTCAGGGTGGCGGTGTAAGTGATTTGACCGCCTTCAACAATGTTGTTGGTCGCGGTCAGGGTCAGGCCGGTGTTGTCGACCGAGTCGGTGATCGTAGTGACCGCTGGCGTGGTGTTCGGCACCAGGTTTTCGAAATTGCCACCGGTTGCGCCAGTGATCGTGGTGCTGACGGTGCTGCCATTGTTGTAAACGTCATTGGCCGCAGTCGGCACGTTCACGGTGCCAACGGTTTCGCCAGCCGCAATGGTGATGGTCGAGCCGTTCGACAGAGTGACGGTCACCGGGGTTTGCGCCGGGTTGGTCAACGTCGCGGTGTAGGTGATCTGGCCGCCTTCAACAATGTTGTTGGTCGCAGTCAGGGTCAGACCGGTGTTGTCGACCGAATCAGTGATCGTGGTAACGGCAGGTGTGGTGTTTGGCACCAGGTTTTCGAAATTGCCACCGGTAGCGCCAGTGATTGTGGTGCTGACGGTGCTGCCATTGTTGTAGACGTCATTGGCCGCAGTCGGCACGTTGACGGTGCCGACGGTTTCGCCAGCGGCAATGGTGATGGTCGAGCCGTTGGACAGCGTGACGGTTACCGGGGTTTGTGCCGGGTTGGTCAAGGTCGCGGTGTAGGTGATCTGGCCGCCTTCAACAATGTTGTTGGTCGCGGTCAGGGTCAGGCCGGTGTCATCAACCGAGTCGGTGATGGTGGTCACGGCTGGTGTGGTGTTTGGCACCAGGTTTTCGAAATTGCCACCGGTAGCGCCGGTAATGGTGGTGCTGACGGTGCTGCCGTTGCTGTACACATCATTGGCCGCAGTCGGCACGTTGACGGTGCCGACGGTCTCGCCGGCAGCAATGGTGATGGTCGAACCGTTCGACAGGGTTACGGTAACCGGGGTTTGTGCCGGATTGGTCAGTGTCGCGGTGTAAGTGATCTGACCGCCTTCAACGATGTTGTCGGTCGCGGTCAGGGTCAGGCCAGTGTCATCGACCGAATCGGTGATGGTGGTGACCGCAGGCGTGTTGCTTGGCACCAGATTTTCGAAGTTGCCACCGGTAGCGCCAGTGATCGTGGTGCTGACGGTGCTGCCATTGTTGTACACGTCGTTGGCCGCAGTCGGCACGTTGACGGTGCCCACGGTTTCGCCAGCCGCAATGGTGATGGTCGAGCCGTTCGACAGAGTGACGGTCACCGGGGTTTGCGCCGGGTTGGTCAACGTCGCGGTGTAGGTGATCTGACCGCCTTCAACAATATTGTTGGTCGCGGTCAGGGTCAGGCCAGTGTTATCGACCGAGTCGGTGATCGTAGTTACTGCTGGCGTCGGATTCGGCACCAGATTTTCGAAATTGCCACCGGTAGCCCCGGTGATCGTCGTCGTAACAGTGCTGCCGTTGTTGTAAACGTCATTGGTCGGGGTCGGCACGTTAACAGTGCCGGTAGTCTGGCCAGCGCCAATGGTAATGGTCGAGCCGTTCGACAGAGTGACGGTTACCGGAGTTTGCGCCGGGTTGGTCAAAGTCGCCGTATAGGTAATCTGACCGCCTTCGGTCACGCTCGAACCAGCCGTCAACGTGACGGTAGTGGTATCGACGGTGTCGGTGACTTGCGTGGTCGCCGGGATAGTTGGCGGGGTCACGGTGATGCCGTTGCCGCCGCTGGTGCCGGTGACGGTCACGTCGATCTGGGTCGGGTCGTTGTAGACCGTGTCGTTCGGCGCCAGCGGCACGTTGACGGTGCCAGTGGTGGCGCCGGCCGGGATGACGATCACTGCGCCATTGGACAGGGTGATGGTCAGGTCGGTCAGCGGCGCCTGGGTCAGGGTCGCGGTGTACACCAGCACGCCGCCGGCTTCGGTGATGGTCGGCGTGGCGCTGAGGCTCAGGGTCGAGTCGCGCAGCGCGTTGGTGGTGGTGTCGGTGGTCAGGCCGCCGGTGGTGTCCTGCGCGACTTGGCCGGCAGAATTGATGCCCGCCGTGGGGAAGCCGATGGTCGGATCGACGCGGCCAGCGGTGGCGTCGAGCATGACGAAGCTGTGACCGCCACCGGCAGCACCACCGGTACCTGCGGCGGTCGGGCCGGCCGCGGTGGATTCGAGTGCGGTGGTCGGGTCGACACCAGCGGCGATGGCTTGCTGCAGTTCTTCTACAGAAGGCGCGGCCTGCGCGGTGGCTTCGGCCAGGTCAGTGCTGGAGTCAGGCGAGCTGGCGCTCCACTGGGTGTCACGGCCCAGATCGAGCATGCGGCCATCGGCCAGTTCCAGCGACACCGCGCCGGACAGCCCGGTATCGATCTGGTCGCCGACATACAGGCGATCGCCTTCAACGAGTACGCGACGCACGCCCTCTGGGGACACCACGAAAACCTGACCGACAATGCTTTTGACGACGGCAACAACACTGCTCATTGAAGACTCTCCGGGGTGTCACATTCAGTTGACTTCCATGGACCTGACGGGCGTCGGCGCCACTTCAGTCTGGACGTACTTTCTATAAATGGATAACTTATTGACGCTGTATTTCCGTCAATAATCTGGCTATAAATTATCGCGATTAACTTTATGCCAAACTATTGACCTTCTGGGAGCCATCCTAAACAATCGCCCCACTAATGTCACATTGATATTTCCGCGGCGACCTGTCCTTCAGCCTGTCATCCAGTTCCTGTTTTGAACTTTCCGACATACGGTCTTTCGGGTTGCCATCATCCGACGCAGCACCACGTTTCTGCTGTGATTCAAGACAAGAAGTTCCGGGAAAATTCCAACCATGCGTTCGCTTTTGCTCCTTGCCGCTCCCTTCGCTCTCGCCGCCTCATTCGCACAAGCACAATCCTTACCAGAAGCCATGCAACAGGCGCTGGATGTCCATCCGGAGATTCAGGCGGGGGTCAACAGTCGATTGGCGGCGGATTATCAGTTAAAGGCTGCGAAAGGGGGATACCTGCCCAAGGTCGATCTGCTGGG
The DNA here is from genome assembly GCF_025910115.1 of Pseudomonas sp. RG1. Lineage (NCBI taxonomy): Bacteria > Pseudomonadati > Pseudomonadota > Gammaproteobacteria > Pseudomonadales > Pseudomonadaceae > Pseudomonas > Pseudomonas sp. RG1. Next base: position 35,304 of record NZ_JAPCIK010000002.1, read on the forward strand.
CGGTTATGGCCGTGAAGGCACTGACAGTGTGACCACTCGAGCGAACGGTGGAAGCAATCACTGGGAGACGTTGAACCGCAGCGAGTCAAGTTTACGTTTCTCGCAAATGGTTTTTGACGGTTTCGCGACGTCCAACGAAGTTGCGCGTCAACAAGCCAACGTCAGCTCCCGTGCTTACTCGTTGCTGGGCACTTCCGAACGCACTGCGCTGACCGTCGCCCAGGTTTATCTGGACGTGCTGACCCGTCGCGAATTCGTGCGTCTGGCCGAGGAAAACCTCAAGAGCCACCAGCGCATCTACGATCAGATCCAGCTGCGCACCCAGCGCGGCGTCGGCAGCGGTGCCGACCTTGATCAGGCCGAGGCCCGTATGGCCCAGGCCCGCAACAATCTGATCACCGAACAGACCAACCTCGCCGACGCGGAAACCAACTTCCTCAGCGCCGTCGGCCAGATGCCCGACCAGCTCGAGCGCCCGGCACCGTTCATGGCGATGATGCCGGCCAACCTCAATGAAGCCCGCGCGCAGATGCTGGAAAACAGCCCGATTTTGCGTTCCGCCGAGTCGGATATTGCCGCTGCCGAGAAGCAGTTCGCCACCGCCAAATCGACCTTTTACCCGCGCTTCGACGCCGAACTGGGCCGTACCGCCGATAACGATATCGACGGCCAGAACGGCCACAACAATGAATGGCAGGCGATGCTGCGCATGCGCTTCAACCTGTATTCCGGTGGCAGCAACAAGGCCGATCTGGAATCCAAGTCGTACCTGGCCAACCAGGCGCTGGACATCCGCAACAACGCCCTGCGTCAGTTGAACGAAGAGCTCGGCCTGGCCTGGAACGCCCTGAACAACGCCAACGCTCAGGTGCCGATCGCTCAGCAGTACGTCGATCGCAGCACCTCGGTGCGTACCGCCTACCAGCGTCAATTCAGCCTCGGCGAACGCACCCTGCTGGATTTGCTCGACAGCGAAAACGAGCTGTTCACCGCCTCGCGGCGTCTGGCGGAAATCAAGAACATTCAGTTATTTACTCAGTACCGAATCAAGGCGACCATGGGCCAATTGCTCAAAAGCCAGGGAGTGGTCGCGCCGTTGGCATCCGTTGTGCAGAACGACGTGAAGCCCAAGGTCCAGCTGCCTGGGATGAACTGAGTTATCCCTTTCAACTGTTAAAGAGTGTCGAGCGTGGAATCAGAAGTCAGTCGAGTTCAACTCAGCCATGATCCACGCGCGTTGCATGACGATCCGTTGCTGGATGGTCTGCTCGCCCTGTGCATGCTGCACCAGAAGCCTGCCAGCGCGGCGATGCTGACCACCGGCCTGCCGCTGCCCAAACAACGTTTGAGTGTCGAGTTGCTGCCGCGCGCAGCGGCTCGCGCCGGGCTGCAGGGGCGGGTGTTGCAGCGCAAGCTTGAAGAAATTCCGGCGATCGCCATGCCCGCGCTGTTGCTGCTCAAGGATGGCCGCAGTGCCGTCCTGCTCGGCTGGCAGGGCGACGACGAAGCACGCGTACTGCTCAGCGAAAGCGATGGCGGCGAGTCGGTGGTCAGCCGTGAACTGCTGACCGACGATTACACCGGCAAAGTCTTTTTCGCCCAGCCGCAGCACAAATTCGACGTCAACCACGGCACGCTGATCCCGCGCGCACGCTCGTGGTTTCGCGACACCCTCAAGCGTTCGCGCTGGCTGTACGCCGATGCGATCGCCGCCAGTTTCCTGATCAACATCATCGCCATGGCCGCGCCGCTGTTCGTGATGAACGTCTACGACCGCGTGGTACCGAACCAGGCCGAAGCAACCCTTTGGGTGCTGGCGCTGGGCATCACCGGCGCTTACATCTTCGACTTGATCCTCAAGAGCCTGCGCAGCCTGTGCCTGGATCTGGCCGGGAAGAAAACCGACCTGATCATCTCCGCCACGCTGTTCGAGCGCATTGTCGGCATGGCGATGAAATACCGTCCGGCGCGGGTCGGCAGCTTTGCCCAGAACATCCACGAGTTTCAGAGCCTGCGCGACTTTCTCGCCTCGCTGACCCTGACCAGTCTGATCGACCTGCCGTTCACCATCCTGATTTTCATCGTCATCGCCATTCTCGGCGGGCATCTGGTGTGGATTCCGGTGCTGGCGTTCCCGATTGCCCTGTTGATCGGCTACGCCTTGCAGAAGCCGCTGATCGCGACCATGGAACGGACCATGGCGCTGGGCGCCGAGCGCCAGTCGAGCCTGATTGAAACCCTCGCCGGTCTGGACGCGGTCAAGGTCAACAACGCCGAAAGCGAGCGCCAGTATCAGTGGGAGCAGACCATCGGCACCCTCAGCCGCCTCGAGCTGCGAGTGAAAATGCTCTCCGGTCTGGCGATGAACATCACCTTGCTGATCCAGCAATTGGCCGGGGTGATCATGATCGTCTTCGGCGTGTACCAGATCATCGCCGGCAACCTGAGCATGGGCGGGCTGATCGCCTGTTACATGCTCAGTGGCCGCGCGCTGAGCCCGCTGGCGTCGCTGTCCGGCCTGCTCACGCGCTATCAACAGGCGCGGGTGACCATGACTTCGGTCGACCAGATGATGGAACTGCCTCAGGAGCGCAACTTCGAGGAGCGCCCGCTGAGCCGCAAGGTCTTGCAGGGTGCGATCGAATGCCGTCAGCTCAGCTTCACCTATCCGGACCAGCAGAACCCGGCGCTGAAGAACATCAACCTGGTGATCCGTCCCGGCGAGAAGATCGGCATCATCGGCCGCAGCGGTTCGGGCAAGAGTTCGCTGGCGAAACTGCTGGTGGGCCTGTACCAACCGGACGACGGTGCCTTGCTGGTCGACGGCGTGGACATCCGTCAGATCGACGTCAGCGAACTGCGCTACAACATCGGCTACGTACCGCAGGACATTCAGCTGCTGTCCGGCACCCTGCGTGACAATCTGGTGTCCGGCGCGCGTTACGTCGAAGACGAGCTGGTGCTGCAAGCCGCCGAACTGGCCGGCGTCCATGAATTCGCTCGTCTGCACCCGCAAGGCTACGAGCTGCAAGTCGGTGAGCGTGGGCAAAACCTCTCCGGCGGTCAGCGGCAGAACGTCGCCCTGGCCCGGGCGCTGTTGCTCAATCCACCGATTCTGCTGATGGATGAGCCAACCAGTGCGATGGACAACACCGGCGAAGAACGCCTCAAGCAACGCCTCGCAGCAGTGATTGAAAACAAGACCGTGGTGCTGGTCACGCACCGGGCATCGCTGTTGTCGCTGGTCGATCGCCTGCTGGTGATCGATCGCGGGCAGATTCTCGCCGACGGCCCGAAAGCCGCCGTGATGGAAGCGTTGAAGAAGGGGCAGATCAGTGTTGCTTAAGTCCGGTGTCAAGGAGTCGATCCGTCGCTACTTCAAGGGCTCTGCCTCGCTGCAGGGTCAGCCGCTGCCGGAGGTCAACAAGGCGCTGATCGAAGACGCCCCGCGCGTCGTGCGCCTGACCATCTGGGCGATCATCGGCTTCTTCGTGTTCCTCATGCTCTGGGCCAACTTCGCCGTAATCGACGAAGTGACCAAGGGCGACGGCAAGGCGATTCCGTCTTCCAAGATCCAGAAAATCCAGAACCTGGAGGGCGGTATCGTCTCCGAACTGTTCGTCAAGGAAGGCCAGATCGTCGAGGCCGGCGCGCCGCTGATTCGTCTCGATGACACGCGTTTTGCCTCCAACGTCGGCGAAACCGAGGCTGATCGCCTGTCGATGCTGCTGCGGGTCGAGCGCCTGAGCGCGGAAGTCGATGATCGTCCGCTGAATTTCCCCGAGGACGTGCTCAAAGCCGTGCCGGGCCAGGCAAAAAGCGAAGAGTCGCTGTACATCAGCCGCCGTCAGCAGTTGCACGATGAAATCGGCGGCTTGCAGGAGCAGTTGATCCAGCGTCAGCAGGAGCTGCGTGAGTTCAGCTCCAAGCAGGCGCAGTACCGTCAGCAACTCGGCTTGCAGCGTCAGGAAATCAACATGTCCGAGCCGCTGGTGGCGCAGGGCGCGGTCTCGCCGGTGGAAGTGTTGCGCCTCAAGCGTGCCGAAGTGGAAACCCGTGGCCAGCTCGATGCGACCACGCTGGCCATTCCGCGCGCGGAATCGGCGATCAAGGAAGTGCAGCGCAAGATCGACGAAACCCGCGGCAAATTCCGCAGCGAAGCGCTGACCCAGCTCAACGAAGCGCGCACCGATCTGAACAAGGCCCAGGCCACCGGCAAGGCGCTGGAAGACCGCGTCAGCCGTACGCTGGTTACCTCACCTGTGCGGGGTATCGTCAACAAGTTGCTGGTCAACACCATCGGCGGCGTAATCCAGCCGGGCAGCGACATGGTTGAAATCGTGCCGCTGGACGACACCCTGCTGGTCGAAGCCAAGATCCGCCCGCAGGACATCGCGTTCCTGCATCCGGGTCAGGAAGCGATCGTCAAATTCACCGCCTATGACTACACCATTTACGGCGGCCTGAAGGCACAGCTGGAGCAGATCGGTGCGGACACCATCACCGACGAAGACAAGAAAACCACCTACTACGTGATCAAAGTGCGCACTGAGCGCAGCCATCTGGGCACGGATGAAAAGCCACTGCTGATCATCCCGGGGATGGTGGCGTCGGTGGATATCATCACTGGCAAGAAGTCGGTGTTGAGCTATTTGCTGAAGCCGATTATCCGCGCACGGGCTGAGGCGTTGCACGAGCGTTGATCTTCAGTGGCCTTGCTGGCCTCATCGCTGGCAAGCCAGCTCCCACAGGTTTTGTATTGAGCGCATTTTCGGAGTCAGCTGAGAACCCCTGTGGGAGCGGGCTTGCCCGCGATGGCGTCCTTTAGGGCGGCATATACCTGTCGGTAAGTGACACAAATCGTCACTCCACCCCCTCACCATTCGCCATATCGTTATTCTCTAACGGTATTTAATTTCCAATTCTTATAGCTATAAAGTCACCCTCCTGCGTACCTGCCGACCAATCGGCGCGCCGCACGACCTGAACCGACACGCAATCCAGCGTGAGTGTCTGATCGACGAGCGCGTCCGTGAGCGCGCCGTGCGTGGGAGATGATTGATGTCCGCCGCTACTGCCACCGAAAGCGCCGCAACTGCCGCGCCGCAAATCTTCGAAATTCGTCCCTTCAGCGGTGCCGTCGGCGCCGAGATCGTTGGCCTCGACCTGCGCCGGCCGGTCAATGATCAGGACTTCGCGCGCCTTCATCGCGCGCACCTGGATCACCACGTCGTGGTCTTTCGCGATCAGCAGATCACCCCGCAACAGCAAATCGATTTCAGCCGCCGTTTCGGCGTATTGCAGATCCACGTGCTCAAGCAATTCCTCTTGGCCAATCACCCGGAAATCCTCATCGTTTCCAACATCATCGAGAACGGCCAGAACATCGGTCTCGGTGACGCCGGCAAGTTCTGGCATTCAGATCTCTCCTATAAAGAGCTGCCAAGTCTCGGCTCGATGCTGCACGCCCAAGAGCTGCCCGCCGAGGGCGGCGACACGCTGTTCGCCGACATGCACAAAGCCTGGGACGACTTGCCCGCTGCGTTGCGCACTGCGGTCGAAGGACGTTCCGCTGCGCATTCCTATACCGCGCGCTACAGCGAAACCAAGTTCGAGGGTAACTGGCGCCCGACCCTGACCCCTGAACAGTTGGCTCAGGTCGCCGAAGTGGTGCATCCGGTGGTGCGCACCCATCCGGAAAACGGCCGCAAAGCCTTGTTCGTCAGCGAAGGCTTCACCACGCGCATCGTCGGTCTGCCGGAAGACGAAAGTCGTCAGTTGCTCGGCGAACTCTTCGCCCACAGCGTGCTGCCGCAAAACATCTACCGCCATCAGTGGGAACCGCATGACCTGGTGTTCTGGGACAACCGTTCGCTGATCCACCTCGCCGCCGGCTGCCCTGCGCATCTGCGCCGCAAGCTGTATCGCACGACCATTCAGGGCGACGCGCCTTTCTGATTTGCCGGAGATCGACCATGAACGCCCCTTTGCCAGGCCACGCGGCCAGCAACCCGATCGCCCGCAGCGAAGCGTTGCTGGCCGTCGATCACGTCAGCCTCGAATACCGCACGCCGCAACGCGTAGTGCGCGCCACCCATCAAGTCAGTTTCGCCGTCGACCCGGCTGACCGGTTCGTCCTGCTCGGCCCGTCCGGTTGCGGGAAGTCGACCCTGCTCAAGGCGGTCGCCGGGTTCATCCAGCCTTGCGAAGGCGAGATCCGCCTGCAAGGCCAGCGCGTCGATGCGCCGGGGCCGGATCGCATTGTGGTGTTTCAGGAATTCGATCAGCTGCCGCCGTGGAAAACCGTAAAGCAGAACGTGATGTTCCCGCTGCTCGCCTCGCGCACCTTGAACAAGAAAGACGCCGAAGAGCGTGCGCTGCACTACCTGGAAAAGGTCGGTCTGGCAGCGTTTGCCGACGCCTATCCACACACCTTGTCCGGCGGCATGAAAGCACGGGTCGCGATCGCCCGGGCCTTGGCCATGCAGCCGAAAATTCTTTTGATGGACGAACCCTTCGCTGCACTCGATGCGTTGACCCGCCGCAAGATGCAGGAGGAGTTGCTGCTGCTCTGGGAAGAGGTTCGTTTCACCCTGCTGTTCGTCACCCATTCGATCGAAGAAGCCTTGGTGGTCGGCAATCGCATCCTCTTGCTGTCGCCGCATCCGGGGCGGGTGCGCGCCGAAGTGCACAGCCATCAATACGACCTGCACAGCCTCGGCGGCGTGGCGTTTCAGGAATCGGCGCGGCGCATTCATCGTCTGCTGTTCGATGAGGGCCAGGCGCCGGAGACCGAACGTGATCACGACTTCAACGATATTCGCATCGCTTATTGAGCGGTCAGGAGGACTACCCGATGAGCCATTCATCATCCGTGCGTGAAGAATTCGAAACTGTGCTCGAGCCGCTGACCGCAGTGCCGGTCGAGCGCGAATTGCCGCTTGCGACGCGCCTTTGGCAACAGGGCTGGCTGCGCAAAAGCCTGATCCTGATCGTGCTGGCGATCATCTGGGAAGTGGTCGCGCGGATTCAGAACAACGACCTGATGCTGCCGAGTTTTTTGCAAACCGCGCAGGCCCTGTTCGACGGTCTGCTCAGTGGCGAGTTGCTGGCCAAGGTGTGGATATCCCTGGTGGTGCTGATCAAGGGCTACCTGATCGGCATCGTCCTCGCGTTCGCTCTGACGACATTGGCGGTCTCGACCCAGTTGGGACGTGATCTGCTCAGCACCATGACTTCGATGTTCAATCCGTTGCCGGCGATCGCCCTATTGCCGCTGGCGCTGCTCTGGTTCGGATTGGGCCAGAACAGCCTGATTTTCGTGCTGGTGCACTCGGTGCTGTGGGCGCTGGCGCTGAATACCTATGCCGGATTTCTCGGCGTCTCCGAGACGCTGCGCATGGCCGGGCGCAATTATGGTCTCAAGGGGTTACGCCTTGTGTTGTTCATACTGATCCCGGCGGCACTGCCGTCGATTCTCGCCGGCCTGAAAATTGGCTGGGCGTTTGCCTGGCGCACCTTGATCGCCGCCGAACTGGTGTTTGGCGCGACCAGTGGCAAGGGCGGGCTGGGCTGGTACATCTTCCAGAATCGCAATGAGCTGTACACCGACAAGGTGTTTGCCGGGTTGGCGGTGGTGATCCTGATTGGTTTGCTGGTGGAGAATCTGGTGTTTGCCACCCTTGAGCGGGTGACCGTCAAGCGCTGGGGCATGCAGCGCTGATTTCTTCGTTGGCTGGGCCGGCCTCTTCGCGAGCAGGCTCGCCCCACATGAGAACGCATTCCAAGGTGGGAGCGAGCCTGCTCGCGAAGAGGCCAGCGCTGGCATCGTCACTCTTGAGGGATGTTTGTTAGCATTGCGCCCGGATCAATCCAGATCAGCCAAGAGTGCTCAGCATGCAACTCCCGGACATGAACCTTCTGGTCGCCCTCGATGCCTTGCTCGACGAGGGCAGTGTGGTCGGCGCGGCGCGGCGGATGAACCTCAGCCCGGCGGCCATGAGCCGCACGCTGACGCGGATTCGCGAAGCCATCGGCGATCCGATTCTGGTGCGCGCCGGGCGTGGCCTGGTACCGACCCCCAAAGCCCTCGAACTGCGCGAACAGGTGCGCGACGTGGTCGAGCAGGCGGCGCTGCTGTTTCGTTCCGCCGACAGCGTCGAGCTAGGCACCTTGCGTCGACGTTTCAGCATTCGCGCCAATGATTTCTTTGTCGGCGTTTACGGCGGCAAGCTGTTCGATACCCTCGACCAACTCGCCCCGCATTGCGAATTGCGCTTCGTCCCGGAAGGTGACGGCGACGATGAGGCACTGCGCGAAGGACGCATCGATCTGAGCGTCAGCAACACTCGTCCGCTTACGCCGGAAGTGAAAGTGCAGAACCTGTTCTCCACGCATTTCGTCGGCCTGGTGCGCGAGAATCATCCGTTGCTCGATGGCGAAATCACCGCTGAGCGCTACGCCGGTTTTTCCCACATCAGCATGTCGCGCCGTGGCATTGCTCGCGGCCCGATCGACACGGCGTTGAATGCGTTGGGGCTGGAGCGCCGGGTGGCGGTGATCGCGCCGAGTTTCCACGCGGCGATGTTTGCCTTGCCCGACTCCGACCTGATCCTGCCGGTGCCCAAAGAAGCACTGCTCAGCGTGCGGCGGCTGGGCCTGAAACTGCGCTCATTCGATCTGCCGATTCCGCTGCCCATGCTCATGCTGACCCAAGCCTGGCACCCGCGCTTCGATAAGGACCCGGCCCACCGCTGGCTGCGTGAAACCCTCAAGACCTGCTGCGATGAAACGTGGCTGGCGGCACAGCCATAAATCATCAGACACCATCGAATCCTGTGGGAGCGAGCCTGCTCGCGAAGGCGTCGAATCAGTCACCTCAATGGCGACTGGTCCACCGCTTTCGCGAGCAGGCTCGCTCCCACATAGGCATTTACCGTTGTGTCTGATGCACTTATAACCTGCCAATAAGTCAATTTTCGTCAGCATCAAGCCCCACTAAAATGCTCCGGTATTTTTACCCCCCGGAGCTTTTCATTCATGACATCCCTGACGGTTCCGGCGCCTCTCGCCGCGACCAGCCCGGCGACGGCGGCTGCGCCACCGGTGTTCGGGGCGCGGATCATCATTGGTCTGGTCGGCGTGCTGTTGGCCGTGCTGGTCTCGGGCCTCAACGAGATGGTCACCAAAGTCGCACTCGCCGACATTCGCGGCGCGCTGCACATCGGCTACGACGAAGGCACCTGGTTGGTCGCCAGCTACACGGCGACGTCGGTCGCGGCCATGGCCTTCGCGCCGTGGTGCTCGGTGACCTTCTCGCTGCGTCGCTTCACGCTGTGCGCCATCGGTCTGTTTACCTTGCTCGGGGTGCTGTGCCCGTTCGCCCCGAACTACGAAAGTCTGCTGCTGATGCGCATCCTCCAAGGCCTCGCCGGTGGTGCATTGCCGCCGATGCTGATGACCGTCGCACTGCGCTTTCTCCCAGCGAACATCAAACTGTACGGACTGGCCGGCTACGCACTGACCGCGACTTTCGGCCCGGGACTCGGCACGCCGCTGGCCGGTCTGTGGACTGAATACGTCGGTTGGCAGTGGACGTTCTGGCAGATCATCGTGCCGTGCCTGATCGCCATGGCCGCAGTGGCTTACGGATTGCCTCAGGATCCGCTGCGGCTGGAACGTCTCAAGACGTTCAACTGGAAAGGCCTGCTGCTGGGCTTTCCGGCGATCTGCATGCTGGTGATCGGTCTGTTGCAGGGCAATCGACTGGACTGGTTCGAGTCGAATCTGATCTGTGGATTACTCGGTGCCGGTTCGCTGCTGCTGGTGGCTTTTATGATCAATGAATGGTCGCAGCCGATTCCGTTTTTCAAATTGCAGATGCTCGGCATCCGCAACCTGCTGTTTGCGTTGATCACCCTCGCCGGGGTGCTGATCGTACTGCTGGCGGTGGTGCTGATTCCGTCGAGTTATCTGGCCCAGGTGCAGGGTTATCGTCCGGCGCAAACCGCGCCGATCATGCTCATTGCCGCGCTGCCGCAGTTGATCGCGCTGCCATTGGTGGCGGCGCTATGCAACTTGCGCTGGGTCGATTGCCGCTGGGTGCTCGGCATTGGGCTGGGCATGCTCGCGCTGTCCTGCCTGGGCGGTTCGCACCTGACTTCGGTATGGATTCGCGATGATTTCTACGTCCTGCAATGGCTGCAGATTTTCGGCCAGCCGATGGCGGTGTTGCCGCTGTTGATGTTGTCGACCGGCAGTATCACGCCGATGGAAGGACCGTTCGCGTCGGCGTGGTTCAACACCGTCAAAGGCCTTGCCGCCGTGGTCGCCACCGGCGTCATCGAAGCGCTGACCACCGCGCGCCTGCATTTTCATTCGACCATGTTGGTCGACAGCCTCGGCAATTCGCCGCTGGCCGATCACAGCGATCCGGGCCTCGCTCACCGCGTGCATGAGCAGGCGGTGGTGCTGACTTCGTCCGATTTGTACCTGTGCATGGCCGGCGTTGCCGTGGCGTTGATCCTGCTGATTTTCTGGCTGCCGACGCGGATTTATCCGCCGCGCGCGCCGACCTGATCGCTGTACTGAAACTGAAGGTTTTTTATGACTCAATCCAAGCAAAAACTCGCGGTGGCCGTGGCTGCTGCGCTGGCGGTGGGCGTGCTGGTGTACCTGGCAATGCCCGGACTGTTCGGCCAACGCACCGAGCAAACCACCAACGACGCCTTCGTCTCCGCCGACTACACCCTGGTTGTGCCGCGCGTGGCCGGGTTCATCAAACAGGTGCTGGTCGAAGACAACCAGCAGGTCAAGGCCGGGCAGTTGCTGGCGCTGATCGATGACCGTGATTTGCGCGCAGCGGCGGAGGCGGCTGACGCGCAAACCCTGGTCGCACGGGCGCAGTTGCAGAACGCCAACGCAACTCTCGAGCGGCAGGCTTCGCTAATCGCTCAGGCGCAGGCCACCGTGGTCTCGGCCAAAGCGGAAATGGCTTTTGCGCAGCAGGAACTGAACCGCTACAACCATCTCGCCGGTGTCGGCGCCGGCACCGTGCAGAACGCGCAGCAGGCGCGCACGCGCATCGATCAGGCCTCGGCGCGCCTCGACACCGCGACCGCGAAGCTGGCGGCCGAACGCAAGCAGGTCGAGATTCTCACCGCCCAGCGCAACGCCGCCGACGGCAATCTGAAACACGCGCAGGCTGCGCTGGAGATTGCCAGTTTCAACTTGTCCTACACGCGTATCACCGCGCCGCAGGACGGCATGATCGGCGAGCGTGCGGTGCGCGTCGGCGCCTACGTCACCCCGGGCAGCAAACTGTTGGCGGTGGTGCCGTTGCAGCAGGCCTATGTGGTGGCCAATTTTCAGGAAACCCAGTTGACCGATGTGCAGCCCGGGCAGGATGTGCAAGTGCGGGTCGACAGCTTGGGCGGTGAAGCCCTGACTGGCCGCGTCGAGAGCATTGCGCCGGCAACGGGCGTGACCTTTGCGGCGGTGAAACCGGATAACGCCACCGGTAATTTCACCAAGGTTGTGCAGCGGATTCCGGTGAAGATCGTGCTGGAACCGGGCCAGCCACTGGCTGAGCGGTTGCGGGTGGGGATGTCGGTCGAGGCGAGCATTGATACCGCCAGCTCAAAGGCGTCCGGGCGCGAGGTGACGCAGCGATGATCGGTGTTGAATCGGCTGCCGCCTTCGCGAGCAGGCTCGCTCCCACATTTTTTAATGCGTTCCCCCTGTGGGAGCGAGCCTGCTCGCGAAAAAGCCAGTGGCAGCAGCTAACCTTCAGTGCCTTGCTCACAATGAGTCTCACCGCCTGCACTGTCGGCCCAGACTTCCAGAAACCCGAAGCCCCTCAGCCTGCCGACTGGGCCAAACCGAGCCAATCCGCCCCGAGCCAGGCCGTCAGCGAACCCCTGAACGAACGCTGGTGGGAAACCTTTCAGGACACGCAACTTTCCGCGCTCACCCAACGCGCGCTGAACAACAACCTCGACCTGCAGCTGGCCAGCAGCCGCCTGCAACAAAGCCGCGCCGCGCGCCAGGTGATCACCGCCGAGCGTTATCCGAACAGCACCGCCAGCGGCAGCTACGGGCGCAAACGCAACAGTGCCAAAGGCTTGAACGATCCATCGGGAAATAACGGCGACGAGGCCTTCAACCTGTGGGATGCCGGCTTCTCGGCGTCATGGGAACTGGACTTCTGGGGCCGCGTGAGCCGTGAAACCGAAGCCGCTGATGCCAATCTCGAAGTGGCAGAAAACGACCGTCGTGACGTACTGCTGACCGTGCTCGCCGACATCGCGCAAAACTTCATTCAGCTGCGCGGCGTGCAGAACACCCGCGCCGTCACCGAGCAGAACCTCGACGTCGCCCGCCACAGCCTGAAACTCTCGCAGCTGCGGCTGGCCGATGGCGTGGCCACCGACCTGGACGTCGCCGAAGCCGCCGCGCAAGTCGCCGCCATCGAAGCACGGCTGCTGGCGCTTGAGCAGCGTCAGGCGCAACTGATCAACGCGATCAGTCTGTTGATGGGCGAACCGCCGCAGGCCCTCGCTCAAGCGTTATCCACAGACGCGGCAGTGCCGCAGTCGCCACTGCAAGTCGCCATCGGCCTGCCTTCGCAATTGGCCGAACGTCGTCCGGATATCCGCCAGGCCGAAGCGCGTCTGCACGCCGCCACCGCCAACATCGGTGTGGCCAAGGGTGATTTCTATCCGCGCATCACCCTGTCCGGCAACTTCGGTTCCCAGGCCATGCAGCTGAGCGATTTCGGTTCATGGGGCTCGCGTGCCTTTGCCATCGGCCCGCAATTCAGCCTGCCGTTGTTCGACGGCGGACGCCTGCGCGGCATGCTGCAACTGCGTGAAGCGCAACAGCAGGAAGCGGCCATCGCCTACCAGCAAACCGTGCTGCGTGCCTGGCATGAAATCGATGATCAACTGACCGCCTACAAGGCCAGCCAGCGCCGTCGCGACAGCCTCGCCGAAGCCGTGCATCAGAACCAGATCGCCCTGCGTACTGCGCAACAGCAATACGTCGAAGGCGTGGTCGATTTCGTCAACGTCCTCACCGTGCAAAGCGCCTTGCTCGCCACGCAGGAACAATGGGTGGAAAGCTCGACCGGCGTTTCCCTGGCGATGGTCGGTTTGTACAAGGCGCTGGGCGGCGGATGGCAGTCGGTCTATCCGGCAGCGCAACTGGCCGCAGGCTCACCTGACGTCGCCAGACCCTGAACCCGCCGCGACAGCTATGATCAACTCCACTGCAGCGAACGGCCTAACGCCGGACCTGAATTGCAGAGGAGTTGCATCATGGAAAATCCGCAGCACAGTCTACCGGCCCTGTTCAAACAACTCGGCCTCGATGACGATCCGACCGGCATCGACCAATTCATCGCCAGCCATTCGCCGCTCAAGCCGGATTTGCATCTGGCTGACGCGTTTTTCTGGACGGCAGGTCAGGCGCAGTTTCTGCGCGAGGAGATTCTCGACGATGCGGATTGGGCGGAAGTGGTGGATCAGTTGAATGTGATGTTGCGCAAGGGGCGGGCTGATTACTTCGGCTGAGGCCAAGTCCGTGCCGTATGCACCAGCGCCATGATCCAGACGGCATCTCTCTCCGTTTGATAGACAAGACGGTAACTGGGATGCGGAATCAGCTCACGCGTACCGGCAATGATGCCGGCACGGCCAATCAACGGATTGTCGGAAGGCGATGAACCGCTTCGCTGAAGCGCAGATCCATTTCGATGGCCGCTCTTGGGTTGGCGGCCTGCAAGTAGTCCCAAATGTCTGCACGATCCTGTGCGGCGGCTGGCGTCCATATGATTTTCATAGGTGATCTTCTGCCTGCCTGCGCTTTGCCGCGAAGGCTGCTTCTACGACTTCGTTGTTCAACCCGTCTCCAGCACGTACGGATTCCCGAGCGATTTCAACCTTGCGTTGCAGAAAGGCTTCGTATTCGCGGGCCTCTCGCTGGGTTTGAACATACTGACGCATCATGTCTCGCATGATTTGCGACGCCGGCCGGTGTGCCGCTTCGGCTTCCGCCATGAACTCCTCCCGCAGCTCCGGCTCCAGTTTCATTGTGAAAACGGCTTGTTTTGACATGTTGGGCTCCTGAATTTGGTGATGACAACGTATATACCTTGTCAGTATCGAAGGAGATAGCTTTGAGTCAGATAGGGCGACTAACGGAGAGATTTGTTTCAAAACTTGACTGAAATTCCCCTCCAATGCGATATTGATAGTTAGCAAACTAACAGTGTCCGTTATCCCGTGTCCGATTCCCTCGACAGTCTCCAGATGAACATCAGCAGCGCCATGGTGGTGGCCGCCCGGCATTGGCGGAAGATCTGCCAGACCACGCTGGTCAACTATGGAATTTCCGAAGCCTGCGCCGTGCCCTTGTTGATGATCGGGCGTTTGGGCGAGGGCGTGCGTCAGGTGCAAGTCGCTCAGGCTGCGGGGATGGAGAGTCCTTCGCTGGTGCGCTTGCTCGATCAGCTGTGCCACGCCGGTTACGTCTGTCGCACCGAAGATGCTCTGGATCGCCGCGCCAAGTGCCTGAGCCTTACCGATACCGGCCGCGAGCTGGTGCAAGCGGTCGAAGCCGAGCTGGTGCGCTTGCGTCATGAGGTGCTGGAAGGCATCGAGCGCAGCGATCTGGAAGCTACGCTTCGGGTACTGAGGGCTTTTGAGGCGGCGAGTTCGCCTGTGGTGGTCAATTCTTGAACGGTTTTTTCACTGGCATGCCGCCGGCCCGTGACTGGTTTTACGGGGTCCGTACTTTTGCAGCGTCGATGATTGCGCTGTACATCGCCTTGCTCATGCAAATGCCGCGTCCGTATTGGGCGATGGCCACGGTGTACATTGTCTCCAGCCCGTTTCTCGGCCCGACCAGTTCCAAAGCGCTGTACCGCGCGGCGGGCACTTTCCTGGGCGCGGCGGCGGCGGTGCTGTTCGTGCCGATGTTCGTGCAGAGCCCGTATGTGCTGGTGGTGGTCATTGCGTTGTGGACCGGCATTCTGCTGTTCATGTCCCTGCATCTGCGCACCGCCAACAGCTATGCGCTGATGCTGGCCGGCTACACCTTGCCGCTGATTGCCCTGCCGGTGGTCGATAATCCGCTGGCGGTGTGGGACGTGGCCGAGGCTCGTACCGAAGAGATTTTCCTTGGCATCGCCGTCGCTGCGGTGGTCGGTGCGATGTTCTGGCCGCGTCGGCTGGCGCCGGTGTTCAACGATGCCGTGAGCAAGTGGTTCGCCGATGCGACGAGCTACAGCCTCAAGTTTCTCAGCCGCGATGTGCAGCCGGAAGAAGTCACCGCGCTGCGCATGGCCATGGTCGCCAACTTCAACAGCCTCGAGTTGATGATCGGCCAGTTGCCCCACGAAGGCGCGCGGCCACAAACCGTGCGCAACACCAAGGAACTGCGCGGGCGGATGATTCACCTGTTGCCGGTGATCGATGCCCTTGAGGATTCGCTGTACGCCCTCGAACGCCGCACCCCGGAACTGGTGGAGAAATTCCAGCCGTTGCTGACCGCGACCCGGGAATGGCTGGGCCACGCGGACGCCAATCTCGAGCGCTGGCAAGCACTCAGAGATCAACTTGACGCGTTGCAACCGAGCGCCGAAGCGCTGGAGGAGCGCAAGCAGTTGCTGTTCTCCAACGCCATCTACCGCCTCGGTGAATTCATCGATCTGTGGCAGGACTGCCGCAGCCTGCAGGATGCGATTCTGTGCGAGCGCCAGGACAGCTGGCGCGCGGTGTACCGGCACTGGCGCCTGGGCCGGTTGACGCCGTTCATCGATCGCGGGCTGATGCTCTACTCGGTGACCTCGACCATTCTGGCGATCATCGTTGCTTCGGTGCTGTGGATCCTGCTCGGCTGGCCGGACGGCGGCAGCGCGGTGATCCTGGCAGCGGTGGCGTGCAGCTTCTTTGCCTCGATGGACGACCCGGCGCCGCAGATTTACCGGTTCTTTTTCTGGACCGGGATGTCGGTGCTGTTCGCCAGTCTTTATCTGTTTCTGATTCTGCCCAACCTGCATGATTTCCCGATGCTGGTGCTGGCGTTTGCCGTGCCGTTCATTTGCGTCGGCACGCTGACCGTGCAGCCGCGATTTTACCTCGGCATGCTGCTGACGCTGGTCAATACCTCGTCGTTCATCAGTATTCAGGGCGCCTACGACGCTGACTTTTTTGCCTTTGCCAACTCCAACCTCGCCGGGCCGCTGGGGCTGTTGTTCGCTTTCATCTGGACGCTGGTGGCGCGACCGTTCGGTGCCGAACTGGCGGCCAAGCGTCTGACCCGATTCAGTTGGAAAGACATTGTCAGCATGACCGAGCCGGCCAGTCTCGCCGAGCATCGACATTTGGGCGTGCAGTTGCTCGATCGGCTGATGCAGCACCTGCCGCGTCTGGCCCTGACCGGTCAGGACACCGGCATCGCCATGCGCGAAGTGCGTGTCGGTCTGAATATGCTCGATCTGCTTGCCTACACCCCGCGCGTCACTGGCGTGCCAAACGCCCTGCTGCGACAAGTGGTGAGCGAGGTCGGCGAGTATTTCCGCGCGTGCCTCAAAGCCGACGAACGCCTGCCGGCACCGAGCGGTCTGCTGATGACACTTGATCGTACCCGCCGTGCGCTGAACGGCCAGGGTGACGATGAAACCCGTCGACACCTGTTGCACGCCTTGAGCGGTCTGCGTCTGGCCTTGCTGCCCGGCGTCGAGTTCGTCTCCAGCGCCGAGCCCGAAGAACCGCTGCCCGATGGAGCGCCCCTATGATCGGTGATCTGGATATCAGCGGCATCTTCCTGCCGACCCTGCTGGTGCTGATGGGCATCACTTACGTGCTGTTTTTGTTGGTGCATGGCGTGCTGCAACGCCTGCACTTTTACCGTCTGGTCTGGCACCGGGCATTGTTCAACGTGGCGCTCTACGCCGTGCTGCTGTACGGCGTGGACTCACTCAGTCGATACCTGATGACATGAAAAAACCGTTTCTGACCATCGGTCGCGTGGTTCTGACCCTGCTGATCGTGACTTTTGCCGTTGTCCTCGTCTGGCGCATGGTGATGTATTACATGTTCGCACCGTGGACGCGAGACGGCCACATTCGCGCCGACATCATCCAGATCGCCCCGGACGTGTCCGGGCTGATCCAGCAGGTCGAGGTAAAGGACAACCAGTTGATCAAGCGTGGCCAGGTGCTGTTCAGCATCGACCAGGACCGCTTCAAACTGGCCCTGCGTCAGGCCAAGGCCGCCGTTGCCGATCGCGAAGAAACCCTCGCCCAGGCGCAGCGTGAAGCCAAGCGTAACCGTGGCCTCGGCAATCTGGTGCCGGCCGAACAGCTGGAAGAAAGCCAGTCGCGCGTCGCCCGTGCACAGTCGGCATTGGCCGAAGCCTTGGTGGCGGTCGACAGTGCGCAGCTCAACCTCGATCGCTCGGTGATCCGCAGCCCGGTCGACGGTTACGTCAACGACCGCGCGCCGCGTCCGCAGGAATTCGTCACCGCCGGGCGCCCGGTGTTGTCGGTGGTCGACAGCAACTCCTTCCACATCGACGGCTATTTTGAAGAAACCAAACTCGACGGCATCCACGTCGGGCAATCGGTGGATATCCGCGTGATCGGTGACCGCGCGCGGTTGCGCGGACATGTCGAAAGTATCGTCGCCGGCATCGAAGACCGCGACCGCACCAGCGGCAGCAACCTGCTGCCCAACGTCAACCCGGCGTTCAGTTGGGTGCGCCTGGCGCAGCGGATTCCGGTGCGCATCGCTTTTGATGAGGTGCCGGCCGACTTCCGCATGATCGCCGGGCGTACCGCCACCGTGTCGATCATCGACGACCAGCATGAGGAGCCGCAGCCATGAGCAGGGCCTGGTGGATCGCCGGGTTGGGCGTGATGCTCTCGGCCTGTCAGATGGTCGGCCCGGATTATCAGGTGCCCACTGACGCGGCGGTGCAGCGCAAGGATATTCAGGGCGAGCTGGCAGTCGCCGGCAAACCGGTTGTCTCGGCGCCGGTGCCGACCGACTGGTGGCGGCTGTATAAAGACCCGCGCCTCGATCAACTGGTGCAGCAGGCCATGGCTTCCAATACCGACCTGCGCGTGGCGGCGGCGAACCTGTCGCGGGCACGTGCTCAGGTGGATGAAGCCGAGGCCGCTGGTGGCTGGAGCGGCGGGGTGAAAATGGGCGCGCAACGTTTGCAGGAATCCGGTCAGGCGTTCCTGCTGC
Organism: Pseudomonas sp. RG1; assembly: GCF_025910115.1. Taxonomy (NCBI): domain Bacteria; kingdom Pseudomonadati; phylum Pseudomonadota; class Gammaproteobacteria; order Pseudomonadales; family Pseudomonadaceae; genus Pseudomonas; species Pseudomonas sp. RG1. Next base: position 53,558 of record NZ_JAPCIK010000002.1, read on the forward strand.
CGGAGAAAGTCCCGGTGGCCAACATTGCCGATATCGGCATCAGCGCTTCGTACCAGTTCGACCTGTGGGGCACCTTGCAGCGCGGCATCGAAGCGGCCAAAGCCAATGCCGATGCGACTCAGGCCGCAGCCGACACGGCGCGCATCACTCTGGTGGCGGACGTGGTTCGTGCTTACACCCAGGTCTGCGCAGCCAACGAAGAGCGGGAAATCGCCGAGCACTCTCTCGATCTGCAATCGCAGAGCACCACGCTGATCCAGCGTCTGCGTGACGCCGGGCGGGGCGACGAGACCCAGGTCACCCGTTCGCAGACCCAATTCAAATCCCTGCGCGCCGACTTGCCGCGCTATGAAGCAGCGCGTCAGGCCGGGCTGTTCCGTCTGTCGATGCTGCTGGCCAAACCGGTCGAACAGTTGCCGGCAGGTACCGCCAGTTGCGCTGAGTTGCCGAAGATCGCGCAACTGGTGCCGGTCGGTGACGGCGCTGCGCTGCTCAAGCGCCGTCCCGACATTCGTCAGGCCGAACGACGCCTCGCGGCGGCAACCGCCGGCATCGGCATTGCCACCGGCGAGCTGTACCCGGACATCAGCATCGGCGCGACCATCGGCACCGTCGGCATCATTGATGACCTTGGCGACCCGTCGACCAACCGCTGGGGCTTTGGCCCGTCGCTGAGCTGGAAAGTACCGACCAACGGCGCCCGTGCGCGCATTCGTGAAGCCGAGGCCAACACTCAAGGCGCGCTGGCGCATTTCGACGGCGTGGTGCTCAACGCCATCCGCGAGACCCAGACCGGTCTGGCCCAGTACAGCGCGCTGCTGCAACGCCGCGATGCGCTGGCTGAAGCCGAGCAGTCGGCGAAGCTCGCCGCCGAGCAGACGCACCGCTTCTTCCAGGCCGGCCGCGAGTCGTTCCTTGCCGACCTGCAAGCAACCCGCACCTATACCGATGTCACCGCGCAACTGGCCGCCGCCAACACTCAGGTCGCGATGAGCCAGATCGATTTGTTCCTCGCCCTGGGCGGTGGCTGGGAAAGCGGACGAACGAACACCTCGAGCGCCAGCAAACCCTGAGGCCGTTGCTATGCTTTGAAGTGTTGGAGGGGCGCCCCATGCCAAGCGCTCCTGCAATGCACATTGCTCGTGCTGGCCCAGGGGAAACCAATAATGAAAAACCCTTACGCTCTCGGCTTCTGGTGCGCTCTGGTCGCACTGGTGCTGCTCTCGGCCACGTATTTCTACGGGATCATGCTGGCCCACCAGATCGATACGGCGATGATCTTCCTCGACAGCGCCGTTGCGCTGATCGCGGTGATGGCGATCGTCGTCGTCGCGTGGACCTCGATTCAGCTGCAACGGGTCAAGAAGCGCCAGCTCGAACGGGGCAGGATGCTCGTGCTGATCTGGGACACCAAAGTCGCCCTGCGCCGGGTCGAAACGGTGTTCGACCGCTACTTCTGGGGCAGCTACTGGCAGCCCGGGCGAACCTTCGCCGAAGTCATGGGCGAGCTCACCGGCACGCCGCTGGAAAAAAGCCTCGAAGCCCTGAAGAAGCAATGCCTGGAACTCGACAAGCAGATCGCCGATGACGGCTGGCACTGGCTGAACAACGCCCGCGAGCTGTCCGACGTCGCCACGGCCATGGCCCGCGAACGCTATCAGCTGGATTTCTGCGATGTGCGGGCGGATACCACCGGCGGAGCGGTGATCGATCGCGACTTTGAAGTGCTGGTGTATACCTGGACCGCTCGGCTGAAGAGCTTTGATCATCAGCTGGATGAAATCGAGGTTCAGTATTCCTGAAATCAAAAGATCGCAGCCTTCGGCAGCTCCTACAGGACAATCGGATTGCAAATGTAGGAGCTGCCGAAGGCTGCGATCTTTTTGCTCTCCCAAGTGTCCATAGACACTCTTTAACCTTTAAACATTGGGCCGTCGTCCGCGCCCGGTGCTAATCTCCACCGCTTAATTGCGCACAGTCGAGCCGTGACCCGATCCCGGGTTCAAGGAAGACGACTTCATCCACAGCCACGGAAACCGATCAGGTCATTCATGAATAAATCAGCAGGCGTGCTTCTCGGAATTGTTGTTGCCATTGGCGCGATCAGCGCAGGCGGGGCCTGGTACACCGGGACCAAGATCGAAGGCGTGCTGAACAACGCCGTGACCAACGCCAACAAAGAGTTGCAGACCGCCATGGCCGGCTCCAACGGCACCGCGTCGCTGGAACTGGTGTCGCTGGAACGCCACACCTTCACCAGCACCGCGCACTATCGTCTCAAGGGCGAGGGCGAGATGTTCGGCGATGCGCCGGTCGAGCTGCTGTTCGTCGACCACATCGAACACGGCCCGCTGCCGTTCTCGCGTCTGGTTTCGCTGAAGTGGCTGCCGGTCATGGCCACCAGCAACTACGAGCTGGAAAAGAGCCCGTCCACGGAAAAATGGTTCGCCGCCACCAACGGCGCCGCGCCGCTCAAGGGCGTCACCAACATCGGTTACGATGAATCGACCACCAGCACCCTCAACCTGGTGCCGTTCGAAACTGCGCTGGATGAGCAATCGAGCCTGAAATTTTCCGGTCTGAGCATGGACATCGCCGCCAGCGCCCAGGCGCAGAAAGTCAAGGCCGACGGTTACATGGACAATCTGAAACTGGTCACCGTGTCGGAAGACCAGGCGCCGGTGCAGGTCGAGCTCAACGGCCTGACCCTGGCCAGCAACCTCGCCAAGAGCAGCTACGGCTACTACACCGGGGAAAACACCCTGGAAGTGACCAGCAGCAAAACCACCTTCGGCGCCAAGCCGATGGTGCTGGGCGTGAAGAACTTCGAAATGAAGAACCGCACCGAAGAAAGCGGCAGCAACGCCTCGGGGCGTGCCGACTACAAAATCGGCGAAGTGACGCTCAACGACAAGAAAGTCGGTTCGGCGGCCATGGCCATGAGCCTGAAGAACCTCGACATTCCGTCGACAATGTCGCTGATGCAGATCTACCAGACCAAATTGCAGCCGTACGAAAAAGCTGCCGCCGAGGCCGCTGCGCAGGGGTTGCCGGCACCGGAGCTGAATCTGACCGAAGCGGAAAACGCCCAGGTCAAAGCCGATCTGCAGAAGTTGCTGGCGGCCGGCCCGCAACTGGCGCTGGAGAATCTGTCGTTCAACACCGCCAACGGTGAAAGCCGCGCCAATCTGGTGATCGACCTGACCAAGCCGCAATCGATGGACCTGCCGCCGGATCAACTCGGCAAGCAACTGATCGCGCTGCTCGACCTGAACATTCAGGTGTCCAAGCCGATGCTCGTCGATCTGCTCAGCGTGCAGGCGCAACTCGATGGCCAGACTGACGCCAAAGCCATCGTCGATCAGTCCAAGGAAGCGGCGGACATGTTCGCCGGCATGGCGGTCGGCTCGCAATTGGCTGTCGCCGACGGCACCAACGTGGTGACCAAACTGCATTACGCGGCCAATCAGGTCGAATTCAACGGCCAGAAGATGACCGTCGAGCAGTTCATCGGCTTCCTTATGAGCAAGTTTGCCGGCGTCACCCAAGAGCAATAAACCCAACCGCGCGCCCTCCAGACGCCCGGCCCCTGTGTAAACAGGCGCCGGGCGTTTTGCTGTACGGGTTTTGTACAGACAGGCCGATTCTGAACAATTATTGCGTTATGAAATTTCGACTACGCTTGCGTGCAGACTGCCTCACCAAGCTTGGCCGAGGGCTGTCATCGTCGGCCACCGTTACGAATGGGCAAGGAGGGCATTGCGACCCGGCTGGCCATGTAAGGATGCTGACAAATGCCGCGTATTGATGGCCCTGTATTACATCGTGGTTTGCGCCCTTTGTTCCGATTCGCCCTGTGCAGCCAGTTGCTCTGGCCAGTGCTGGCGTTGGCCGACACACCCTACGACGAGATGGTGCGCGATGCCCGCGCCGGGCACTACACGCCTGCGCTGACGGTTTTGCGTCAGGTGCCGCCGGGCCAGGCCAGCGACGGCCAGGTCAGCGATCACCTGCAAATCGCCAGTTGGGCCGGGCTCGATGCCGAAGTGGTCAAGGTCTATGAAACACAAGGTCGCGACCGCGTCCTGCCGGTGCAGGCACTGACCGCCGCCGCGCGTGCCTATCGCAACCTCAAGCGCTGGGATCAGGCTACCCAGGTCTACAACAAGGCGCTGGCGCTGGAGCCGGACAACGCTGACCTGCAACTGGGCCTCGCGCTGACTCAGGCCGATGCCGGCAAGCCCGATCAGGCCGTCACCCGCGCCCAGGCGCTGGTCGCAGCCAAACCCGACGATCCGTCACGCCGCCTGGCCTTGGGCTATGCCCTCGGCCGCGCCGGCAAACAATACGATGCGCTGTTTGAATTCGATCAAGCCTTCATCCGCGCCGGCAACAAACCGGAAGTCGCCCGCGAGTACGTGGTCGCCCTGCAAAAGGCCCGTCTGCCTGAACCGGCGCTGCGTCTGGCCAGTCAACGTCCCGGTTTGATTGATCCGGTGACCTTGCGCCGGCTCGAAGGCGATCTCGCCGCCGAACGCGTGCGCCTTGCCGAACTGGCCACCCGCAGCGAAAAGGAACGCTATGTCATCGCCGACCGCGCGCTGGCCGATTACGACAAACTGCTCGCAACCTGGACCCCTGACGCCACTGCCCACGATGACGTGACGCGCTGGCGCATCGACCGCATGGGCGCGCTCAAGGCCCGGGCACGCACTGCCGACGTCATCAGCGAATATCAAAAGCTGCAAGCCGAGGGCGTGGAGATTCCGACTTACGCCCTGCGTTGGGTGGCGGCGTCTTATCTGGATCAACGCGAGCCTGAGATTGCCACCGATCTGTATCGCCAGGTGCTTTCGGCGCCGGACGCCGATGTCGGTGATCGTCTTGAGGACACCACTGCGCTGTACTACTCGCTGCTGGAAAGCGACCGCGCCGACGAAGCCCGCAAGGTCGCCGAGGACGCAGCGAAAGCCCAGCGTCCGCGTGTCGAGCTCAAGGGCTTGCCGATCGGCAACCCCAACGACGAATGGATGGATGCCCAGCAACTCGCCGCCCAGGCCGGTACCTACGGTTCCGATCTTCCGCACGGCGAAGAGCGCTTGCAGACGCTGGTCGATCAGGCACCGGGCAACCTTGGCTTGCGTCTGGCCCAGGCCGATCTCTACCTCGCCCGCCAGATGCCGCGCCGCGCGGAAAGCCAGCTCAAGGAAACCGAGAGCATGGCGCCGCGCGATGCCGGCCTGGAGGTCGCTCAGGCGCGCACCGCGATGGAGTTGCAGGAGTGGCGGCAGAACGATGCGCTGGTCGACGACGTGGTTGCGCGCTATCCGGACAACCGGCAGGTGCAGCGCCTGGCTCGCGAACGGGAAGTGCATGACATGGCCGAACTGCGTGTCGAAGCCTACGGCGGCAAGGCCAACGGTGGCGGCAGCAGCGATGCCGGTCCGGTCAGTGGCAGCCGAGATTTCGGTATCCAGAGCACCCTTTACAGCCCACCGATCAACGAAGACTGGCGGGTGTTTGCCGGCGCCGGTTATGCCACCGGTGATTTCGCCGAAGGCACTGGCCACCATCGTTTCCAGCGTGTCGGCCTGGAACGGCGCACCCGTGACATGACCCTCGAAGCCGAGGTGTCGAATCACGATTACGGCTTCGGTGACAAACAGGGCGCGCGCCTGGCGATTGCCCGCGACATCAATGATCACTGGCAATACGGCGGCAGCCTCGAATACCTCTCGGCGGAAACCCCGCTGCGCGCGCTCAACAGCGATATCAAGGCCAACGGCGGCAGTGCGTTCCTGCGCTGGCGCGCCAACGAAAGCCGCGAGTGGCGCGTGTCGGTCAGCCCGTCGCACTTCAGCGATGGCAACAACCGCGTCGAAGCCTTGGTGACCGGGCGCGAGGGCATCTACACCGCGCCGAACATTCAGGTCGACGCCGGCCTGGAAGTCGGCACCAGCCACAACTCGAAATCCGACGACGTGCCGTACTTCAACCCCAAGTCGGACTTCAGCGTGATGCCGCTGGTCAACGTCAATCACGTGCTCTACCACCGCTACGAGACTTCCTGGAGCCAGCAATTCCAGGCCGGCGCGGGCACCTACAGCCAGCGCGACCACGGCACCGGCGGCATGGCATTGCTCGGTTACGGCCAACGGTACGCCTGGAACGACGTGTTCGATGTGGGCGGCATGTTCAGTGTGATCAACCGGCCTTACGACGGTGATCGGGAAACTGATCTGCGTCTGCTCGTCGACCTCACTTTCCGCTTCTAGAAGAGTTTGAAGATGCCTTTTATCTCGCGTTTCATCCTTCTGCTGGGAGCGCTGCTGGTCAGCGCCTGCGCCCAGCAAGCCCCGGCCTTCGCGCCGCCCTCCGAGCGCCCGGTCGCGGCCAGTGAACAACCGTGGCCAAAAAACCATGTGCTCGGCATTGCCTACCACGATGTCGAAGACCGTGATCCCGATCAGGCCGTGGTGGCGGTGCGCACCGAGCGCATGATCGAGCAGCTCGCCTGGCTGCGCGAGAACGGCTACAAACCAGTGACCGTCGACCAGATCATGGCCGCGCGCAAGGGTGGCCCGGAGCTTCCGGCGAGAGCGGTGCTGCTCAGTTTCGACGACGGTTATGCCAGCTTCTATACCCGCGTGCTGCCGGTGCTGCGCGCCTACAACTGGCCAGCCTTGCTGGCGCCGGTGGGCACCTGGATCGACACGCCGCTCAATCAACCGGTGGATTTCGCCGGCACGCCGCGTAACCGTGACAACTTCCTGACCTGGCAGCAGATCCGCGAAATTTCCAAGTCCGGTCTGGTAGAGATCGCCGCTCACACCGATGCCAACCACAAAGGCATCCTTGGCAACCCGCAGGGCAACCTGCAACCGGCCGCCGCGACCCGGCGTTATGACCCGGTGACCAAGCGCTATGAATCCGAAGCCGATTTCCAGGCACGCATTCGTACCGACGTGAAGAACATTTCCGAGAAGATCCGCAAGGCCACCGGTTACAAACCACGGGTCTGGGTCTGGCCGTACGGCACCGCCGACGGTACCTCGCTGACCGTGGTCGGTGAGGAGGGCTATGAAATGGCCCTGACCCTGGACGACGGCCTCGACACCCTCGATAACCTGATGAGCGGGCCGCGCTTTCTGGTCGCCTCCGATCCTGACGGCGAGCATTTCGCCAACAGCATCGTCTCGGTGCAGGCCGAAGCGCCGATGCGCGTGGTGCATGTCGATCTCGACAACGTCTACGACCCGGACCCGGCCCAGCAGGACATCAACCTCGGCAAACTGGTGCAGCGCATGGCTGACCTCGGCGCCAGCACGGTGTTCCTGCAAGCCTTCGCCGATCCCAAGGGCGATGGTCTGGTGCACTCGCTGTACTTCCCCAACCGTCACTTGCCGATGCGCGCCGACCTGTTCGACCGCGTCGCCTGGCAACTGCGCACCCGTGCCCACGTGAAGGTCTTTGCGTGGATGCCGGTGCTGAGTTTCGAACTGGATTCGAAGCTGCCGCGTGTAACCCGCTGGGACCCGAAAACCGCCATCACCTCGGTCGATCCGAAGCAGTACAAACGCCTGTCACCGTTCAATCCCGAAGTGCGCAAGATCATCGGTGAAATCTATGAAGACGTGGCGCGGCTGACCTCGGTCGACGGCATTCTCTATCACGACGATGCGGTGCTCTCGGATTTCGAAGACGCCAGCCCGGATGCCTTGAAGGCCTATGCCGCTCAAGGTCTGCCGGGTTCGATTGCCGCGCTGCGCGACGATCCGGCGGCGATGCAACGCTGGACGCGTTTCAAGAGCCGCTACCTGATCGACTTCACCAACGAACTGACCGCCAAGGTCCGTGCGATTCGCGGCCCGCAAGTCCTGACCGCACGCAACATCTTCGCTGAACCGATGCTCAACCCTGAAAGCGAAGCGTGGTTCGCGCAGAACCTCGATGACTTTCTCGCCACCTACGACTGGACGGCGCCGATGGCCATGCCATTGATGGAAAAACAGACACTGGCCGAGTCCGGCCCGTGGCTGGAAGAACTGGTCGCCACGGTGAAGAAACGCCCCGGCGCACTCAACCGCACCGTGTTCGAATTGCAGGCGCGTGACTGGAACCAGAAGGATCAGGCCGATATCGACGCCGTGCATCTGGCGGACTGGATGGGCCGGCTCAAGCGCCAGGGCGCGACCAGTTTCGGTTACTACCCGGACAACTTCCTCGACAACCTGCCAGACCTGAAAACCGTAAGGCCTGCACTCTCCAACAAATGGAATCCATAACATGCTGGATAGACTGTTAGCCCTGCTTGTTCTGGCGATTGTCCTTGGCGTTCCGCTGGGGCTGATCTTCCTCGTGACCGGCCAGTTCCTGATGTCGTTCGTGTTCTTCTACCCGCTGTTCATGTCCGGGTTGTGGATCGCCGGCGGTCTGTATTTCTGGCTGCACTGGGAGCGCCACTGGCCATGGCAGGACGACACGCTGCCGCCGCCGCTGGAAGGCGAGCCGCTGATTTCGATCCTGATTCCTTGCTACAACGAAGGCGATAACGCTGCCGATACCATTTACGCGGCGCTGGCCCAGCACTATCCGAACATCGAAGTGATCGCGATCAACGACGGCTCCAAGGACAACACCGCCGAAGTGCTCGATGCGCTGGCCAAGGAAGATCCGCGACTGCGGGTTCTGCATCTGGCGGAAAACCAGGGCAAGGCGGTGGCTCTGCGCATGGGCGCGATCGCTGCGCGCAGCGAGTATCTGGTGTGCATCGATGGCGACGCCTTGCTGGCGCCGAACACTGCGGCTTATCTGGTCGCGCCGATGCTGGATAACGCACGTCTTGGCGCAGTGACCGGCAACCCGCGGATCCGCACGCGTTCGACCTTGATCGGGCGGGTGCAGGTCGGCGAGTTCTCCTCGATCATCGGTCTGATCAAACGTACGCAACGGGTGTTCGGGCGTATCTTTACCGTCTCCGGCGTGATCGTCGCGTTCCGCCGCACCGCGCTGAACCGGGTCGGCTACTGGAGCCCGGACATGATCACCGAAGACATCGACATCAGCTGGAAGCTGCAACTGGATCACTGGAGCATCTTCTATGAACCGCGCGCGCTGTGCTGGATCCTCATGCCGGAAACCCTCGGTGGCCTTTGGAAGCAGCGTCTGCGCTGGGCTCAGGGCGGCGCCGAAGTGTTGTTCAAGAACATTCGCGGCATCTGGCAGTACCGCCATCGCTACCTGTGGCCGCTGCTGTTCGAATACTGCCTGTCCACCGGTTGGGCGTTCACTTTCCTGCTGTCGGTGATTTTCTGGGGCATGGGCAAGTTCATGGTCATGCCCGACGCGATCGCCGTCGATCACCTGATGCCGCCGGCCTTCACCGGTCTGTTGCTGGCGTTTGTCTGCCTGGTGCAGTTCGCTGTCAGCATCATCATCGATCGGCGCTATGAACCGGGTCTGGGCAAGACCATGTTCTGGGTGGTCTGGTATCCGCTGGTGTTCTGGCTCGTCAGTCTGCTGACCACCCTGGTCAGCTTCCCCAAGGTGTTGTTCAGCCAACACAAAAAACGCGCGCGCTGGGTCAGTCCTGATCGGGGTATCAAACCGCTGGGCGACGACCAGGAGGAAGTCATCAAATGAAAATTATCCGGACTCGCCAACGGCCCTTTCTGGTGGTGATCGACGTGATCCTCACCGTCCTGGCCTGGGTTGGCCTGCTGTTCCTGCTGGTACGCGGGTTATGGCCATTGATCGAAACCAGCGGCGGCCCGCGCATCGATCATTCGGCGTTCGATGCCTTGGGGACTCTGCAGGTTTATATGTGGGTGGCGCTGGTCAACGCGGTGATCCTGATCGGTTGGGCGCGTTACCAGCAACGCAAAAGCCGCAGCTTCGCCCAGCGCCGTTTGCCGTCGCCGGTGATTGGTGATGAAGGTCTGAGCAAGAGTTTCAAGCTGTGCGACGAGCGTTTCCAGAAACTGCGCACGCCGGGGGTGATGACCATTCATAACGATCAGGACGGCGACATCAGTCATGTAGAAACGCATTTGTGGCCGTTACAGCAGCAAGCATTACCGGCGCCGCTGGCACCCCTGGAGCATCCACGGGTGATCTTTCTGCATGCCGAAGAAGACGACAGTCGCGAGCCGGTGAAACGCCTGACCTGACCTCCACACGGCCTGTGTAGGAGCTGCCGAAGGTCGTTGTCAGGCCTGGATCAGCGTCCAGGCCTCTTTCATTTGCAGAGGTTGCTTCATTCGCTCGGCCAGCAGCGCCATTGCGCGTTGCTTGTCGCAGGCCACCGCCGCGACGACGATGCCGTCTTTTGCAAACAGGCCAATGAACGGCGGCTGTTCCGGCTCACCGCTGAACTCGACCTGGTCCCATTCCTGCGCGTGACCGAGATAGTTGTAGTTCTTGCCAAAGTGGTAGGTCCAGAAAAACGGCACATCCAGATAATGTTCCTCGCCACCGAGCATGTTGGCCGCAGCGATGCGCGCGTGTTGCTGGGCCAGGCGCCAATGCTCAATGCGGGTTGGCTGGCCGTTCAACGGAAACGTGGCGATATCGCCGATGGCCCACAGGCCACCGCTGACGCGCATGCCGTCATCGACACGCAAGGATTGGTCTTCTTCCTTGGGCAATGATTCGAAAGGTTCAGTGGCCGGGTGAACGCCGACGCCGGCGAGAACCAGATCCGCTGCCAAGCGCAGACCGTTGTCGAGCAGCACGCCCTCGACCTTGTCCTCGCCAAGGATCTGCGTAGCCTCGTGTTCGCTGATGAACTTCACCCCGTGCTCTTCGTGCAGGGCGCGAATCGCCTTGCCCACGGCCTCGCCGAATTGCTTGGCAAACGGGACTGCGTGGCGTGCCAGCACGGTGACGTCGAGGCCGAACTCGCGCAGGGCCGACGCGCATTCGAGGGCAATAAAACTGTCGCCGATGATCACCGCGCGCTGGCCCGGTTGAGCGGCGTTGATGATCTGTTCAGCCTGGGTTTTCGAACGCAGGACGAAGACGTTGGCCAACTCGGCACCAGGCAGCTTCAACGGATTGGGCGCGCCACCGGTGGCGAGTACAGCGGCGTCGTAGCGCAGGATGCCGCCATTGTTCAGATGGAGTGCTTTGCCTGGGGCGTCGAGTGAAGTCACTTCGCTTTGTACGCGTTCAATGCGTTGCGCTTGATAGAACGCCTCATCGCGCAGCGGCGGCACTTCTTTCGACGACATCTCCCCGGCGAGGACAAATTTGCTCAACACCGTGCGGTCGTATCCGGCACCCGGTTCGCCATCGACCAGCACGATGCGCCCGCCAAAACCCTTCTCCCGCAGGGCCGCCGCGCAAGCCGTGCCCGCCGCCCCGGCGCCGACCACCACGAACGTTCTTGGGTCGTCAGCGGGCGGGGTGTGCGGATCGGGCAGGGGCTGGTCATCGACCCAGACTTCATCGCCGCGCAACTCCAGCGGATAGCGCTTGAGACTGTCCAGCGATGGCGGCTCGCACAGGCCGCCGTCCTCGGCACGGTACGCGGCTTTGTGCCAGGGGCAGATCAACCTACCGTGACACAACGCCCCCTCGGCCAACGGCGCCCCGGCGTGTGGACACAGGCCCTGAAAAGCCCGCAACTCGCCGTTGGCGCGCAGCAGGACGATCTTGCAGTCGCCGATTTCGACTTGCAGGCCACGGTCTTGCGGGACATCGGCGAAGCGGGCGACACGGTGCAGGGACATTTTCGGCTTCCTCGCAGGCATTTCTCTTGTGAGTTGGCGGCGCCGCGCGAGGTTCAGCCATTTGCTACTGCCAAGGCACGAACGGTACAGCTATAGTTTGCGGGCCGACGACGGCCTCACTGCACAAGGTGCTCCCGGAATGACCCGATTGACCTCTCTCAACCCATGGCTGGCGGCCATCGCCGTGACCCTTTGCGTGCAGTTCCCGGCACAGGCCCAGGAGCGCTTCACCCTGAGCATCCCCGGCGTGTCGGATAACCGTCTGTTCACCTCGGCAGCGGCAAGTGACGCACCCGGTTGCGGCGGCAAGAACCAGTCGCCGGCGCTGAGCTGGAACGCCGGCCCGGCCGGGACCCAGAGCTACGCCATCGTCATGCACGACCCGGATGGCCAGAAAGGCCTGGGCGTGGATCACTGGATTCACTACGGCATCAAACCCACCACCCACCAGATCGCGGCCGGCGTCGGTGCCAAATCCGCCCTCGAAGGCGTCGGCGGCACCAACAGCAAAGGCAACACCCACTACATGGGCCCGTGCCCGCCAGTGGGCGACAGCGCGCACCACTACATCATCCAGATCTACGCCCTCGACCTCGCCCCGGACGCCCTGCCTGCAGGCCTGACCCGCGCCGAGCTGATGGAAAAAATCAAAGGCCATGTGCTGCGTAATAGCAGCGCGGTGCGGCGTTATCACCGCTGAGGCTCGGCCGCTCACGGGCGGCTGACTGCCCTGATTCCCCAGCCATTTGGCATTGCCCCGCGAAAACGCGCACTATCGAGCCATTGCCAATGCGCTGGAGGACACCGTGGCAGCAAAAATCGACCGCATCGCCCAGCTACTCAACTGCCCGGAAAAGGGCGAACAAATGCGGCGTGCAGTAACCGAGACACGTAAGGAATTTCTGCTGAATCAGCCGGAAGAAGACCTCGTTGAAGAAGACGAGGTATTTGACGAGGCTGAGGAGGAGGGGAATGACGACGATGAATATGACGAGTTTGACTGGACGACGGAGTGACGTCGTTCCAGCGATCTTGTCATCGCCCACAAAAAAGCCCCGGACCATCACAGTCCGGGGCTTTCTCGTTTGATTCATGGTGCACCAGGCGGGATTCGAACCCACGACCCCTGCCTTCGGAGGGCAGTACTCTATCCAGCTGAGCTACTGGTGCAGCGGGCGACATCATACCTAGGTCGGCTCGGGGCGTCCATGCCGGGTTTGGCGGGTTTTGTCAGTGTGCGTGTCGGCACAAAATCGCTGCATTCCTTAAAGCGGTAACGTCCTGCAAAACCCTCGCTTGGCGCTTTGCCGGGGTTGATCTAAGGTTTTTCCTGCGGCAAGGGTTTTCGGTACGTTGATCTGAAAAACGGCATTTTTGTTCTTTTTTTCGAACGACCTATTGTCCTTTACCCCCTTTGAACCTACGATCCGTTTGAGATTTCAAACGCTCTTTGGCGGGATGTTGCAGCGCAGGTGCGCCCGGTCGTGCACTGTTGATGCGCCACAATCCGCTCACTGATTTCCCTGACGGCAGCCTTGCGAGGCGCCTTTCTACAATCATAATTTGCTCCGCGCAGGCCGCGGTGCTGTTAAGGAAAGCCGACATGCAGCTTAAAGACACCCAGTTGTTCCGCCAGCAAGCCTTCATCGATGGCGCTTGGGTCGATGCCGACAACGGTCAGACGATCAAGGTCAACAACCCGGCCACCGGCGAAATCCTCGGCACCGTGCCGAAGATGGGCGCCGCTGAAACCCGCCGTGCCATTGAAGCTGCTGACAAAGCGCTGCCGGCCTGGCGTGCGCTGACCGCCAAAGAGCGTGCCGGCAAGCTGCGTCGCTGGTTCGAACTGATGATCGAGAACCAGGACGACCTCGCGCGCCTGATGACCCTCGAGCAAGGCAAGCCGCTGGCCGAAGCCAAGGGCGAAATCGTTTACGCCGCATCGTTCATCGAGTGGTTCGCCGAAGAAGCCAAGCGCATCTACGGTGATGTGATTCCAGGCCACCAGCCGGACAAGCGCCTGATCGTGATCAAGCAGCCGATCGGCGTCACCGCTGCGATCACCCCGTGGAACTTCCCGGCGGCGATGATCACTCGTAAGGCCGGCCCGGCGCTGGCCGCCGGTTGCACCATGGTGCTCAAGCCAGCATCGCAAACTCCATTTTCCGCTTTCGCCCTCGCCGAACTGGCTCAGCGCGCGGGCATTCCGGCGGGTGTGTTCAGCGTGGTGTCCGGCAGCGCCGGTGACATCGGCAGCGAGCTGACCAGCAACCCGATCGTGCGCAAACTGTCCTTCACCGGCTCGACCGAAATCGGTCGCCAGTTGATGGCCGAATGCGCCAAGGACATCAAGAAAGTCTCGCTGGAACTGGGCGGCAACGCGCCGTTCATCGTGTTCGACGACGCCGATCTGGATAAGGCCGTCGAAGGCGCGATCATTTCCAAGTACCGCAACAACGGCCAGACCTGCGTCTGCGCCAACCGTCTGTACATTCAGGACGCGGTCTACGATGCGTTCGCCGAGAAGCTGAAAGTGGCGGTGGCCAAACTGAAGATCGGCAACGGTCTGGAAGACGGCACCACCACCGGCCCGCTGATCGACGAAAAAGCCGTGGCCAAGGTTCAGGAACACATCGCTGATGCCGTAAGCAAAGGCGCCACCGTACTGGCGGGCGGCAAGGCGATGGAAGGCAACTTCTTCGAGCCGACCATTCTGACCAACGTGCCGAAAAACGCGGCCGTGGCCAAGGAAGAAACCTTTGGTCCGCTGGCGCCGCTGTTCCGCTTCAAAGACGAAGCCGAAGTGATCGCCATGTCCAACGACACCGAATTCGGTCTGGCTTCTTACTTCTACGCTCGTGACCTTGGCCGTGTGTTCCGTGTCGCCGAAGCGCTGGAGTACGGCATGGTCGGCGTCAACACCGGGCTGATCTCCAACGAAGTCGCGCCGTTTGGCGGCATCAAGGCTTCGGGCCTGGGCCGTGAAGGCTCCAAGTACGGCATCGAAGACTACCTGGAAATCAAATACCTCTGCCTGGGCATCTAAGCCGGGGAAAGGGATCGCTGCAAACGCAAAGGGCACGAGAGCGCTGTCCCTTTGCGTCGTTTCAAACAGGAATTTTCTCTGCGGCCAGGAACGCCGTGGCAGTCGATCATCGCATGCTGCCACCGCCGATTTCTCCCGCTTCATCCTTGAACCACGCCGCCCGATGAGCGGCGAATGAGGACTGTAATGAGCAAGACTAACGCTGAACTGATGGCCCGCCGCACCAATGCCGTACCTCGTGGTGTTGGCCAGATTCACCCGATCTTCGCCGAGTCGGCAAAGAACGCCACCGTGACCGACGTTGAAGGTCGTGAGTTCATCGACTTCGCCGGCGGTATCGCTGTACTGAACACCGGCCACGTGCACCCGAAAATCATCGCCGCCGTGACTGAACAGCTGAACAAGCTGACCCACACCTGCTTCCAGGTACTGGCCTACGAGCCGTACGTTGAGCTGTGCGAAAAAATCAACGCCAAGGTGCCGGGTGATTTCGCCAAGAAAACCCTGCTGGTCACCACCGGTTCCGAAGCCGTCGAAAACGCCGTGAAGATCGCCCGTGCCGCCACTGGCCGCGCTGGCGTGATCGCTTTCACCGGCGCTTACCACGGTCGCACCATGATGACCCTCGGCCTGACCGGTAAAGTCGTGCCGTACTCGGCGGGCATGGGCCTGATGCCAGGCGGCATCTTCCGCGCGTTGTACCCGAACGAACTGCACGGCGTGAGCATTGACGATTCGATCGCTTCCATCGAGCGCATTTTCAAGAACGATGCCGAGCCGAAAGACATCGCTGCAATCATCATCGAGCCGGTGCAGGGCGAAGGCGGTTTCTACGTCGCGCCGAAGGAATTCATGAAGCGTCTGCGTGCGCTGTGCGACCAGCACGGCATCCTGCTGATCGCTGACGAAGTGCAGACCGGCGCTGGCCGTACCGGCACCTTCTTCGCCATGGAACAGATGGGCGTTGCCGCCGATCTGACCACTTTCGCCAAGTCCATCGCTGGCGGCTTCCCGCTGGCCGGCGTGTGCGGCAAGGCCGAATACATGGACGCCATTGCTCCAGGCGGCCTGGGCGGCACCTACGCCGGTAGCCCGATCGCTTGCGCCGCTGCGCTGGCAGTCATGGAAGTGTTTGAAGAAGAGCAACTGCTGGACCGCTGCAAGGCTGTCGGCGAGCGCCTGGTCACCGGTTTGAAGGCGATTCAGGCCAAGTACCCGGTGATCGGTGAAGTGCGTGCGCTGGGCGCAATGATCGCGGTCGAGCTGTTCGAAAACGGCGACAGCCACAAGCCGAACCCGACTGCCGTGGCTGCCGTGGTGGCCAAGGCGCGTGACAAGGGCCTGATCCTGCTGTCCTGCGGCACTTACGGTAACGTGCTGCGTGTGCTGGTTCCGCTGACGTCGCCGGACGAGCAACTGGACAAAGGCCTGGCGATCATCGAAGAGTGCTTCTCTGAACTCTGATCCGCTCGTGTGACCCGCTCGACAAAAACCCGCTTCGGCGGGTTTTTTTCGCTCCTTGAAACACATCGGACGGGTTTGCGCTGTATCGAATCGCCAGCATTGACTAAGGTTCAGACATTGCAAGGAGAGCGCGCATGACTGCCGTTGATTTACCCGCCGTACCCCGGGTGTTGATTGCCGAGGCTGATCCCTGGTCCCGTGACCTGCTCAAACAAGTGCTGCTCAATGTGCGCTGCGATGCGCGCCTGGATTTGTGTGCCGATGGCCAGCAGGCAATGTCGTTGCTCAGCGAGGTGCCCTATGACTTGGCCATCGTCGATTGGGAGCTGCCTGGCATCGACGGATTGCATGTGCTGCGCAGCGTCCGCCAGCGCAAACGCAATCCGCCGTTGCCGTTCATTCTGATGAGCAGCCGCAACGACAGCGCCAGCGTGCGCGAAGCGATTCCGCTGGCGCCGACGGCGTACCTGACCAAACCGTTGAACATGGAAGGCCTGACCGAGCGCTTGCAGGGGTTGCTGCTCAACGCTGGCGAAGCAGTGGTTTGCGAAGTGCCGGCACTGGCGCCGGGCATGACCCTGTCGGTGTTCCTTGAGCGGCGTCGCGAGCAGGCCGATGGCGCGCCGTTGATGACCGACGTGCAAGTGGCGGTCAAGCGCAGCCTCAATCCCGAGGGGCTGGACCTCAAACTGCTGGAAGAAGAGGTCCGCACTGACCCGCAGATTACCGCCGTGCTGATCGCAGCCGCCAACAGTGCCGCGCAACACTACGGCGCGCCGGTGCAAACCTTGGCCCAGGCGCTGCACCGACTCGGCACCGGGCAGAGCATGAACCTGATTCTCGGGCTGGCGCTCAAACGCAGCGCGCGGCTCAGCGATCCGTGCCTGGCGGATTACGCAGAGCGCTATTGGGGTCTGTCACTGCACACTGCGGAATACGCCCGTACGCTGGCGCGCCTGCTGGATCTCGATCAGGAGCGCTGCTATTGCGCGGGCATGCTGCATCGGCTCGGCGATCTGGCGCTGCTGCGCTGCCTGCAGGAATGGCAGCAAGCTGGCGGCGAACTGGACGAGTTGGAGGAGGTCGGTGAAGCGTTGGCGAAGTTTGGCGCCTCTTATGGCTCGGCATTGCGCACCCGCTGGCGTCTGCCGCTGGAGTTGCGCGAATTGATTGCTTCGGCCTACCAGCTCGGTGGTGGCGTTTACAGTCGCGAGGCGCTGGTGATGCACATGGCTGCGCAGATGGCGCGGCTGACCGAGCACGAAGGCGTAGAGGAGCTGGCGAAGAGCCGGACGGCGCGGTTGCTCAAGATCGGGCTGCCGGAGTTGATGCGGATGCGCAAATGACAGATCACCACATTCCAATGTGGGAGCGAGCCTGCTCGCGAAGGCGCCAGCGCAGGCAACATTTTTGTTGAGATGCAGGCCTCATCGCGGGCAAGCCCGCTCCCACAGGAATTGCGGCAGCCACAAAATACGGGTCAGGCCGCAATGATCCGGTTCTTGCCCTGCCGTTTCGCCTCGTACATCGCGGCATCCGCGCGGGCGAACAGGCTGTCCAGGCTCTTGTCTTCGTCGGTGAGGTTGGTCAGGCCCTGGCTAACTGTGATGCTGAATGCTTGGCCGTCGTGGTTGAAGCGCAGTCGCTGGATCTCCTGTTGCAGGCGCTCCGCCACTTGCACGGCCATCTCCGGCGCGCAGCCGGGAAACACCGCGGCGAACTCCTCACCGCCAATCCGCCCGAACAGGTCGCCACGGCGCAATGAGCCGCGCCCGCATTCGGCGATCCGTTGCAGCACATTGTCGCCTTCGGGGTGGCCGTAGCTGTCGTTGATCACTTTGAAATCGTCGATGTCCAGCAGCAGGAAGGCCAGCGGTGTGCCTTGGCGGCGCGCCTCGGCGAACTCGCGGTGGGCGCATTCGAAGAAGTGGCGGCGGTTGCTGCTTTGCGTCAGCACATCGGTGGTGGCCAAGCGTTGCAGCTCGGTTTCCATGTGTTTTTTGTCGGTGATGTCTTCGGCGATGCCGACGATGATCACCGGCTGCCCGGGCTCGTCCTGGCGATTGATAAAGCATTTGTCGCTGAGCCAGCGCACCTGGCCATCGGCCGCGATGATGCGGTACTCGCGATCTTCCACCGCACCTCGGTGCAGGACTTCGGCGAGGCTCTGCTCGGCGTACTCCAGATCATCGGGGTAAATGCTGTCGCGCCATTGGTTGTAGTCCGCCAGCAGAAGCGCGGCGGAACGGCCGAAGATCCGTTCATAGGCCGGACTGACGTACAAAACCTGGCGGGTTTCCCAGTTGAAAGCCCAGAGCACGGCGTTGACGCTGACCAGCAGCGAACTGATCAATTGTTCGCGCTCGCTCAGGCGCGCGACTTCGCCCTGCGCATGCATCAGCGCCATCAGCGTTTGCGCGGCCTCTGGCCATTGGGTGTAGGTTGTGTCTTTCTGGTTGTTGTTGACCATCGGCACAAATCTCAAAGGGCGCGCCGCAATGTCGACAACGGCCACAGGACAGCCCGCCGGGATGGCGAAGTGTCTTTGAGATAGAGGATTTTCGGCGAAGTTCCCGGCCATTACCGAGTCCCGCCGGGCGGCGGGGTTAAGGAGGCGACGTGTGCAACGAGGCTGCGATCTTCGCGATCGCAGCCTCGTTGCCGGTCAGGCAGTCGCAGGACGCAGCGAGTAGGTTTTCAGCTGGTCAGCAAAGTCACGCAACGACTGAATGCCACTGGCCTCCGCCTCGTGAATCCATTCCTTGATGGCGGCCAGCATGTCGTGGCCATTGGAACTGGTCTTGACCCAGATCTGCTGCAAAGCCAGGCGTTTCTCGTAGATCACTTTCAGCGCATGGCTGTGTTCGAGCATGGTCTGGATGCGCAAGTGATGACGGTCTTCCAGCAGGCTGGTTTCCCGCGACAGCAGGCGTTTGGCCCGGTGGAACTGGTGGCGCACCGAATGATCGACCTTGGCCAGCTCTTGCTTGACCAGCGGGCCGATCACCAATTTGCGGTACTGGGCCATGATCTGGAAGCGGTTGTTGAGGATCGCCATGGCGGTGTCCATGTCCAGGCTGCCCTTGCCTTCGACGCGGTGGGCAATCGGTGCGACCCGCTGCACCTTGGCCAGGCGCAGGAAGCAGAAGACCTTGATCCACGCCCAGCCGAGGTCGAACTCCCACTTCTTCACCGACAGCTTGGCGGAGTTGGGGTAGGTGTGATGGTTGTTGTGCAGCTCTTCGCCGCCGATCAGGATGCCCCACGGCACCAGATTGGTTGCCGCGTCACGGCATTCGAAGTTGCGGTAGCCGACGGCATGGCCCAGACCGTTGATCACGCCAGCGGCCCACACCGGAATCCACATCATCTGGATCGCCCAGATGGTGATGCCGATGGTGCCGAACAGCAGCAGGTCGATTACGCCCATGATCGCCACGCCCAGCAGCGGATAGCGGCTGTAGACGTTGCGTTCGATCCAGTCTTCCGGGCAGTTCTTGCCGTAGATGCGCAGGGTTTCCGGGTTCTGCGCTTCGCTGCGATACAGCTCGGCGCCGGTGCGCAGCACGGTGGACAGGCCCTTGATGACCGGGCTGTGCGGGTCATCTTCGGTTTCGCATTTGGCGTGATGTTTGCGGTGGATGGCGGTCCACTCGCGGGTGTTCTGCGCCGTGGTCAGCCACAGCCAGAAACGGAAAAAGTGCTTGAGACCCGCATTCAGCTCGAGCGAGCGGTGGGCCGAGTAACGGTGCAGATAGACCGTGACGGCAACAATCGTCACATGGGTCATCAGCAGGGTGACCGCGACCAGTGACCAGGCCGACAAGCCAAGAAAACCTTCGTACCACATAGGCTATAGGGCCCTCGATAAAGATAAAAACAGCTGTTGCATTATCACTAAGCACACAGATAAAACCAGTCGCCCTTTCAGATAAGAAGTCGCTGAATGTTTCTTGACCTATAATTCCAACCTTTTTGTAGGGACATGGACGACCGAATGTCTGCGACTTACCGCGATGCCTTGCGTGCAGCGCTGCTCTACCTCGTACTCGCCGCCGTGTGGCTGCAGGTTTCCGATCATTTATTAAGCAGATTCTTCGATAACTCCAGTGCGCTGGCGCGCTGGCAACTGATCAACGGTTATTTGCTGGCAGCGGTCAGCGCCGGGCTGATTTTTCTCGCGCGGGCGCGGCTGTGTCGGTTTCTCGGCATCGGTGCCCGCCTGCGCGAGCGCCACAGCGACCGTGAGCGCCTGCGTCAGGCTGCCGCCGTGTTCGATTGCACCCGCGAAGGTGTGCTGGTTACCGACCATCGAGGGCTGATCGTCCACGTCAACCGCGCCTTTATCGAGATCACCGGTTATCGGCGCGACGAAGTCATCGGCCAGCAGCCGAGTCTGTTCAAGTCCGGCCATCATCCGCCGGGCTTCTATCAGGCGATGTTCGCCACCCTTGAGGCTGAAGGTGAATGGAGCGGTGAGATCTGGAACCGGCGCAAGACCGGCGAGATTTATCCACAGTGGCAGACCATTCGGGTGATTCACGATGATTTCGGCCGGCTCAGCCATTACGTGGCAGTGTTTTCCGACATCAGTGCGATCAAGGATTCCGAGTCCGAACTCAAACACCTGGCGCATCACGATCCGTTGACCGATCTGCCCAATCGCCTGCTGTTCAGCGACCGCGCCGAGCAGGCGTTGGCTTCCGCGCAGACACACAAGCGTGGCTGCGCGCTGCTGATGCTCGATCTGGATCATTTCAAGATGATCAACGACAGCCTCGGGCATAACGTCGGCGACCGATTGCTCAAAGCGGTGGCGACGCGGTTGCAGGCATTGTTCGGCCCCGGCATCACCCTCGCACGGCTCGGCGGTGACGAGTTCGCGGTGCTCGCGGAAAGTTGTCCACAGCCGGCCCAGGCCGCCGCGCTGGCGCAACGGGCTCTGGACGCGTTGAAGGAGCCGGTGCTGGTAGATGGCAATCAACTGTTCATCAACGCAAGCATCGGTATCAGCCTGTTTCCCAGCGATGCCCTCAGCGCCGAGCAGTTGTTACGCAACGCCGACAGCGCGCTGTTCAAGGCCAAAAGCAGCGGGCGCAATGGCTACGCGCTGTACACCGAAGAACTGACCGCCCATGCCCAGCAACGGGTCGAAATCGCCTTCGAGCTGCGCCGTGCACTGGAGCAGGAGGAGTTGCGCGTCTACTACCAACCGGTGCATGACTTGCAAAGCAGCCGTCTGGTCGGCGTCGAAGCACTGGTGCGCTGGCAGCATCCGCAGCGCGGGCTGGTGTCGCCGGCGGAATTCATTCCGATTGCCGAGCGCACCGGGCTGATCGCCGAGATCGATGCCTGGGTGATGCAGCAGGCCTGCCGACAGATGTGCCAATGGCAGCAGAGCGGTGTGGTGCTGGCGTTCGTCGCGGTGAATGTTTCGTCGCGGCTGTTTGCCCGGCGTGAGCTTTATCAGCAAGTGGCGCAGGTGCTGCACGACACCGGGCTGGATCCGGCGTATCTGGAGCTGGAAGTTACCGAAAGCGCGGTGATGGATGATCCGGAAGTGGCGCTGGAACAGATGCATCGCTTGCGCGAGCTGGGTGTGCGTCTGGCCATCGATGATTTCGGCACCGGTTATTCGTCGTTGCTGCGGCTTAAGCGCCTGCCGGTGCAGAAACTCAAGATCGATCAGGGCTTCGTCGCCGGGTTGCCGTGGGATGAGGATGACGTGGCGATTGTCCGGGTGATCATCGCGCTGGCGCGGAGCATGGGTATGCAGGTGCATGCCGAGGGGATCGAGCAGGCTGAGCAGGCGGCATTTCTGTTGGCGCAGGAATGCGATCTGGGGCAGGGCTACTGGTTTGGGCGGCCGGTGTCTGCGGATCGGCTTGATTGGGCGAAAACGCCATTGATTGGCTGAAAAGGCCTATCTGGCTATCACCGACCTTGTGGTGAGGGGATTTATCCCCGTTGGGTCGCGTAGCGGCCCCAAGAAATGGGACTGCTACGCAGTCCAACGGGGATGAATCCCCTCGCCACAAGTTCTCTTGACGAGTTCAAATCAGCGCAAACCCCTTGCCCTCTCTCATATTATTTTTTGGTTATATAAACATTCTTAAATAGTCTTTTTAAGAATATTCATGCCTCTCTTATATTGCTCCCACGCCGAACGCAGTGCCGCCCACTGCCAGGCAAACCCCCTTCAAAGGAGCAGCACCATGAGCGCATCCCTTCGCAGCGTTGACGGTCAGGACGAAAGCACCATCTTGCGGGAAATCCAGAGCGCCCTGCGCGATCTGCGGTTCGGCGCGGTGGAGATCACTGTGCACAACGCGCAAGTCGTACAGATCGAACGCAAAGAGAAATTCCGTTTGCAGCAACCCGGTAAGCAACCGGGCTGAAATCAAAAGATCGCAGCCTTCGGCGGCTCCTACAGGGGGCTGTGTGCAGGAGCTGGCCAAGGCGGCGATCTTTGAAACGGGACCGATTCCAGCAATACATAAGAACAAGCCACCACCAGGAATTCCAGGAGCTTTCACCATGTCGTCGATTCGCCGTTATGCTTTGGCCGCGCTGGCCAGTGCCGTGTTTGCCGGTTCCGCCGTTGCCAAGGATTACGAGCTGCTCAACGTGTCGTATGACCCGACGCGCGAGCTGTATCAGGAATACAACGCCGAATTCATCAAATTCTGGCAGCAGGATCATGCCGGCGACACGGTGAAAATCCAGCAGTCCCATGGCGGTTCGGGCAAGCAGGGCCGTGCGGTGATTGATGGCCTGCGGGCTGACGTGGTGACCCTGGCCCTGGCCGGTGACATCGATGAAATCGCGAAGCTCGGCAAGAGCCTGCCCGCCGACTGGCAGAAGCGTCTGCCGGAAGCGAGCACGCCCTACACCTCGACCATCGTGTTCCTGGTGCGCAAGGGCAACCCGAAAGGCATCAAGGACTGGGGCGATCTGGTCAAGAACGACGTTTCGGTGATCACGCCGAACCCGAAAACCTCGGGTGGCGCGCGCTGGAACTTCCTCGCCGCTTGGGCCTATGGCCTGAAAGCCAACGGCGGAGATGAAGCCAAGGCGAAGGAATACGTACAGACTCTGTTCAAGCACGTGCCGATCCTTGACACCGGCGCCCGTGGTTCGACCATCACCTTCGTCAACAACGGTCAGGGTGACGTATTGCTAGCCTGGGAAAACGAAGCGTTTCTGGCGCTGAAAGAAGACGGCGGCGCAGACAAGTTCGACATCGTCGTGCCGTCGCTGTCGATCCTCGCCGAACCGCCCGTGGCGGTGGTCGACAAGAATGCCGAGAAGAAGGGCAACGCGCAGATCGCCGAAGCCTACCTCAAGCATCTGTACAGCCCGGCCGGCCAGGAAATCGCCGCGAAAAACTTCTATCGTCCACGTGACAAGGACGTAGCGGCCAAGTACGCCCAGCAGTTCCCGAAACTGGAACTGGTGACCATCGACAAGGACTTCGGCGGCTGGAAATCCGCGCAGCCGAAATTCTTCAACGACGGCGGCGTGTTCGACCAGATTTATCAGGCGCAGTAATCTCGCCTTCAACCGGCCTGATGTCTGGGCACATGACATGTGGGACTGAGCTTTTGTAGTGAGGGGATAAATCCCCTCACCACAGGGCTCGCTCCCACATTGATGCGTTTTCAACCAGGGACTTTTATGTCGCGTCGTATCTCCCCCGTCATACCCGGCTTCGGGCTGACGCTGGGTTACACCTTGGTGTACCTCAGCCTGATTGTGCTTATCCCGCTGGCGGCGATGTTCGTCCACGCCGCCCAGCTGACCTGGGATCAGTTCTGGACGATCATCTCCGCACCGCGGGTGCTGGCGGCGTTGAAGCTGAGCTTCGGCACCGCGCTGTGTGCGGCGATCATCAACGGCATCATCGGCACGTTGCTGGCCTGGGTGCTGGTGCGCTACACCTTCCCCGGGCGCAAGGTGATCGACGCGATGATCGATCTGCCGTTCGCCCTGCCGACAGCTGTGGCCGGTATCGCGCTGACCGCGCTGTACGCACCGGCCGGGCTGGTCGGGCAATTTGCCGCTGACCTCGGTTTCAAGATCGCCTACACCCCGCTGGGCATCACCCTCGCACTGACTTTTGTCACGCTGCCGTTCGTGGTGCGTACGGTGCAACCGGTGCTGGCCGATATTCCCCGTGAAGTCGAAGAAGCGGCGGCGTGCCTGGGTGCGAAGCCATGGCAGGTGTTTCGCCACATTCTGGTTCCGGCCTTGCTGCCCGCCTGGCTGACCGGTTTTGCGCTGGCGTTCGCGCGTGGCGTCGGCGAGTACGGTTCGGTGATTTTCATCGCCGGCAACATGCCGATGAAAACCGAGATCCTGCCGCTGCTGATCATGGTCAAACTCGACCAGTACGATTACACCGGCGCTACCGCCATTGGCGTACTGATGCTGGTGGTTTCCTTCATCCTGTTGCTGCTGATCAACTTGCTGCAGCGGCGCATCGAAACCCCATAAGGAGGCGCGAACATGTCCCAATCGTCCATTGCGGCCGCCTCTTCGGCCAATGCTGCGCGCCGTGGCAGCGCCACTTCGCGCAGAATCCTGATCGGCCTTGGCTGGCTGATCTTTTTCCTGTTTCTGCTGCTGCCGTTGTTCATCGTCGTATCGCAAGGTCTGAAAAACGGCCTCGGCGCGTTCTTCACCGCGATCTTTGAGCCGGACGCGCTTTCGGCATTGAAACTCACCGTGTTCGCCGTGCTGATCTCGGTGCCGCTGAACCTGGTGTTCGGCGTCAGTGCGGCATGGTGCGTGAGCAAATACTCGTTCCGTGGCAAGAGCATGCTGGTGACGCTGATCGACCTGCCGTTCTCGGTGTCGCCGGTGATTGCCGGTCTGGTCTACGTGCTGATGTTCGGTGCGCAGGGCCTGTTCGGGCCGTGGTTGCAGGATCACGACATCCAGATCGTCTTCGCCCTGCCGGGCATCGTGCTGGCGACGATTTTTGTCACCGTGCCGTTCGTGGCCCGTGAACTGATCCCGCTAATGCAGGAACAAGGCACCCAAGAGGAAGAAGCCGCGCGTCTGCTCGGCGCCAATGGCTGGCAGATGTTCTGGCACGTCACCGTGCCCAACATCAAGTGGGGCCTGATTTACGGCGTGGTGCTGTGTACCGCGCGGGCTATGGGCGAGTTCGGTGCGGTGTCGGTGGTTTCCGGGCACATTCGCGGGGTGACCAACACCTTGCCGCTGCACGTCGAGATCCTCTACAACGAATACAACCACGTTGCCGCGTTCGCCGTGGCGAGCCTGTTGCTGATCCTGGCGCTCTTCATCCTGCTGCTCAAGCAGTGGAGCGAAAACCGTATCAACCGCCTGCGCGCCAGCGCCGCGGAGGAATAATTCATGTCGATCGAAGTGCGTAACGTCAGCAAGAATTTCAACGCGTTCAAGGCGCTGGACAACATCAGCCTGGATATCCACAGCGGTGAGCTGGTCGCGCTGCTTGGTCCGTCGGGCTGCGGCAAAACCACCTTGCTGCGCATTATTGCCGGTCTGGAAACCCCGGATCAGGGCAACATCGTTTTTCACGGCGAAGACGTTTCCGGCCACGACGTGCGTGATCGCAACGTCGGTTTCGTGTTCCAGCATTACGCCTTGTTCCGCCACATGACGGTGTTCGACAACGTCGCGTTCGGCCTGCGCATGAAACCGAAAAACCAGCGCCCGAGCGAAAGCCAGATCGCCACCAAGGTTCACGAACTGCTGAACATGGTGCAACTGGACTGGTTGTCGGATCGCTACCCGGAGCAGTTGTCCGGAGGCCAGCGTCAGCGTATCGCGTTGGCCCGTGCTTTGGCGGTGGAGCCGAAAGTGCTGCTGCTGGATGAACCGTTCGGCGCCCTCGATGCCAAGGTGCGCAAGGAACTGCGGCGCTGGTTGGCGCGGCTGCACGAAGATATCAACCTGACTTCGGTGTTCGTGACCCACGACCAGGAAGAAGCGATGGAAGTCGCCGACCGCATCGTGGTGATGAACAAGGGTGTGATCGAGCAGATCGGCTCACCGGGCGACGTCTACGAAAACCCGGCCAGCGACTTCGTTTATCACTTCCTCGGCGACTCGAACCGCTTGCTGCTGAGCGATGACAACCATGTGCTGTTCCGCCCGCACGAAGTGTCATTGTCCAGGCATGAGCTGGAAGATCACCATGCCGCTGAAGTGCGCGATATCCGCCCATTGGGTGCGACGACGCGGGTGACACTGAAGGTGGAAGGCCAGACGGATCTGATCGAAGCGGAAGTGGTCAAGGATCACGACAGCCTGATCGGCCTGGCCAAGGGTGAGACCTTGTTCTTCAAGCCGAAGGTCTGGCAGAAAGTCGCCAATATTTAAAGGCAAAAGCTTCGCGAGCAGGCTCGCTCCCACAGGGAAAACTTATTCCAAATGTGAGAGCGAGCCTGCTCGCGAATACGATCTAGACAGCAGCGCGATTCGGATTGACCCGCACCACCCCCGCCCGCAACTCGATCTCTCGTTTCAATTCCTGCCGCAGCCCGAGCAAAAACGCCAGCTCGGCCACGACAAACAACGGCCCGACAATCAGCCCGCTGATGTCATCGACAAATGCCGGTTTGCGCCCTTCATAGTGATGCCCGACAAACTGGATCACCCAGCCGATCACAAACATCGCCAGGCCGCTGCTCAGCCAGACCATGGTGCTCTGCTGCGCCAGTGCATGCCCGGCCCACACCGACAGGCCCATCAGTACCGTCATCAACACGCCGAGCTTCAACTCCAGGCGCAGGTAAAACCACGCCGAGGCCAGCGCCACTAAAACGGCTGGAGATATCCACAACCCGCCCAGTGTCCATTGCGGCCGTGACAGCAGGACAGCCACCGCCACCACGATCAGCGGAATGCCGATAAAGTGGCTGGCGATGTTGCGCGGGTCGCGGTGGTAGGCGGCGTATTGACTGAGGTGGTCGACGAGGCTTTTCATTGTTGTTCCTCCAGTGGGGTTGAATGCATCATCCCTCGGGATCCGCGTTCGCTCTGTCGGGCAGGCGACACTCCAGGAGTGGTTATGCAAATTCGTGCACGGTTGCTCAGCGGCCAGTGGTTCAGTCATCTGCCTGCATCTTTTCAGGATAGCCTGCTGGCGTTGGCCCGGGAGCGGCGGCTGACGGCGGGACAACGACTGTTCCAGCGTGGCGATGCGCCGTGCGGTCTGTATGCAGTGCTCGTTGGCGCCGTGCGCATCGGGGCGGTCAGCGAGCAGGGCAAGGAGGCCTTGCTGAGTCTGGTGGAGGCGCCGCACTGGTTCGGCGAAATCTGCCTGTTCGACGGTCAGCCACGCACCCATGACGCCTATGCGGTCGGGCCGTGTACCTTGCTGAATATCCCGCAAGCGACGATGCTCAAATTGCTCGACGAACAACCGCAGTACTGGCGGCATCTGGCGCTTCTGATGAGCCACAAGTTGCGCCTGGCGTTCATCAATCTCGAACAGCTCAGCCTGCTGCCAGCCCCGGCGCGTCTGGCGCATCGCTTGCTGATGATCGCCGAAGGTTATGGCGAACTCGACGCACCGCGTCGGGTGCTGCAACTGCCGCAGGAGCAGTTGGCAGCGATGCTATCGCTGTCGCGGCAGACCACCAATCAGATCCTCAAGGATCTGCAGGGGCAGGGGATTATCGGGTTGGCTTACGGCGAAATCGAAATCCTCGATGCCGCAAGACTGCGTGCCCTGGCCACGATCTAAAAACTCACGCCGATCCAATATCGGAACTGGCACCTGTGGCGAGGGGATTTATCCCCGCTGGGGCGCGCAGCGGCCCTGAAAAAATGGGACCGCTGCGCAGTCCAACGGGGATAAATCCCCTCGCCACATAGACCAGTTCCAACAAAGGATCTGTGTTTATCTTACGACCCGCGATAGGTCGAGAAACCGTACGGGCTCAGCAGCAGCGGGATGTGGTAGTGCTGATCGGTCTGCTTGACCTGAAAGATCACCGGAATTTCCGGGAAGAACGTCTCATGCTTGATCTTCTGGTAATACTCGCCGGTCTTGAACACCACGCGGTATTCACCGGCTTCGAATGGCTGTTTGGCCGGGAAAAGCTCGGCGATCCGCCCTTGCTCGTTGGTGGTGCCTTGGGCCAGTGGTTGCCAGTTTTCGCCGACGTGTTTTTCCAAGGTGACATTGATGCCCGGTGACGGCAGGCCGTTTTCCAGGTTGAGCACGTGCACGCTCAGCGGATTGCCGGCGGCCAGCGCCAGGCTGGAAACAGCGCTCAGGCCGAGCACGGCGAGGGTCATGCGCAGGGTGGTCATGGTGTATCTCCTTAGTGGGAACGGGTGATGCTCAGGCCGGCTTTGTCGGCGGCGGCGCGGGCGCAGTTTTCGTCTTGTTCACCGCCGCCGGAACCGGCCACGCCCATGGCGCCGACCAGTTCGCTGCCGGCGAACAACGGAATGCCGCCGCCGAGCAAGAGCAATTCATCGAGGGTGTTGAGGTTGGCGGTTTCCGGGTTGCTGCGGGCGCGCTCGGCGAACAGCCGCGTCGGCGTCTTGGTCGACAGCGCGGTGTAGGCCTTGCGTTGGCTGGCGGCGGTGTTGTGCGGCCCGACGCCGTCACCACGCAACGTCACCAGCAAGTTACCGCCACGGTCGAGCACCGACACCGTGCCGGTGCAACTGCTCATCGCCTTGTCCGCCAGCCAGCGTGCGGTTTTCAGGTCGAGATCGGCGTGGCGCGGCAGTTCTGGCGTGGCACTTGCAGCGCCGCTGAGGCCGAGGATCAGGCTGGCGACAAGGTATTTGACGGTCATGGGCAGGCTCCGAATGGGGATGTCTGCACCTTAACCGGCGCACTTCGTCAGAACTCCGTCAGGCGGATTACAAGTTTGTAATGGGCAACGGCGCCGAACACGCCTAGCCTGTGTACCTGATCAATCGAGGTGTGCCATGCGTTTGCTGGTCGTAGAAGATGAAGCCAAAACCGCCAATTTCCTCGCCAAGGGCCTGGGCGAGTCGGGTTTCGCCGTGGATGTGGCGCTCAATGGCCTCGACGGCCGCTATTTTATCGAACAGCAGGAATACGACCTGATCATCCTCGACGTGATGCTGCCCGGCCTCAACGGCTGGCAATTGCTGCAACTGATCCGCCAGCGCGGCGCCACACCGGTGCTGTTTCTCACCGCCAAGGACGCCATTGAAGACCGCGTCCGTGGGCTGGAACTGGGCGCCGATGACTACCTGCTCAAACCCTTCGCCTTCGCCGAACTGCTCGCGCGCGTGCGCACGCTGCTGCGGCGCGGGCCGATGCGCGAAGCCGAGTCGTACAGCATCGCCGACCTGGAAATCGACGTGCTGCGCCGCCGGGTCAGTCGCGGCGGCCAGCGCATTGCCCTGACCAACAAGGAGTTCGCCCTGTTGCAGCTGCTCGCCAGCCGCCAGGGCGAAGTGCTTTCGCGCACGCTGATTGCCTCGCAAGTGTGGAACCTGAATTTCGACAGCGACACCAACATGGTCGAAGTCGCCGTCCGGCGTTTGCGCGCCA
Source organism: Pseudomonas sp. RG1 (assembly GCF_025910115.1). Taxonomy (NCBI): domain Bacteria; kingdom Pseudomonadati; phylum Pseudomonadota; class Gammaproteobacteria; order Pseudomonadales; family Pseudomonadaceae; genus Pseudomonas; species Pseudomonas sp. RG1. Next base: position 83,343 of record NZ_JAPCIK010000002.1, read on the forward strand.
AGGTTGACGATCCGTACATGCCGAAACTTATCCACACCGTGCGCGGCGTCGGTTATCAACTGGAAGCGCCGGACGATGTGGAGTAAGTCGATCGCCTGGCGATTGGCGCTGGCCTTCGCCATGGTCTGCGCGCTGGTGCTGAGCGCAATCGGCGTGTTTCTCTACCGCTCGCTGGCCTCTGAATTGGCCTTTCGTGACGACATGGCCCTGCTCGGTCGCCTGGAGCAAGTGCGCGCCTTGCTCGCCGACAGCGACAGCCTCGACGCTTTGCAGGCGCGGCCACGGTTGTATCAGAACATGCTCGGCAATCTCGACAGTCTGCTGCTGGTGCGCCGGGCCGACGGTTCCAGCGTGATCGCGATCAACCCGCGCCAACGTGAATTGCCGGCGCTCAGTGCATTAGCGCGAGAGCAAATGCCGCAGCGCCGTGACGTGCTCACCTGGCAGGCCAGTGACGGCGCCGAGCTGGCCTTGCTGTCCGGCCAGGCCCAAGGCCCCAACGGTGAAACCCTGACGGTGATCGCCGGCAAGGTGCTCAGCGAGCGCGAGCAGATGCTCGGCAGTTATCGCCTGCGTCTGTATCTGTCCGTCGGCCTCGGCGCGTTGCTCGCTTTCGCTCTGGGCCTGCTGTTGCTGCGGCGTGGCTTGCAGCCCTTGCATCAGTTGAGCGAAGCGGTGCGCAGTATCGATCTGCGCAGCCTCGATCGACGCCTGCCGGTCGACGGCACGCCGAGCGAACTGCGCGAGCCGGTGCACGCACTCAACTCCATGCTGGCGCGGCTGGACGACAGCGTGCAGCGCCTGTCGCAATTCTCCGCCGACCTCGCCCACGAAATCCGCACGCCGCTGCACACCTTGCTCGCCAGCAACGGCCAGGCGCTGAACCATCCGCGCAGCACGGCCGAATATCAGGAAGTGCTGGCCTCGAACATGGAAGAGTTCGAACGGCTCAAGCGCATGGCCGAGAACCTGATGTTCCTCGCCCGCGCCGAACAGGCCGAACGTGCGCTCAATCTGCACACGCTGGACTTGCGCAACGTCGGCGACGAACTCTGCGATTACTTCGAAGCCCTAGCCGATGATCGCAATCTCCAGCTGCAAAACCGCATGCACGGCGAATTGCTCGCCGACCAGCAACTGCTGCAACGCGCCCTCGGCAACCTGCTGGCCAACGCCGTACGCCACGCCGACCCCGGCACCCTGATCAGCCTGCAACGCCGTGATGAACCGGGTATGTGCTGGCTGCAGGTGCACAACCACGGCCCGGTCATCGCGCCTGAGCATCTGGGCAAACTGTTCGACCGCTTCTACCGCGTCGATCCTTCACGTGCGGAACCGGGGGATTCGGGTGGGCTGGGTTTGGCGATCGTGCAGTCGATCATGCAGTTGCATGGCGGGCGGGTGCGGGTGAGTAGTGATGTGTCGGGAATGGCGTTTGAGTTGGGGTTTGTGGTGAATTGACAGGCCTCTTCGCGAGCAGGCTCGCTCCCACAAGGAAACGCATTCCAACTGTGGGAGCGAGCCTGCTCGCGAAGGCGCTGGATCACACAGTGATGATTTCGGATCAGCGCAACTGATCCCGAAACTGCCCCGGCGTCATCCCGGTCCAGCGCTTGAACGCGCGGCTGAAGCTGCTGGTGTCGGCGAACCCCAGCAGATAGCTGACTTCACTCAACGAGCACTGCGGGTCGCGCAAGTGCAGCAGCGCCAGATTCTCGCGGCTTTCGTTGAGCAGGGTGTCGAAGCGACAGCCCTCATCCGCCAGATGCCGCTGCAGGCTGCGCAGGCTCAGGTGCAAGGCCTGGGCGATGCGTTCGGCGCTGGGTTCGCCTTCGGGCAATTGTTCTTCAATGGCATCGCGCACCTTGCGCTCCCAGGTCAGCGGTTTGAGCTGGGCGAGGGTGCGTTTGAGTACGGCTTCGTTGTGTTCGGCCAGTTCCGGGTTGGCGTCGTCGAGGTGGCTGTCGAAGTCGCCGAGGGCGAATTCCAGGCGGTCTTCGGCGGCGCAAAAATGCACCGGCGCGCGGAAGACTTTGTGCCATTGCTGGGCATCGCTCGGTTCGGGGCGGCGCAAGTACACCGCCAGCGGTGCGTAGTCACGGCCGAGGCGATTGCGGCAGGTGCGCACGTAGATCGCCGCGAAGGCGTCGATGGCTTCGACGGCCGGCGCCGGGTTGCCGGGCGGGATTTTCAGGCGGAATTGATAACGGTCTTCGCTGCGGCTCAGCTCCAGTTCCAGCGCATCGCTGACCACTGGGTGATAGCGCACGATGCGCTCGAACACCTCGCGCAAGCTGCCGCTGGCCACCAGTGCATAACCGAGCGCGTGGAAGGTGGTCGGGCTGACGAAACGCGACACGCGCAAGCCCAGCGCCGGGTCGCCGCTGGCCTGCACGGCGAGTGCCCACAGGCGCGTGGTACCGGACAGCGGATAGCGCGCATTGGGGTCGTCCATCAGCACTGGGTCGAGCCCGGCCTGTTGGCACAAGGCAAGACTGTCCAGCCCGAGCGCGTCGAGTTGTTTGCGCAAGGCGCGGGTCCAGCTGGCGAGGGAGGTCGGTTCCTTCATGCGGATTGGCGCGTCCGGTCAACAGGTTGGCGTTCTTGGCTAGCGCGGATCGAACCCCGGCAAGGCACGATGCATTCATCTTAGACCCGAGGATGGAAGCATGGACGGTACTTCTGCAAGCCCTGAACGACTGAATGCGGCGCAGCGCTCGGCACATATTCGCCAAGTGGTGCTGACCAAAGGTGCGCAATTGCGTGAGCGCTACCCGATTCTTCAGCATCAGGATGCCCTCGGTGCGGGGATTCTGGCGTTCGCGCTGGCCGGAATGATCGGCTCGGCGGCGCTGTACATCACTGGCCATATGGCCTGGTGGGTGTGCCTGCTGTTCAATGCTTTTTTCGCCTCGCTGACCCATGAGCTGGAACACGACCTGATCCACAGCATGTACTTCCGCAAACAACGCGTGCCGCACAACCTGATGATGGGCCTGGTCTGGCTGGCGCGGCCGAGCACGATCAATCCGTGGATCCGTCGTCATCTGCACCTCAACCATCACAAGGTGTCCGGCACTGAAGCCGACATGGAAGAGCGCGCAATCACCAACGGCGAGCCGTGGGGTTTTGCCCGTCTGCTGATGGTTGGCGACAACCTGATGTCGGCGTTTATCCGTCTGCTCCGCGCCAAGACCTGGGCACACAAGTGGAGCATCGGCAAACGCGTGCTCAAGGTCTACGCACCGCTGGCGCTGCTGCATTGGGGCGCGTGGTACGTGTTTCTCGGCTTTCACGGGGCCAATGGCATCGCCTATTTGCTGGGCTCGCCAATCGAGTGGTCAGCCACCACACTTTCGGTGATGCAAGTGATCGATATTGCCGCCGTGGTGATCATCGGCCCGAATGTGTTGCGCACTTTTTGCCTGCACTTCATCAGCTCGAACATGCATTACTACGGCGACGTCGAACCGGGCAATGTGCTGCAGCAATGCCAGGTGCTGAACCCTTGGTGGCTGTGGCCGTTGCAAGCGTTCTGCTTCAACTTCGGCAGCAGTCACGGGATTCATCATTTCGTGGTCAAGGAGCCGTTTTACATTCGTCAGATGACCGTGCCGGTGGCGCACAAGGTGATGCGCGAGATGGGTGTGCGGTTCAATGATTTCGGCACGTTTGGCCGGGCGAACCGGTTTGTGCGCGGAGATGAGGAAGTGGTGTCCGGGGAGGCGGTGGAGGCCTGACAGATGCCCCTCACCCTAACCCTCTCCCAGGGGAGAGGGGACTGATCTAGCTGTTTATGCTGGATACATCGACCTGAAATTTCGAGCCGACCTCAAGTTGGAAAAGCATGAAGATCTGCTCCCTTTCCCCCTCTCCCTCAGGGAGAGGGCTGGGGTGAGGGGGGCTTTTGATCTTGGTTCAATCCGGCTGAAACGGCGAAGCACTGAGGATCACTCCGGTCTCTTCCACATACCGCTGCCAATGCCCGATCAAGTCAGTGAGTTTCTGCGGCTGACTCAACGCCAGATCATGAATCTCCCCTGGATCGCTCGCCAGATCATAAAGCTGCCAGGTCGCCGGCCCGACCGGTCCGGGAATCCACACGGCTTTCCACGACCCTTGGCGAATCGCCCGGCGTCCGAACAATTCCCAACCGGTGACCGTATGCTCGTCATGCACCTGCGCGGTCTCGCCGGACAGGAAGCCCAGCCACGACTTGCCGCGCAGTGGCGCCACCGCTTTGCCTTTCCACAGTTTGCCCGGATGCCGCACGCCAGCCAGATCGAGAATGGTCGGGGTGATGTCCATCACCGTGCCGAAACCATGGCTGATCTGCCCTTTGAGCGGCAGTTGCGGATAGTGCAGCAGCGCCGGCACGCGGATCCCGCCCTCGGTGGTGAAAGCCTTGAACAAGCGTGACGGCGCGGTTGCCACTTGCGCCCAGTTCGGCCCGTACCAGACGTAGGAATTGGCCCGGCCGATGTTGTCTAGGCTGTTGTCGTAATGCTGGTTGAGGTAGGTCATCAGCTCCGGGCCGAACTTGGGGAACGCTTCCAGCAGCGCGCCTTCGGCACCGTTGTCGGACATGAACAGGATGAAGGTGTTGTCGAGCTGGCCTTGCTGGCGCAGGTAATCGACGACCCGGCCGATGTTCCAGTCCATGCGCTCGACCATCGCCGCGTAGACCTCCATGGCTCGTGCGGAAATCTGCTTTTGTTCATCGCTCAACGCGTCCCACTGCGCGCTGAGCTGAATCAGCGGGTGCGGTTCGACGTCTGCCTCGATCAGACCCAGTGCCTTGAGTTTTTCCAGGCGTTCGAGGCGCAGCACTTGCGGGCCGGCGTCATAACGGCCACGGTATTTCTCGACGATCTCGGCCGGTGCCTGCAGCGGCCAGTGGGGCGCGGAGAAGGGCAGGTAAGCGAAGAACGGCCGGGTCTGATCGCGTTCCCTGAGGTACTGCAGCAGCTTGTCGCCGAAGGCATCGGAGGAATAGAAATCCTTCGGCAACTCGTCAACAAACTGATCGTCCTCGATGTACAGCGCCGGGGTGGATTTCAGCAGGCCCGGCGTTTGCTCATCGTAGGTCGGCTCGAAACCATAGTGGTTGGCAGCGCCCGGCAACAGTGAAAACGAGCGCTCGAAACCGCGCGCATGGGGCGCCAGTTCAGCCTTCAGACCCAAGTGCCATTTGCCGCTCATCAAGGTTTGATAGCCGGCCTCGCGCAGCAGCTCGGGCAGGGCGACGACGCGGTCATTCAGGTAGCCTTCGTAGCCAGGTTTGCCGATCAGTTCCGGGGTCAACGCTTCGGCCATGGTGCCAATACCGGCGATGTGGTGATCGGTGCCGGTCAGCAGCATCGAGCGCGTCGGCGAGCAGGTCGGTGCGGTGTGGAAATCGGTCAGGCGCAGGCCGTTCTCGGCCAGCGCATCGAGGTTCGGCGTAGCGATTTCGCCGCCGAACGCACCGATGTCGGAAAAGCCCAGGTCGTCGGCCAGAATCACTAGAAAGTTGGGACGTTGCGGCATCGCGAAACTCCTGTTCAGCAGGCAATGAACGTCAGCGGCAGATCGCGGATCTGCACCGGTGCGCTCGGTTGGTAATGGTCATCACTGGTCAACTCGTGCAGCAGTTCTTCGCGCAGCTGATGAAAGTCGTAACTGCTGCGTTGGCGCGGGTGCGGCAGGGCGATGTCGACCACTTGCTTGATCCGCCCCGGACGCGGCTCCATCACCACCACGCGGTCGGCCAGAAAAATCGCTTCCTCGACATCGTGGGTCACCAGAATCGTGGTGATCTGTGCCCGTTCGCGGATTGCCAGCAGTTCGTCCTGCATTTGCTGGCGGGTCAGTGCGTCGAGGGCGCCGAAGGGTTCGTCGAGCAACAGGATTCGCGGGCTGGCGACGAGACCGCGAGCAATCGCCACGCGCTGCGCCATGCCGCCGGAGAGTTGATGCGGATAGGCCGCGGTGAAATCGCTGAGGCCGACCAGCTCGATGAAATCCTTGATGCGTTGTTGTTTCTGCGCTCCGCTCAGCGGTTCATTGACCAGACCCAGGCCGATGTTGTCGGCGACCGTCAGCCACGGAAACAGACGATGTTCCTGAAAGACGATACCGCGCTCGCCGCCGATGCCGCTGACGGCCTTGCCATCGACACTGATCTGTCCGCGAAACTCGGTGTCGAGGCCGACCAGCAAACGCAGCAAAGTGGATTTGCCGCAGCCGCTGGAGCCGACGATGGCGACGAATTCGCCCTCGGCGATGTCGAGATTGAATTCGCGAATCGCCTCCAGTTCGAAACCGTTGACGGCGAAGGATTTGCCTACGTGGTTGAAGCTTACAATCGGTGCGTTCATGCGTGTCTCCAGCGGGTCGCGCGAATTTCCAGGCGTTGGCCGATCAGGTTGAGCAGGGCGCCGGTGAGGCCGACCAGCAGCATGCCGGCCATGATCAGATCCATTCGCAGCAGCTGCTGCGCGCCGATCATCTGGCTGCCGATGCCGCCATTGGACGGCATGAAATATTCAGCGCCGATGGTGCCGAGCCAGGCGTAGATCAGGCTCAATCGCAGCCCGGCGAAAATCCCCGGCGCAGCGCCGGGCAGGACCAGTCGACGCAGGCGCTGGCCGAGGCTCAGGCGCAGCACTTGCGCGGCTTCGTTGAGTTGCGGCGACAGATTGGCGATGCTGCGCTGGGTGGCGATGAACAGCGGGAAGAAGGCGGCGAGAGCGACGAACACCCACTTGGCCAGTTCGCCGAGACCGAACCACGCGGTGAGCAGTGGCACCCAGGCGAAAATCGCGATCTGCCGCAGTGCGGCGAGTGTCGGGCCGAGCAGGCGTTCGCTGAGACGTGACAGGCCGAGGAGCAAGCCCAGGGCGAAACCGAGGCCGCCACCGACCAGCAAGCCGCCCAGGGTGCGGCTCAGGCTCAGCGCCATGCCGTTGACCAGCGTACCGTCGAGCAGTCCGCCCCATGTCGTGCTCAGCACAGCCGCAGGGCTGATCAGAATATTCGCGTCGACCCAGTGCTGATCATTGGCGTGTTGCCAGAGCGCCAACAAGCCCAGCGGCAACAGCCACGGTTGCAGGCGTTGCCAGCCCTGATAGCGCGGGCCGCGTGTGATGTGCGCGGTGGCCGGGTGCGGCCAGTGCACCAGTCTGCGGTCGAGCAGGCCGATGCCGCGATCCATCGCCACGCCGATCAGACCGATGACCACGATGCACACGAACACGATGTCGAGCATGAACAACTGCCGCGCCCAGACCATCAGATAGCCGATGCCTTCGCTGGAGGCCAGCAGCTCGACCGCCAGCAACGAGGTCCAGCCGGCAGCGAGTGCCAGGCGCACGCCGGCCATGAACGCCGGCAGCGCAGCGGGAAGCACCAAGCGCCAAATCAGCAAGCGCGGCGGCAGGCGCAACACGGAGGCGGCTTCGCGCAGTTTCGGTTGTGCATCGCGCACACCAACCAGTGTGTGCAAGGTCACCGGCACCACAATGGCCTTGATCAGCACCACCAGTTTCAGCAGTTCGCCGATGCCGAAAAACACCATGAACAGCGGAATCCACGCCAGCGTCGGCACCTGCGCCAATCCGGCGAATGTCGGAAAAACCAGGCGCTCCAGACGTCGACTGAAGCCCAGTGCGGCGCCAAGCACCGCGCCGGTCGAAACGCCGGCCAACAAGCCCCAGAACAACCGTTGCAGGCTGATCCACAAATGACTCCACAACTCGCCTTGGGCCAGTTCCACAGCGCTGCTCCACACCAGCGATGGCGCCGGCAGGATCTGCTCGCTCATCCACTGATTGCGCGCGGCCAGCCACCACAGGACGAATAGGCTGACGGGCAACAGCCAAGGCAGCAGGCGTTGATTCAGGCGGGGCCAGGTGCGACGGCTTTTCAGCGGCGGCGCGGCCAGCGGCAGGCTGAGCAGAGATTGACGGGCCATGGGTGACCTCCGTTGTCGGGTTGCATGGCGAACCGCTTTTCATGTGGCAGCGAGCCTGCTCGCGAATGGCTGTTTCAGGCAGCACTGATGTCGGCTGGCATTGCCTCTTCGCGAGCAGGCTCGCTCCCACACTGGGTTTCGTCATATATGAAACTGATCTAACAAACTTGCGTTAGATGCTATCGGGAGATAAGCGAATCCATTTAAGGCTTGCCTGCTTGCGCGCATCCAATGCATTCGAAGAATATTTTCGATGCTGTTAATGCATATCGCGCTGCAAGCCGCACACGCCCTCACTTAGGTCATATGGATATAAAAATGTGCATTTATAGTATTTAAGTGAAGGTATGCACCCAGCCTACTTTCGGCTCCTCAGCGATCAAGGAGCCGCACCCATGAACCTTCCCTTCAAACGAATCATCAGCCTGCTGGCCGCCCCGGCGCTTGCAGGCTTTCTTGCGCTTGGCGCCCAAGCCGAAGAACTCAAGGAAATCCGCATCGCCGTGCCCGACCTCAGCGCCGGCACTCAACACAGCGGCGGCGGCATCGTCGATGTGCTGCGCGATCAGCAGATCTTCGAAAAGGCCTTCGCCGAGCAGGGCATCAAGATCCAGTGGAGTTTCTTCAAGGGCGCCGGGCCGGTGATCAATGAGGCGTTTGCCAATGGCCAGGTTGATCTGGCCTATCTCGGCGATCTCGCCGCGATCATCGGCAAATCCAATGGTCTGGACACGCGCCTGCTCAGCGCCACGGCGCGTGGGGTCAAGCAATACCTCGGCGTGGTGCCCGGCTCGGGGATCAAGACCCTGCAGGATCTCAAGGGCAAACGCGTGGCGATCTTTCGCGGGACGGCGACGCAGCTGTCGTTCGATGCGGCGCTCGCCAGTCAGGGCCTGAGCGAGAAGGATCTGAAGGTCATCAATCTGGATTTCAACGCGGCGGTTTCGGCACTCGCGGCCAAGCAGATCGATGCCTCGTGGGGCAGCTCCGCGCTGAGTGCCTTGCAAGCCAAAGGCCTGGCGGAATTGCCGCTCAACACCAAGGACCTTGGCGGCGCTGGCAGCGTGCAGGCGGTGTTGCTGGGTAATGGCAAGTTTGTCGACGCCCATCCAGAGGTCATTGCGAAACTGCTCAAGGCGCAGCAGCAAGCGGTCGAGTGGCTGACGCAGGACAGCAACAAGGACGCCTATGTGCAGCTGGTATCAGGGCTGGCCAGTTATCCGCCGGTGATTCTGGCTCAGGATCTGAAGGATCAGAATCTCAGCGAGATTTTCCCGTCGACACTGGATCCGGTGTTCTTGAGCGGCCTGCAAGACAAGGTCGACCTGGCGGCGCAGCAGAAGCTGATTCGCAAGCCGTTCAAGGTCAGCGATTGGGTGGCGCCAGAGCTTTCTGCAGCCAGGCTTTAGATCTCCAGCGTCTTTCCAGATCGTTCCCACGCTCCGCGTGGGAATGCAGCCGAGAACGCTCCGCGTCCTTTGTGACGCAGAGCGTCACGGGTTTCATTCCCACGCAGAACGTGGGAACGATCGGCGTGTGCCACGAAGGTTTTTCAGACGGCGACGCTGACGTCCTGCCGATCCACCGCGACCAACGTCTCGATCATTGCCCTCGCCGCCGGCGACAACCGGAATCCGGTGCGGCTGACGATGCCGCAGCGGGCGTTCATGCTTTCGAGGTTCTGCGGCAGGTTGCGCCAGTGCAACAGCACCAGCGAACCCTTGGCGACATCCTCAATAAACGCCTCCTCCGTGCCGACGCCGATTGCATTGGATTGCAGCACCACTTTGACCAGTGCCGGAAAGTGCTCGGTCTCGATGGTCGGTGAGAAATCGATGCGCCCGCTGAGATTCGCCAGCAACTTGCGAATGCCCGGCGGGATCAGTGTGGCGGCCAGCGGGTAGTCGAACATGTCGTTGGTCGACAGGCTTTCCTTGGCCAGCAACGGATGCCCCGGCCGGCAGAAAAACACGCCGCGCTTGGGCGTCAGCGCCTGGGTCTGGAAGTTCGGATCGGACTCGAAATGGCGAATGTCGGCGATGAAGAATTCGATCTCTTCACGGCTCAACGCACGGCTGAGTTTTTCCCAGTTATCGACCTGGAAACAGGTGCGCACTTTCGGGTGCGCGTTGATGAATTGCGCCACCGCATCCGGCACCAGTTTCACCGCTGGCGCCGGGCCACAGCCGAAGTGCACCTCGCCGGCGTCGAGCTTGGTCATTTGCGTCACTTCAGCGCTGAGCAACGCTGCGCCCTGCACCAGGCTCAAGGCATGTTGCAGCACCACCTGGCCCTCGGGCGTCGGACGCAGATCCTTGTTGCCGCGATCGACCAGCACGCAACCGAACTCCTGCTCCAGCCCCTGAATGCTGCGGCTGAACGCCGGTTGAGTGATGCCCATGGCGTCGGCCGCACGGACAAAACTGCGGTGTTCGTTGAGGGCGATGAAGTAGCGCAACTGGCGAAGATCCATATGCTTTTCCGGCATCCTAAAAATAGCTCGAAGGCATTTGCGACGAGGGTTGCTTGAGGTTTTAAATGCAAGCTCTTATTCCGTCAACGAAGCATGTGAATATCTGTTAGATATAAATGGAATATAGATAGAGCGTTGTTTCGCTGCCGCCAAAACCGCAAACCGTCGATGAGGGTCTTCCCATGAGCAATGCTGCACTCGCCGTAAAACCCGTTTCTCACGCGCTGGAAATTCACCCGGTAGCCGGTCGTATCGGTGCCGAAATCCGCGGCGTGCATCTGTCCGGTGAGCTGGACGCCGCCACTGTCGAAGCCATCCAGCAAGCCTTGGTCGAATACAAAGTGCTGTTCTTCCGCGAGCAGACGCAACTCGACGATCAGCGTCAGGAAGCCTTCGCCCATCTGCTTGGCGAACCGGTGGCACACCCGACCGTGCCATCGCGCGAAGGCACCCGTTACCTGCTCGAGCTGGACGGCGCCGAAGGTCAGCGCGCCAACTCCTGGCACACCGACGTGACTTTCGTCGACGCTTACCCGAAAGCCTCGATCCTGCGCTCGGTGGTCGCCCCGGCCTTCGGCGGCGATACGCTGTGGGCCAACACCGCAACGGCATACAGCGGCTTGCCGAGCGAGCTGCGTGAGCTGGCCGACAAACTGACCGCTGTGCACAGCAACGAGTACGACTACGCCGGTGCGAAGCCGGACGTCTCGGCAGAGAAGCTGGAGCGCTATCGCAAAGTCTTCACCTCGACTGTCTACGAAACCGAGCACCCGGTGGTGCGCGTGCACCCGATCAGCGGCGAGAAGAGCTTGCTGCTGGGGCATTTCGTCAAACGCATCAAAGGTTATTCACAGGCAGATTCGGCACACCTGTTCGGTTTGCTGCAGAGCCATGTGATCCGCCAGGAAAACACCGTGCGCTGGCGCTGGCAGGCTGGAGATGTGGCGATCTGGGACAACCGCTCGACGCAGCATTACGCGATTGATGATTACGGCACCCAGGATCGCGTGGTGCGCCGGGTGACGCTCAAGGGCGAGGTGCCAGTGGGGGTGAGTGGGCAGCGAAGTCAGACCATCAAAGGTCCGGATATCGTCGGCGTCTGATTGGCCTCTTCGCGAGCAGGCTCGCTCCCACATTGATCGTTCCCACGCTCTGCGTGGGAATGCCTCAACGGACGCTCTGCGTCCGGTTTTGGGACGCGGAGCGTCCCGGGCTGCGTTCCCACGCGGAGCGTGGGAACGATCATTTGATCACAGCTACCACACACCAATCTGAACAACCTTCTCGGTTTCCGGCTCACCATAACGAAACCGGTGCCCGCGCAAATCGATCTCCGGATGGCTGATCGTCGTCCGCCGCTTCAATCCACGCATCCACTCAAACAGATACCCCGCATGCTCCTCGCGCACCGCCGCGTACGCCGGGTCCTCACCCAGATCATTCAGCTCCTGCGGATCATTCAACAGATCAAACAACTGCGGTCTAAACCCGTCGTACGCCAGGTATTTCCAGCGCTCGCTGCGGACCATGGTCATGCGGCACCGGTCGATCGGCTGGCCGAGTCGCTCGCGTGCCGGGGCCTGAAAGGCGTAGTCGTATTCGCTGATTGCATAGCGGCGCCAATCGGGATTTTCCCCGTGCAGCAGCGGGATCAAGGAACGCCCTTCCAGCCGGTGTTCCGCGCCCGCTAATCCCAACGCTTGAAGAAACGTCGGCAGCGCATCGATGGTTTCCGCCAGCCGCTCATCGACAGTGCCGCGAGTGACATCCGCCGCCGCCCGAGGGTCGCGCACGATCAACGGCACGCCCACCGCCTGCTCGAGCAAAAACTCCTTCTCACCGAGCCAATGATCGCCAAGGAAATCGCCGTGATCGCTGGTGAACACGATCAACGTGTCATCCCAACGCCCGTTGCTCTGCAGAAAATCGAACAGCCGCCCCAACTGATCATCCACTTGCTTGATCAGGCCCATGTAGGTCGGGATTACATTCAATCGTACTGAATCGCGGGAGAAGTTGAGGCTTTCCTCATGCTGGCGAAAGGCAGTGTATACGGGGTGTTTGCTGGCTGCGGAGGGCGTCGCGCGGACCGCTTCGAGAATCGATTTCGTACTGTACAAGGCGTGGTACGGCACCGGTACGATGTAGGGCCAATGCGGTTTGATGTACGAGAGGTGTAAACACCAGGATTTCTCGCCTTGCTCGGTGATGAAGTCGATGGCGCGATTTGTAGTGTAGACAGTCTCTGAGTGTTGCTCGGGAATTCGTGCTGGCAAATTCGCATGACGCATTTTCCAGCCGCTGAGGATTTCACCGTTCTCGCCTTCGGCGGCATTCGCCCAGTCGTGCCAGGGATTCTTGCCATCGAAGCCCTGCGCGCGCAGGTATTGGGTATAGGGCGCGGATTCGCGCTTGTCGTCGAATGACGGATCGTCGGGGTAGATACCGTCGTGGCGCAGGTACGGTTCGAAGCCGACCTCATTGAGCAACTCGGCTTGCGCGCTGTCCGGGTTGATTGCTAGGCGCTGCAAGGCGTCGACATTGGCCGTCGCATGGGTCTTGCCGACCAGCGCGGTGCGGATGCCGTGAGGTCGCAGGTAATCGCCGATCGTCAATTCATCCAGCGGCAACGGCACCGCGTTCCAGGCCACTTGATGGCTGCTGACGTAGCGCCCGGTGTAGGCCGACATCCTTGAAGGACCGCAAATCGTGCCTTGGGTATAGGCGCGGCTGAAACGCACCCCTTGAGCGGCGAGGCGATCGATATTCGGTGTATGCAGATGCGGGTGGCCGTAGCAGGACAGGTAATCGCGGCGCAGTTGATCGCACATGATGTACAGCACGTTGCGCACGGGGTTGGGAGGAGTGGGCATGGAGTTCACCAGTCAGTTGGACAGGTGAGGGTTTTCGCTGTCGGTGAGGGTTTTCGGCAAGTGCATTTGGGGAATGGTTTTTATGCAGCGATTGCATCAGCCTCTTCGCGAGCAGGCTCGCTCCCACATTTGAAATACGTATTCCTGTGGGAGCGAGCCTGCTCGCGAAGGGGCCAGCTCAGACAGCAAAATTCTCCAGCGAACACACTTCCTCATCCTCCGCATCAACCACTTTGATCTGCTCAATCATCGCTTCGGCCAGTGGCGACAACCGATACCCGGCGCGGCTGACGATGCCGTAGCGGGTGTACAGCTCCTCCAGGTCATCCGCCAGGCCTTCGATCTTCAAACAGACCAGCTCACCCTTGGCCAGATGCAGCGCATCGGAATACGCGCCGACAATTCCGATCGCCTCCGAGCGCAACACCACACTCAATAGACTCGAGCCGTTTTCGCATTCCACATTCGGGGTGAAATCCGGACGACCGCTGAGGTCGACGATGACCTTGCGCAGGTTCGGCGGGCGGATGCTGACCGCCAGTGGATAACTCAGCAATTGCTCGGCAGTGATGCGTTCGAACGCCGTCAGTGGATGCCCGGCGCGGCAGCAGAAATGCCATTTGCGCGCTCGCAGGCGGTGGGTCTGGTAATCCGGGTCGGCCTCGAATTGCCGGGTATCGGCGACGAAGAATTCGAACTCTTCGCTGAGCAGGCGTTTGCTCAGGCTCTGCCAGTCATCGACCAGAAACTGTACGCGCGCCTTCGGGTAGCGGCCGATGAATGCGCCGATCGCGCGCGGGATCAATCCGGCGGCTGGCGCCGGCCCGCAACCAAAGCGCAATTCCCCGGCCTCGAGGCCATTGAACTGGCTGATCTCATTGGCCATCTGCTGCGCACCGCTGACCAGTCGCCGCGCATGTTCGAGCAGCACATGGCCCTGTTTGGTCGGCGGCAATTCCTTGCGCCCACGGTCGACCAACTGGCAGCCGACGCTGTGTTCCAGTGCTTGGATGCTGCGGCTGAATGCCGACTGCGACAGGTTCACCGCCTGCGCGCCAGCGACAAAGCTGCGTTGCTCAACCAGAGCGATGAAGTGACGCAATTGGCGCAAGTCGATATGCATTTTTCACATAAAAAATATCCGGGAAATGCATTGGATATGCATTAGGTCGACTCCTTATAAAGGCAATCTCTTATGCAGTAAATATTTGTAAATCCATAAATAAATAACTGAAAAGAATATGCAGCAGTGAATATGTCTGTGTGTTTTTTGACCAGGAGCCGCGCCATGAGTCCGTTGAATCTCGCGTTACCCCCATCTCCCCGACGGCTCAAACGCCTGCCTTTGGCGCTGTTGCTGGCAGGCAGCGCCAGCTGGACTCACGGCTATGCCGCCGAAGCCGAAACCCCTCCGCCCGTCCCCGCAGGCACAGCGGCGGCCAACGGTTCGCAGCTGGAAACCGTGACCGTCACCACCCGCCGCCGCGAAGAAAGTTCGCAAGACGTGCCGACGCCAATGAGCGTGGTCAGTGGGCAGAATCTGGAGACGCAACGGGTTTACCGGATTCAGGACTTGCAGCAACTGGTGCCCAGCGTCAACGTCGCTTACATGCATGCGCGCCAGTCCAGCGTGTCGATCCGTGGCCTGGGTAACAACCCGGCCAGTGATGGCCTGGAAGGCAGCGTTGGCCTGTACATCGACAACGTTTATCTGGGCCGTCCGGGGATGGCGGTGTTCGACCTGATGGACATCGAGCAGCTCGAAGTCTTGCGCGGTCCGCAAGGCACGCTGTTCGGCAAGAACACCACCGCCGGGGTTATCAACATCAGCACCCGCGCGCCCAGTTTCACGCCTGAACGCAGCATCGAAACCTCGGTCGGCGAGGATGGGTACTTCCAGACCAAGGGTACGATTTCCGGACCGCTCAACGACCAGCTGGCCGGGCGCTTCTCGGCGTATCGCACGCGCAGTGACGGCGACATCAAGAACGAATACGACGGCCACGACCTCAACGGCGGCTCCCGCGAGGGCTTCCGCGCGCAGCTGTTGTTCAAGCCCAATGAAGATTTCAATCTGCGCTGGATCGGCGATTACAACGAAGAAGATTCCAGCGCCGGCACTCGCGTGTTGTACAACACAGGGCCGACCATCAACGGCGTCAACCTGTATGAATCGCGGGCCAGTGCAGCCGGGGCAACGCTGGTCAACGGCCGGCATCGCAAGGTCAATCTCGATAACGACCAGCACGTCACCGTGCATCAGGGCGGCACGTCGGTGGAAGCCAACTGGACGTTGCCGAGCGACTTCACCCTGACGTCGGTCAGCTCTTATCGTTTCTGGAATTTCACCCCGCGCAACGACGATGGCCTCAACGTGCCGGCCAGTTACAACGCCGGCGTGTCGGTGGAAGACAAACAGTATTCGCAGGAATTTCGCCTGGCCTCGCCCAAGGGTGAGTTCTTCGATTATGTGGTTGGCGCCTACTATTTCGGCTCGGATCTGGACAACAAATCCTTCTCCTATTACGGCCCGCAGGCCGACATCTGGAATGGCACCCCGGCGGGCAGCCTGGCCAATGTCACCAGCATCGGCAACGGCCATATCCAGACCGACAGTTTCGCCCTCTTTGCCCAAGGCACCTGGCACCTGAGCGAACGCCTGGATTTCACTGCCGGGGTGCGTGGCACCTATGAAGAGAAAAACGCCTCGGTCGGCCGCAACGCGCCGGTCGGCGGTGTAGCTGTGGCCGGCGCGGCAGCCAATGCGCGTCGGGGGCGTGCCGGCGTCTACGATTCCGGTGACTTGAATCAGTACAGCTCCAGCCCCTCGGGACTGCTCAACCTGAGCTATCGCATCACCGATGACGTGCTCGGTTACGCCACGCTGTCCCACGGCGAGAAATCCGGCGGGGTCAACCTCGCGGTCGGCTCCGCACCTACCGCTGGCGCCGACTCGTTACTGATCGGCACCGAGCGCGCCAACAACGCCGAACTCGGCTTCAAAAGCACCCTGTGGGATCGCCGCCTGCAACTCAACGCCAACGTATTCTGGACCCAGGTCAACGCCTACCAGACCAACGCCTATGACGCCGCCAACCGCGTGCAATACCTGACCAACGCAGGCTCGGTGCGCTCGCGTGGCATCGAGTTCGAAAGCACCTGGGTGCCGCTGCGTGGCCTGACCCTGAATTTCAACGGCTCGTACAACGACGTCAGCTACCTCTCGTACAAGGATGCACCGTGCCCGCCGGAAGTCAGCCAGGCCCCGGGTGCACCGGCCTCCTGCGATCTCAGCGGCCATCAAGTCGTCGGCGCGTCGAAATGGATCGGCAACGCCAATGGCGAATACAAATGGAATCTGGATAACGGCTTCGAACCCTACGTCACCGGCAGCTACGCGTTCCGCTCCAAAGCGGTGGGCACGGTCGAGGATTCCGATTACGGGCAGATCCCCAGTTACGCGGTGGTCAACTTTTCTACTGGCCTGCGCGGTGATTTCAATCAGGGCCAGTGGGATGTCTCGCTGTGGCTGAAAAACGCCTTCGACAAAACCTACTACACGACTCTGTGGACCGGCGGCAACGGCGGCTATGAAGGCCTGCTCGGCACGCCACGGACCCTGGGTGTTACAGGACGCTACGACTTCTGATCGGGCTATCAAGGCGCTGACCTGGAGATGGCCGTTCAACCAGTCCTCAGCGGCGCCGGCAAGCAGACGCAGCTGATCGACAGCGACGACGGCAATGGCGCATGACGTCGGCAATCAGCGAACCAAAAACAGCCTTTCAAGGCGTTAACGGATGCCGTAGCCGAATACTTTTCATGCCGTAAAAGCATGGCGTTTATGGCAGATCGCTGCAGCCCTTGTGGTGCGCGGCTTCGGTGAAAACGGGCGATTTGCATATTCCTTGAAGGCCTATGCATAACGTCAAAGATTACTTTCGGTGATAAGCGTGCAAGCCCAATGATTACCCCCATCGACTACGCCGTGGGGGGTTCAAGAATGGCGGGTCGATCGCTTTGGCTCGTAGAACGAAAGAGACCGCAGGGAGTTGAACAATGGGCAATGTCCAAACCGCCGCCAGCGCAGGGGAATTGCTGTGGCGGCACACGCCGAGTGGCGAACTGGTCGATCTTGGCCGGCCGCACCGTGTGCCGTTGGGACAGTTGCGTTTGCAACGTGCGCCCAAGGGCATTTTGAGTCGGCGCGAAACCCTTCTGCTCGGTGTCCTCGCGCTGGTGGTGCATGGCGCGGTGATTTACTGGGTCAGCCAGAAACCGACGCCGGTGCTGCCGGTGGTGCCGCCGGAAATTCCGCCGATGACCATCGAGTTTTCACGCCCGGCTCCGCCCGCGCCGCCGGTTGATGCGCCGCCACCACCGGTGCCCGTGGTCGAGCCGCCACCGCCAGTGGAGGACGAGTTGGCGGTGAAACCGCCGCCGCCCAAGCCGATCGCCAAACCCAAACCGGTGGTGAAACTGCCGCCCAAACCCGCGCCGAAGCCGGTAGAGCAGCCGCCAGCGCCAACGAAACCGGCAGCCCCGGTCGCAGCGCCAGCGCCCCCCGCGCCACCGGCACCTGCGCCCGTTACCCCGGCTTCAGCCAATGCGGCATACCTGAAAAACCCGGCGCCGGAATATCCGTCGCTGGCCCAGCGTCGCGGTTGGGAGGGCACGGTGTTGTTACGGGTGCATGTGTTGGCCAGCGGCAAACCGGGCGAGATTCAGATTGCCAAAAGCAGTGGCCGCCAGCAGCTCGACGACGCCGCGCTCAACGCTGTGAAGCGCTGGAGCTTCGTCCCGGCCAAGCAGGGTGATGTCGCCCAGGACGGCTGGGTCAGCGTGCCCATCGATTTCAAGATTCATTAAACCGAAACCAAATTCGCGCGAAATGTTTACACGAGGGAACACATCATGACGTTACTGGCATCTCCACTGGAATCCATCGAAAGCGCGGTGATCTGGCTGCTGGTGGTTTTTTCCGTCGCCACTTGGGGCCTGGCGTTGCTCAAGGCTGTGCAGTTCGGTCGTTTGAAAGCGCAGGATCGGCGCTTTCATAAACGTTTCTGGGCGGCGTCGAGCCTGGATGCCGCGGCAGAGTTGAGCGAAACCCAGCCCGGCGCCGCAGCGCGAGTGGCGCAGGCCGGTTATGCGGCGATCCAGGTGGGCGAGGCGCCGCAGGCAAATGACCTGAGCCAGGCGATCAACCATCAGGATCGCCTCGAACGCGCCTTGCGCCAGCAGATCGTGCGCGAGCGCCGTTCGCTGGAAACCGGTCTGGCGGTGGTCGCGAGTATTGGCAGCACCTCGCCGTTCATTGGTTTGTTCGGCACGGTGTGGGGAATCATGGAAGCGTTGAAAGGCATCAGCGCCGCTGGTTCGGCAAGCCTGGAAACCGTGGCCGGCCCGATCGGTGCGGCACTGGTCGCGACTGGCGTGGGGATCGCCGTCGCGGTGCCGGCGGTGCTGGTTTACAACTACTTTCTGCGCCGTCTGAAATTGACCGCAGCGGATCTCGATGACTTCGCCCACGACTTCTACAGCCTGGCGCAGAAGAGCGCGTTCCGCGTGCTGATCCACCCGACCGCACACAAGGTGGCAACGTCGGGCAACGCGGCAAAAGTGAAGGAGGCGTCCTGATATGGCCTTCTCCACGCAAGACACGGATGAGGTGCTCAGCGAAATCAACGTGACGCCGCTGGTAGACGTGATGCTGGTGCTGCTGGTGGTGTTTATCGTCACCGCGCCGCTGCTGACCACCGCGATCCCGATCAACCTGCCGAAGACCGAAGCGGTGGCACCGGTCGAGCAGAAGGATCCGCTGGTGGTGAGCATCGACGGCGCCGGCAAGCTGTTTATCAACAAGGACCAGATTCAGCCCGACTTGCTGGAATTCAACCTCAAGTCGGCCAAGGCCAAGGACCCGGAAGTGCGCGTGCAATTGCAGGCCGATGACGGGGTGAACTACGGCGAAGTGGCGCGAGCCATGGCTTCGATCGAACGGGCGGGGATTACCAAGTTGTCGGTGATTACTGCGCGGTGACAGATACAACGTTTTTCCGGGGCCGTCTCCTTGGCAGGGTGCGGCCCTTTTTTTATCCCGCGTTATTGCCACAACACACTCACCCTGTGGGAACGCCTCATATGCATTATGGGTATTAATAAATAGCTTCTTATTCCTTAACGAATATAACTCCCATCCCTATACTCGACCCGGAACAGACACGCCGCAGGAGAGCTTCCCCATGCGCAACGAATCAATCCGCTACCTGATTGTGCCGGGCTGGCAAGGATCGCCAGAAGATCATTGGCAAAGCCACTGGCAGAACAGCCTGCCGAACAGCGCGCGGGTCGAGCAGGCCGATTGGCTGACGCCGCGCCGTGAGGACTGGGTCGCCGCGCTGGCCGAAGCGATTGCCGCCGACAGCACGCCGGTCATTCTCATCGCTCACAGCCTCGGTTGCATCACCGTTGCTCACTGGGCGGCGACAGCGCCGTTGCAGTACCTGCGTCAGGTGCGCGGGGCGTTGCTGGTCGCGCCGGCCGATGTCGAGCGTCCTGCCTGCGCGCCAGCGCTGCGCAACTTCGCACCGATTCCGACGGACCTGTTGCCATTCCCCAGTCAGGTCGTCAGCTCCGACAACGACGCCGCCGTCAGTGCGCCGCGCGCATTGGAACTGGCGCGCAACTGGGGCGCGGAGGCGGGGATTCTCGCCGGGGCCGGGCACATCAACGTCAAGTCCGGGCATCAGCGTTGGGAGCAGGGGTTTGCCTATCTCTATCGCCTGCAAAACCGTCTGGAACATCACGCCCGCCGTCGCGCCTGACCTTACTATTCAACGCCCCCGTCGGCTGGCGGTTTTGGGCGGGAGCCTGCCATGAGTCTCGAAACCTTCGGTCAGCCCTTGTTGACCTTTCCCGATGCAGAAAAAAGCCCCCTGAGCATTCGCGCCAAGGCGTTGGTGTTCGTCGACCCACGCTCGCGGCAATTGCGCGAGGAGTTGGAGCAGTTGGCTCCACGTGCGATTTCAGTGTTGATTCGCGGTGAGACTGGCACCGGTAAAGAGCTGCTCGCCCGGCATATCCACCGCGCCAGTGATCGCAGCGGTCTGTTCGTTTCGGTGAACTGCGGCGCGATCAGCCCGACCTACGCCGACGCCGAACTGTTCGGCTACGCCGCCGGCAGCTACAGCGGTTCGGCCAGCAGCCGCGCCGGCTGGTTCGGTTCTGCCAACGGCGGCACCTTGTACCTGGATGAGATCGGCGATCTGCCGCTGCCGATCCAGATCAAGTTGCTCGCGGCATTGGAAAACCACGAAGTCACCCGCGTCGGTGCGCATCAGCCGAGCCCTGTGGATGTGCGCCTGGTCGCGGCGACCAGCATCGATCTGGCCCAGGCCGTGGACGCCGGGAAATTCCACGAGCGGCTCTATCACTACCTCAGCGAGGGTCATCTGGAGCTGCCGGCGTTGCGCGCGCGCACCGGCGACATTCTCTCGCTGGCCGAGTATTTCCTTGGCATCTACAGCCAGCGTCTCGACTTGCCCGTGCCGCTGATCAGCGAAGCCGCGCAACATGTGCTCGAACAACACAGCTGGCCGGGCAACACTCGCGAACTGGAAAACGTCATCCACTTTGCCCTGCTGGTCAGCACCGGCGACGAAATCCTGCCGGAACATCTGAACCTGCCTGACGCGTCTGCGCCGCAGGTTCAGATCGAACGTCTGGTCAGGCAGACCCATATAGGTGGGAGCAGTGCAGAGCGTAAGGCCTTGAAAGACTGGCTGATTCGCTTGAGCGAGGCGGTGTGAGCATTTTCTTCAACATGAACAAAATGGAATATGAAGCTGAATAAACGTTATTGTCCGGGAATAAAAAATCCGGGTATTGTCCGCCTCACGCCAGCGATATCACTTCACTGGCACACGTATTAAATGCCGTCGTCGATGACGACCGTGATTTTCGATAAGGACACTGCATGAAAAAGGTTCTGTTGTTTACCGCATTGGCGGCTGCTCTGACGGCTTCTTTCGTCAACGCCGGCGAGAAACTGGTGGTTGCCGCAACGCCGGTGCCCCACGCTGAAATCCTTGAGCTGATCAAACCGACCCTGGCCAAAGAGGGCGTGGATCTGGAGATCAAGGTTTTCACCGACTATGTGCAACCGAACGTACAGGTCGGCGAGAAGCGTCTGGACGCCAACTACTTCCAGACCCTGCCGTACCTGAACAGCTTCAACCAAGGCAAATACAAGGACGAAAAATCCAAGTACCTGGTGACCGTGCAGGGCGTCCACGTTGAACCGTTCGGTGGCTACTCGAGCAAGTACAAGACCCTGGCTGAACTGCCGGACGGCGCAACCATCGCCATCCCCAACGAAGGCAGCAACAGCGGCCGCGCCCTGATCCTGCTGCAGAAGGCCGGCCTGATCGAACTGAAAGATCCGAAAAACGCTCTGGCAACGCCGAAAGACATCGCCAAGAACCCGCATAACTTCAAGTTCAAGGAACTGGAATCGGCCCTGCTGCCGCGCGTTCTGAAGGAAGTTGATCTGGACATGATCAACACCAACTACGCGCTGGAAGCCAAGCTGAACCCGCAGAAAGATGCGCTGGTGATCGAAGGCGCTGACTCGCCATACGTGAACTTCCTGGTTGCCCGTGAGGACAACAAGAACAGCGACGCGATCCAGAAACTGGCCAAGGCCCTGACCAGCCCGGAAGTCAAAGCCTTCATCGAGAAGAAGTACAGCGGCGCGGTGTTGCCGGCGTTCTGATCTGACTTGAGTGAATCTGCTTCAGATGCAAAAACGCCGATGGCCTTGATGGTCAT
Source organism: Pseudomonas sp. RG1 (assembly GCF_025910115.1). Classification (NCBI taxonomy): domain Bacteria; kingdom Pseudomonadati; phylum Pseudomonadota; class Gammaproteobacteria; order Pseudomonadales; family Pseudomonadaceae; genus Pseudomonas; species Pseudomonas sp. RG1. The sequence goes on from NZ_JAPCIK010000002.1 coordinate 105,475, forward strand.
CGGCGTTTTTGTGTGTGCGTTAAAAAGCCCCTCACCCTAACCCTCTCCCAGAGGGAGAGGGAACCGATACGGGGATATTCGAGAGATACGCCGACCTGAACGTATCGCTCTGAATCCAGCATCGCTGAAGCCCAGCCAAGCCATAATCGCCAAGATCTTCCAGGTCGATGTACAACGCGAGACACCTCGGTCGGCCCCCTCTCCCTCCGGGAGAGGGCTGGGGTGAGGGGCTTTTGATTTACGCTGTGGTCTTCAACGCCCGTCTCAACGCCACCAGCAATTTCACAATGTCCTGCGGATCCAGCCGCTGCGGCACTTTTACGTCCATGTTGTTCTTCCTTGTGGTGAATGGGCCGGAGAGTCTGGCCAAAAGCTGTGGTTCCTTGGAGGTCTTTCGTGGAAAAAAGATCCGTCCTACAGCGCAAAGAAAAATAGCCGTCTTATTCCTTCCCGGCAAATCCACAGGATAGTTTTTTGGGTGATATCAATATGCTTTAAAGGTATTTAAATTATGGTTTTTATACCTATAAAGTCAGTGCCTGCCGGACGGCCATCCGCCGTCCATGGATTGCATCATCGCCGCTTACCAAGCAGCGTCAGGACGCTTCATGACTTTCGACTACGCCTTTATCCTCAGCACTCTGCCGGCTTTTCTCCAAGCCGTCGGCGTGACTCTGCAGGTCGGTTTGATTGCGATCGCCACTTCGCTGCTGGTGGCGCTGCTCAACGCGACGATTCTGGTGTTTCGCACGCCATACCTGCAAAAACTGGTCGGCCTCTACGTAGAGCTGGCGCGCAACACGCCGTTGCTGATTCAGCTGTTCTTCGTCTACTTCGCGTTGCCGGCGGTGGGGATCCAGGTTTCCGGTTTCACTGCGGCAATCATCACCATGACCTTCCTTGGTGGCGCCTATCTCACCGAAGTGCTGCGCGCCGGCATCGATGCGGTGCCCCAGGCGCAACTGGAATCCGGGCGGTCGATTGGCCTGTCCCACGGCCAGTTGCTGCGCTATGTGATCCTGCCGCAGGCGGGCATCCTCAGCTTGCCGTCGCTGTTCGCCAATTTCATCTTCCTGCTCAAGGAAACCACCGTGGTTTCGGCCGTGGCGGTGCCGGAAATCCTCTACACCACCAAGAGCTATATCGCGCTCTACTACAAAACCTACGAAATGCTCGCCGTGCTGACGCTGATCTGCGTGCTGCTGTTCTTGCCGCTGTCGCTGTTGCTCAGCCGACTGGAAAGGAGGCTCCAGCATGGCCAGTTCGGGTCTTGAGTTGCTGTGGATATCGTTGCCGCAACTGGCAAAAGGCGCCGGGCAAACCCTGTCGATCTCGTTTCTGAGCATCGCCATCAGTACGATCGGCGGTGTGCTCTACGGTGTTCTGCGCACTTTGAACGTAACGTGGTTGAACGCGATTCTGCGCATCTATCTGGAGCTGTTCCGGGCAATTCCGGTGCTGGTCTGGTTGTATCTGCTGTTCTTCGGTCTGCCGATTTTCTTCGGTCTGAGCCTGCCGAGCTTCTGGTGCGCGGTGCTGGTGCTGTCGCTGTGGGGCGCCAGCGAAGTTGGCGAGGTAGCGCGCGGTGCGCTGCATTCGTTGCCGCGCGGACAGCGTGAAGCAGGGCTGTCGATCGGCCTCAATGCAGCTCAACTCTATGGCTACGTGCTGCTGCCGCAAGCGTTCAAGCGCATGACGCCGCCGACCATCAATGTCTATACGCGGATCATCAAGACCAGTTCCCTGGCGGTGCTGATTGGCGTGGTGGATGTGATCAAGGTCGGCCAGCAGATCATCGAGCGCACCTACGAATCGGTACTGATCTACGGCGCATTATTCCTGTTTTTCTTTTTCATCTGCTACCCGCTCTCGGCCGCTTCGCGCGTGCTGGAGCGGCGCTGGACGCAAGCATGAGCGCACTGATCGAGTTTCACGGGTTCAACAAATTCTATGGCGCGCAGCAGGTGCTCGATGGCATCGACCTGCAAGTGCAGAGCGGCGAAGTGCTCGTCATTCTTGGTCCCAGCGGTTGCGGCAAAAGTACTTTGCTGCGTTGCCTCAATGGTCTGGAAGAGGCCCACAGCGGCAGCCTGAAATTCCTCGACCGAGAGCTGTTGGACAAGGCCACTGACTGGCGCGAAATTCGCCAGCAGATCGGCATGGTGTTCCAGAGTTATCACCTGTTCCCGCACATGAGCGTGCTCGACAATCTGCTGCTCGGCCCGCTCAAGGTTCAGAAGCGCCAGCGCCGCGAAGCGCAACAGCAGGCTGAAGCCCTGCTTGAGCGTGTTGGCCTGCTGGACAAGCGCGATGCTTTCCCGCGTCAGCTCTCCGGCGGCCAGCAGCAACGCATCGCCATTGTTCGCTCGCTGTGCATGAATCCACGGGTCATGCTCTTCGACGAAGTCACCGCCGCCCTCGACCCGGAAATGGTCAAGGAAGTGCTGCAAGTCATTCAGGGTCTGGCTCGCGAAGGCATGACCCTGCTGATCGTCACTCACGAAATGGCCTTCGCCCGCGCGGTGGCCGACCGCATCGTGTTCATGGATGCCGGGCGCATCCTCGAACAATCCCCACCCGAGATTTTCTTTACGAACCCGCAAACCGCACGCGCGCAGCAGTTTCTGGAGAAGTTCTCCTTCGTTGCCACATCGCCAGAATCGAATCCGAAAAAGGAACTGGAACTGCTATGAAAACTGCCGCTTTGTTACTGCCCCTGCTCAGCCTCGCCTTGCTTGCCGGTTGCGGTAAGACCGAAGAGCCACCAAAGCCGAAAGTCGCCAGCGAAAGCCCCGCGCCCTCGGGTTATCTGGACAAGATCAAGGCCCGCGACAAATTGATCGTTGGTGTATTTACCGACAAGCCCCCGTTCGGTTTCGTCGATGAGGCCGGGCGCTACGTCGGCTTCGACACCGACATTGGCCGGCGCTTCGCCAAGGATCTGCTCGGCGACGAAAACAAGGTCGAGTTCGTCGCCGTCGAGCCGGCCAGTCGCATTCCATTTTTGCAGAGCGACAAGGTCGACCTGATCCTCGCCAACATGACCGTCACCCCGGAACGCAAGGAAGCGGTGGAATTCACCAACCCGAACCTCAAGGTGGCCGTGCAGGCGCTGGTGCCGCAGGGCAGTTCAGTGAAAAAACTGGATGATCTGGCGACGCGCACCACGATTGTCACCACCGGCACCACCGCGGATATCTGGCTGACCAAAAACCACCCGGACTGGAAACTGCTCAAGTTCGAGAAAAACTCCGAGTCGCTGCAAGCCTTGGCCAATGGTCGTGGCGATGCTTACGCGCAGGACAATCTGGTGCTGTTCAGCTGGGCCAAGCAGAACCCGGGCTATCGCGTGCTTGAGGAAAAGCTCGGAGCCGAGGCGCCGATTGCGCCAGCAGTGAAAAAGGGCAATCTCGAGTTGCGTGACTGGGTCAACAGCGAGCTGGCCAAACTGGGCGAGGAGAAATACCTGCTCAAGCTGTATGACCAATATGTGCGCAAAGAACTGAGCGATGACACCCGGCCTGAGAGCGTGATTGTTGAAGGGGGCAAGTGGCAGGGGTGATTGCCTGTTGATCGTTCCCACGCTCTGCGTGGGAATGCCTCCAGGGACGCTCCGCGTCCAGTGACTCAGAGCGTCACGGGCTGCATTCCCACGCAGAGCGTGGGAACGATCGAATGGGCTAGTCTGGCCAATGCCACACCGGCTCATCCAGCACCCGCTGCCCGACGATCCCGGTCTGGCCCAGCGTCTTCTCCAGCACGATGCAATTGCATTCCGGGTCTTCCTGCAACGCCGAGATCAGTCGCCGTGCATGTGACACCACCCACACCTGACACTGCTCCGAAGCGCGAATGATCAGCCTTGCCAGCGCCGGCAGCAGGTCCGGGTGCAGGCTGGTTTCCGGTTCGTTGAGCACCATTAGTGTAGGCGGTCGCGGTGTCAGCAACGCCGCAACCAGCAGCAGATAGCGCAAGGTTCCGTCTGACAATTCCGCCGCCGACAATGGCCGCAACAAGCCTTCCTGATAAAACTCGATAGCGAAGCGTCCACCGGCCAACGGCGCGATTTTCAGTCGCGCGCCGGGAAACCCATCGCTGATCGCCGCTGTCAACGCCTGCGGATCGCCAATCTCGATAATCGTCTGCAAGGCCGCCGCCAGATCGCGGCCGTCGTGGTGCAGCACGGGCGTGCGAGTGCCCAGTTGCGGCTGACGCACCGGCGCGTCGGCATCGCTGCGAAAGTGATCATAAAAGCGCCAGCGCCGGATGAATTCGCGCATCTGGAACACTTCCGGCGAGCTGCGCAGATTGCCGACCTGATCGAACAGGCTGTCGAAGTTCGGCGTGTGTTGCGCCAGCACATCCCAGGCGCGACCTTCGCGGGCGCGGATCATCGGACCGTTGCGGTCGACCAGCAGGCTCGCCGGGCGGAACACCGGGCCGGCCCAGATGCACTCACGCTTGATTTCCGGGTCGAGGGCAAAGCATGAAGTGCTTGGCTCCGGCAGGCCCAGGCCGATGGCGTAACTGAAATCCTCGCCGGCGAACCCCAGTCGCAAGCGCTTGGCGCCGTGGCGCACCGTCGGCTCGATGGCCACTTCACCGTTGCGCATGCGCCGGCTGATGGTTTCCGGCCCCGCCCAGAACGTCGAATCCAGCCCGCCTTCGCGCGCCAGCGCGTTGACCACGCCGCCCTGGGCGGTTTCAGCCAGCAGGCGCAAGGCGCGGTAGAGGTTGGACTTGCCGCTGCCATTGGGCCCGGTAATCAGGTTCAGGCGCCCGAGCGGAATCACCAGTTTGTTGATTGAGCGGTAATTGGCCACCGCCAGGGTGTTGAGCATGAAATCCTTCTCCGGGTCACTGCGATACGCGGGCAGCATACCTTTAATGAGATAAATCTGGTGTTGGCGTCCGCAACCGTGGAACCCTGTTCTAAGCTCTGAAGTCGTATCGTCTCGACAGCAGCATTTAAGGCCAAGGAGTGTGCATGGCGGGTCCCGGATTGAAAGTGCTGATGGCCGTGAGCGCCATGGCGTTGCTCACCGCATGCGGCGACAAGAAACCTGCTCAGGAATACTTGCCACGGGTCTTTGTGCAAGAGGTCGAACCGGCCAACTACGCCGCCGCGGTGACCCTCACCGGTGATGTGCAGGCGCGGGTGCAGACCCAGCTGTCATTCCGCGTCGGCGGCAAGATCATCCAGCGCATGGTCGATGTCGGCGACCGCGTCACGGCCAAGCAGGTGCTGGCCAAACTCGATCCGAAAGATCTGCAGACCAACGTCGATTCCGCTCAGGCCCAAGTCGTCGCCGAACAGGCCCGCGTGAAGCAAGCGGCAGCCGCTTTCGTGCGTCAGCAAAAACTCCTGCCCAAGGGCTACACCAGCCAGAGCGAGTACGATTCGGCACAAGCCGCGCTGCGCAGCAGCCAGAGCGCATTGAGCGCGGCGCAGGCGCAACTGGCCAACGCCAAGGACCAGCTCAGCTACACCGCACTGATCGCCGATGCACCCGGGGTGATCACCGAGCGCCAGGCCGAAGTCGGCCAGGTAGTGCAGGCCACCGCGCCGATTTTCAGCCTCGCCCGCGATGGCGACCGCGACGCGGTGTTCAATGTCTACGAATCGCTGCTGGCCGAGCGTCCGTCCGATCGCTCGATCGTGGTCAGCCTGCTCGACAATCCCGAGATCAAAACCACCGGCACCGTGCGTGAGATCACGCCATCGGTGTCGGCGCAATCGGGCACCGTGCAGGTCAAGGTCAGCCTCGACAAGCTGCCGCCGGGCATGCAGCTCGGTTCGGTGGTCAGTGCCACCGCCAAGGGCACCGGCAAATCGGCGGTGGAACTGCCCTGGTCGGCGCTGACGAAAAACATCAGCGACCCGGCGGTATGGCTGGTCGATGACAAGGGCGAGGCGCAGTTGCATACGGTCACGGTCGGTCGCTACCTGACCGGCAAAGTGATCATCAGCGAAGGTCTCAAGGGCGGCGAGAAAGTCATTGTCGCCGGCGGCCAGTTGCTGCACCCCGGCATGAAAGTCGAGATTGCCGAAAACACCTACAAGGATCTGCAACCGGGAGCGCAGCCATGAAGCGCCTCGGCCTGTTGTGCATGGCGCTGCTGCTGGGCGCTTGTTCGGAAAAGGAAACGCCGCCGGAACCGGTACGTCCGGTGCTGTCGGTCACGGTCAAAGCGCTCAACGAAGAAAGCCTCGGGCGCTTTGCCGGCAGCATTCAGGCGCGTTACGAGAGCAACACCGGTTTCCGCGTCGGTGGACGCATCGCCAGTCGCAACGTCGATGTCGGCGCCGAGGTGCAGAAGGGCACGTTGCTTGCCACCCTCGATCCGTCCGACCAGCAGAACCAGTTACGTTCGGCGCAGGGCGATCTGGCGAGAATCCAGGCGCAACTGATCAACGCCCAGGCCAATGCACGTCGTCAGCAAGCGCTGTTCGATCGCGGCGTCGGTGCGCAGGCGCAACTGGACGTCGCCAATACCGATCTGAAAACCACTCAGGCCTCGCTTGATCAGGCACGCGCGGCGGTCAGCCAGAGCAAGGATCAACTGAGCTACACCGAGCTGCGCTCCGATCACAAAGCTGTGGTCACCGCGTGGAACGCCGAAGCCGGGCAAGTGGTGACCGCTGGGCAACAAGTGGTGACGCTGGCACAACCGGACATCAAGGAAGCGGTGATCGACCTGCCTGATACGCTGGTCGATCAGTTGCCCAGCGACGTGGTGTTCTCGGTGGCTGCGCAACTCGACCCGAGCATCAACACCACGGCGATCATTCGCGAAATCGAACCCCAGGCGCAAAGCGCCACACGCACCCGCCGCGCGCGCCTGACCCTGTCGGATACGCCGGACGGTTTCCGCCTCGGCACCGCGATCAGCGTGACCCTTAGCTCGGCGATCAAACCGCGCATCGAACTGCCGCTGACGGCGTTGCAGGAAATCGACGGCAAAACCCGCATCTGGGTGATCGATACGCAAAACAAAACCGTCAACCCGCGCGACGTCAGCGTGGTCAGTTGTGGCGACAACAGTGTGGTGCTGGCCGGTGGCGTGCAGAATGGCGAGCGCGTGGTCAGCGCCGGCGTCAACAGTCTCAAACCCGGACAATCGGTAAAACTTGACGAGGACAGTCAATGAAAGGCTCTTTCAACCTCTCCGAATGGGCCCTCAAGCACCAGTCTTTCGTGTGGTATCTGATGTTCGTCGGTCTGCTGATGGGGGTGTTTTCGTACTTCAATCTCGGCCGCGAAGAAGACCCGTCGTTCACCATCAAGACCATGGTGATCCAGACCAAATGGCCGGGCGCGACCCAGGAAGAAACCCTCAAGCAGGTCACCGACCGCATCGAGAAAAAACTCGAAGAGCTCGATTCCCTCGACTACGTGAAAAGCTACACCCGCCCCGGCGAGTCGACGGTGTACGTGTACCTGCGCGACACCACCAGCGCTGAGGACATTCCGCAAATCTGGTACCAGGTGCGCAAGAAGATCGACGATATTCGCGGCCAGTTTCCCCAGGGCATTCAGGGGCCGGGATTCAACGACGAGTTCGGTGACGTGTACGGCTCGGTCTACGCCTTCACCGCCGATGGCCTGACCATGCGTCAGTTGCGCGATTACGTGGAACAGGCGCGCGCCGAAATACGCAGCGTGCCGGGGCTGGGCAAGATCGAAATGGTCGGCCAGCAGGACGAAACGATCTACCTGAACTTCTCCACGCGCAAACTCGCCGCACTGGGTATCGACCAGCGCCAAGTGGTGCAGAGCCTGCAATCGCAGAACGCAGTGACTCCGGCCGGGGTGATCGAGGCGGGGCCGGAGCGGATCTCCGTGCGCACCTCGGGCCAGTTCGAGTCGGAGAAGGATCTGGCCGAGGTCAATCTCAAACTCAACGATCGCTTCTATCGTCTGGCCGACATCGCCGAGATCAGCCGTGGCTACGTCGACCCGGCGACACCGGAATTCCGCTTCGACGGCAAACCGGCGATCGGCCTGGCGATTGCCATGCAGAAGGGCGGCAACGTTCAGGAATTCGGTAAAGCGCTGCATGAGCGCATCGACCAGCTCACCGCTGACTTGCCGGTGGGCGTCGGCGTGCACACCGTTTCCGACCAGGCGGTGGTGGTGGAAGAGGCCGTTGGCGGTTTCACCAGCGCGCTGTTCGAAGCGGTCATCATCGTGCTGGTGGTGAGTTTCATCAGCCTCGGCGTGCGCGCTGGTCTGGTGGTGGCCTGCTCGATTCCGCTGGTGCTGGCCATGGTCTTCGTGTTCATGGAATACAGCGGCATCACCATGCAGCGGATTTCCCTCGGCGCGCTGATCATTGCCCTCGGCCTGCTGGTGGACGACGCGATGATCACCGTGGAAATGATGGTTACGCGGCTGGAAATGGGCGAGAGCAAGGAGCAGGCGGCGACGTTCGCCTACACCTCGACCGCATTCCCGATGCTCACCGGTACGCTGGTGACTGTCGCCGGTTTCGTGCCCATCGGCCTCAACGCCAGTTCGGCGGGTGAATATACCTTCACACTGTTCGCGGTGATCGCGGTGGCGATGATCGTCTCGTGGGTGGTCGCGGTGTTCTTCGCACCAGTGATCGGCGTGCACATCCTCAGCGACAAGGTGAAAGCCCACGATGCCGAGCCGGGTCGCGTCGGTCGCGCCTTCAACGGTGGTCTGTTGTGGGCCATGCGCAATCGTTGGTGGGCGATCGGCGTCACCGTGCTGTTGTTCGTGCTGGCGGTGTTCTGCATGCGCTTCGTGCAGAACCAGTTCTTCCCCGCTTCCGACCGCCCGGAAATTCTCGTCGACCTGAACCTGCCGCAAAACGCCTCGATCGACGAAACCCGCAAAGCGGTGGACAAGCTCGAAGCGACGCTCAAGGGCGACCCGGACATCGTGCGCTGGAGCACTTACATCGGTCAGGGCGCGATCCGTTTCTACCTGCCGCTGGACCAGCAATTGCAGAACCCTTACTACGCGCAACTGGTGATCGTCAGCAAGGACTTCGAAGCCCGCGAGGCACTCAGCCAGCGCTTGCGTGAGCGGCTGCACAAAGACTTCGTCGGCATCGGCAGCTATGTGCAGGCTCTGGAAATGGGCCCGCCGGTGGGGCGTCCGATTCAGTATCGAGTCAGCGGCAAAGATGTCGATCAGGTGCGCAAACATGCCATCGACCTGGCCACTGAACTGGACAAGAACCCGCACATCGGCGAGATCATCTACGACTGGAACGAGCCGGGCAAAGTCCTGCGCATCGACATCGCCCAGGACAAGGCGCGGCAACTCGGGCTGTCCTCAGAAGATGTGGCCAACCTGATGAACAGCATTGTCAGTGGCTCGCCGTTGACCCAGGTCAATGACGATATCTACCTGATCAACGTGGTCGGTCGCGCTGTGGATTCCGAACGCGGCACGCCGGAAACCCTGCAGAACCTGCAGATCGTCACGCCGAGCGGCACCTCGATTCCGCTGCTGGCGTTCGCCACCGTGCGCTATGAACTGGAACAACCGCTAGTCTGGCGTCGCGACCGCTTGCCGACCATCACCATCAAGGCCTCGGTGCGCGACGAGATTCAGCCGACCGATCTGGTGAAACTGCTCAAGCCGTCGATCGATGCTTTTGCCTCGAAACTGCCGGTCGGCTACAAAGTCGCTACCGGCGGTACGGTCGAGGAAAGCGGCAAGGCCCAGGGGCCGATTGCCAAGGTGCTGCCGCTGATGCTGTTCCTCATGGCGACGTTCCTGATGATCCAATTGCACAGCGTGCAGAAGATGTTCCTGGTCGCCAGTGTTGCGCCGCTGGGGTTGATCGGCGTGGTCTTGGCGTTGGTGCCGACGGGCACGCCGATGGGCTTCGTGGCGATCCTCGGGATTCTCGCGCTGATCGGCATCATCATCCGCAACTCGGTGATTCTGGTGACGCAGATCGATGAGTTCGAGCAGAAAGGCTATGCGCCATGGGACGCAGTCGTGGAAGCCACCGAACACCGACGCCGGCCGATCCTGCTGACCGCAGCGGCAGCGAGCATGGGCATGATCCCGATCGCCCGCGAAGTGTTCTGGGGGCCGATGGCTTACGCAATGATTGGTGGCATCGTCGTGGCGACGCTGCTGACGCTGTTGTTTCTGCCGGCGCTGTATGTCGCCTGGTACAAGATTCGCGAGCCGCAGAAGGATGAAAAGCCGGCGCAGTGAGATAGCCCCTGCGATCTTTGGGAAAGGTCTGACTTACAGGGTGAGCTGACTGCGCTAACGTCCCTTCTTCATTCGAAGAGGGACGTGCCATGTCGACTGTTTCCGGCTGGTTACGCGGATGGTTGCTGCTCGCTGGCTTGAGCCTGTCGCCGGCAGTACTGGCCGAAGTGCTGCTGGAAAACCAGCTTTGGCGGGTGCAGGTCGATCCTGCGACGCTGGCGGTGCGCGTTGAAGCCGCCGGCGCTGCGCCGGTGCAGGCCTCGGCCGGTATGCTGCGGCACAAGGTCAGCGACATGGTCAGGCGCGGCAATCGCATCGAATGGCAATGGGACGACGGGCGATGGTTGCTCAGTGTTGACTTGGACCAGCGTGACCTGACGTTTTCGATTACGGCTAACTCGCCCTCGCAAATCGAGTTTATTCATCAGCCCACCAGTGCAATGGGCCAGGCGCTGATCTGGCCGCTTGCCGAGGGGCGCTACGTGCCGCGCGGTGACCGGGTGTGGCAGAAGTTCCTGCTCGCGCAGGGCGCGCTCGATACCACCCAGGACTTGAGCCTGCCGCTTTGGGGAATGGAGTACGAGAATTTCAGCCTGCACTGGCTGCTGACCAATCCTTACAACAACCAACTGCGCTTCAAGACCAATGGTGATGCACTGGGGCTGTCGGCCCGGCATCGATTCACATCGCTTGAACCCGCAAAACCGCTGACCTTCAGCCTGTTTCTTGGCGATGTCGATCCCTTGGCTGGCGCCAAGCGCTACAAGCAGTGGCTCATCGAAAGCGATCAATATGAAACCTTGGCGAACAAGCTGATCAAGACCCCGCAAGCCGCCAAGCTGATCGGTGCCGCGCATGTCTATCTGTGGGGCAACGATCTCCTCGGCCCCGACGATGTGCGCAACTGGCCGCTGCTGATTGCCCGGTTGCGCGGCTCGGGTGTGCTGGTCAGTGAACTTCGGGCAGCGATGGATCCTGAAGCGCTGCGGTTGCTCGCCAGCGGGACCGTACTCAATCGCTATCAACAGACTGTGATGCTGCGCAGTCTCAATCGCGCGCTGAACGTTCAGGCGCGCAAAACCTGGCAGGCGCGTGCGGTGCCGGACATGCAGGCGCTGGTCAAAGGGTACGCTGAGGTGCGCGAGCAGCTGGCCGTTGTTCTGAAGGATACGTTGGCGCCTGATCCTGCGCGCTGGGGGCGCACCTTGTCGCGGCGAACCATTGAACGATTGCAGGGCGCAGGACTTTCGCGTTTATGGCTTGGGCTCGGCGAGGGCTGGGAAGGTGGACTCTGGCACCCGGAGACGGTGCGCGCCGCCGTCTCTGCGGGATATCTGATTGCCCCCTATGACTCCTACGAAACTGCGTTGCGCGAGGACGAAAATCCGGACTGGGCCACCGCGCACCTCGGCGATCGGGCCAATACCGAGTGCGCGATCGTGGAGGAAAACGGTGCGCTGAAAAGCGGGTTTCAGCAGTCCGGTCACTATACCGATCCGCGATGTGTGCGACCGTTGCTTGAGCGGCGCATCGATGCAATCCAGAAGGTTGCCGGGTTCAACAGCTGGTTTCTCGATGCCTATGCCGCTGGGATGCTCTTTGACAGTTATCGTCCCGGCGCACCGATGACCCAGGCGCAGAATGCCGCGGGCAACGTCGGAGCATCGCGCTGGATCAGCGAAGTGTTGCAGCTGCCGAGCGGCTCCGAGGATGGCAATGCGGCCACCGCTCAAGGGGTTTTGTTCGCACATGGCATGCAGACGCCAGTGATCGGTTGGGGCGATCGCGACATGCATCAGCCGGGCACAGCGGACTTTTTCGTCGGCCAATGGTACCCACCGGAGCAGCCAGCGGTGTTCTTCAAACCGACCCGGTTGAAGGCTGACTACCGACGCGTTCATTTCGCCCCCGTCAGCCGTTTACCGTTGTATCAGGCGGTGTTCCACGGCTCTGTCATCACCAGTCATCACTGGTTGTTCGATAACCTGAAACTGAGCGACGTGCGGGTGGAAAACGAGCTCACGCAGTTGCTCTACAACGTACCGCCGCTGTACCACCTGAGTGCGGCCAGCCTTGATCAGCGCTTGCCGTTGATCGTGCGTCAGGATCGATTCTTTCGTCCGCTGCACGAACGTCTGGCGACGCAAGCGCTGACCGCTTTTGACTGGTTGAGCGAGGATCGCCTGGTCCAGCAGACGACGTTTGCCGACGGCACGCGACTGCTGGCCAATTTCGACGCCGCTCCACGCAACTGGCAGGGCCGGACGTTACCGGGACACAGCATGACTGCACTGTTAGCGGACGGCAGCGACAGCCAGTATCAGGTACAAGCGGCGCCCTGATTCAGACTTTGCGCCACACGCTCGCCAGCCACGGCTGCTGTTCGCGCGGCAAGCCCGCAGGCCGGTAATAATGCTCCAGCTCGACAAAACCCGCCGCCGTCAGCAACCCGCGCCAGGCCTCGAGATCGTGATACGAGCCATAGCGCGGCCCGTTCCAGCCCTCTTGGTTGTCGCCACGCGGATTGGAACTGAACAGCGCGCCACCCGGTTTCAAGGTGCCGTGCAGTTGCCGTAGCACTTGCGGCAACACCTGCAACGGCACATGAAACAGCACGGCATTGGCGAAGATGCCGTCGAAGCGCTCGGCCGGCAGATCAAGCTTGAGAAAGTCCTGCTGCCAGACTTCGCAACCGCTGTCCTGGCGGGCCATGCGCGCGAATTCCTGTGAGCCATCAAGGCCGATCGCGACGTGGCCCATGCGCGTGAAGGTTTGCAAATCCCGGCCCGGACCGCAGCCGAAATCGAGAATCGAGAAGGGTGCTTCACCGTGAATGTGGCGCAGCAAGGCCTCGATGTTCTGGCTGACATCGTGGTCGCGAGTGCCTTCGCGGAAATCCTCAGCCACCGAGTTGTAGTGACCGAGGGTAGTGGCGGTGATCTGTTCGAGGTCGCTGGGCGTTTGCTTCATGATCGATGCTGTATTGGCGGTGTGAGGGCGGACTATAAGCTTTTTCACCGGCAAAAAAACGCCGCCTGCGCTGGGGCCAGTGCAGGCGGCAATGGGTGCCAGGCTTCAGTGCTGCTTGGCTCCCAGACAATCGATCGAGCGGTCCATCATCGCCTTGGCCATTTCCAGCAGATGCCAGACCGAGAACACCATGGCCCGATCCGCGCCCCCGAGCTGGTCACCGCATTGATGGACGGTCACCGAAGCGCAGCGCAGCAGATCGGCAACATACAGTTGGGCGTCCTCCAGCGTCACATCTTCGCTGATACTGTAGACGCGTTTCTGTCCAGCCAACGTGACCTGATTGCCGGCCAGATGTGAGTCGACGGCGCGGCACAGTGCAGAGCGATCCTTGAGCAAATCCTCGGTGAACCGCTTGCTTGAGGTAAGGCTGAGTGGCGGATCGGCAAGTTTCTTTTCCATGGGTAAACTCCTGACTTCAAGTGGGAGCCAACCATTTCGCGACTAAACGAGCAGGACGGCGGCTGCACGCGGATCAGTTGCCGGCCGGACAACTGAATCCAGTCACCGCAAAACAGTGACGACCGGAGATTAGCTACAGGATATTTCGGGTACAAGCGGGCAAATTATTCTAGGAATCGTCCTGCAAACCCGCGTGCTTCAGGCTGGCGAAACGACAAAAGTGGTGTAGGAAGCATCTGATTTTTGCGAAGGGCGTTGCCCAAAATACTGCGATCACATGGGCCTGGTTGATGGCCACCTGCCGCCATCGACCTTAGCGCTTATTCAGCCCCCGCGCCAGCCTGTCTGAATGACCGCATGGGTGCGCAAACCTGAATGCAACTGGTAGTTCTTACAGTATCGGGACGGAGAAAACTGGTTCAGTCTCAGCGTATAGACATCAGGGACTCGCGTAGCCGTGAATACCCGCCATGACACCGCCACTCCGACCTTGTCGGTCATTGACCCGCGCGCACTGGTGGTTCGCAGCGTTGCCTATTGCCGACACCCGGATAAAGCCGACATCGAATCGCGCATTACCCGGCAGATCTTTGATGAGGCGGGGCGTCAGGTAGCGTCGTGGGATCCGCGTTTGTACGGCGTTGCGCCCAAGCCGAATCTGGCCACGATCTACGCATTGAGCGGTCAAGCGTTACTCGCAGACAGCGTCGACGCCGGTTGGCAGGTGCGGCTGTTGAATGAAGCGGGCTCGATGTGTTCTGGCTGGGATGCGCGGGGCAGTCAGAGTCACCGCCAATACGATGATCTGCTGCGACCGCTAGCCCTCACCGAGCAGGCGCACGACGGGCAGCCTCACGTGGTCGAGCGCTGGACCTATGCAAAAGCCACCGATGATCGTGCGCTGCACAACCAGTGCGGTCGAGCGATCCGCCACGACGACCCGGCCGGCAATCGGCAATTTGATCACTATGGCCTCGGCGGTGCAGTGGTGGTGGAGTCGCGACGTTTTTTGATCGAACTCGAGACACCTGACTGGCCACTCGATCCCGACCGCCGGGATGACTATCTCGAGGAAACCATCTACGTCACCCGACAGAACTTCAACCCAACCGGCGACTTGCAGCATCACACCGACGCGGTTGGAAACCTCAGAACGCAGCATTACAACGTCGCTGGGCAATCCTGCGCGACCTGGCTGTCACAGGCCGGCGAGGGCAGGCAGCCGAAGTGCCTGGTCAGCGCCATTCGCTACAACGCGCAGGGTCAGATCGAAAGTGAAACGGCCGGCAACGGAGTCATCGCCCGTGCCGAATACAGCCGCGATGACGGCCGGTTGCTCAGACTGCTCGCCAGTGTCGGCACGCACCCTCCGTTGCAGGATCTGAATTACGTCTACGATCCGGTGGGCAACGTCATCAGTCTGGAAGACAAGACTCAAGCCGTGTCGTGGTTCAACAACCAGCGCATCGATCCGGTCAGTCGGTATCGCTACGACAGCCTTTATCAACTGATCGAGGCCAGCGGCTGGGAAGTCAGCCAGCCCAGCCATGGTCCGGCCTTGCCGGAGCTGCTGCCCACACCACTGGACCCCAATCAACGGCGCAACTACACGCAGAAATTCGACTACGACGCAGCGGGCAACCTGATCACTCGCCAGCATAGCGGTGCGCCGGGTTTTTCGATGTACACCTCCCAGCGCAGCAACCGAAGCCTGGCGCAGCGTGACGATGGTTCTTTGCCCGGGGAAACGGAGATAGCGCTGGGATTTGATGCGGCGGGCAATCAGTTGGAGTTGCAACGCGGTCAGGCCATGTACTGGAACGTACGCAATGAGTTAAGCCGGGTTGTGTTGGTGAAGCGTGCGAATGAAAGCGATGACTACGAGTGTTATGGCTGCGACGAGCCGGGCCATCGGTTGCGTAAAACGACTGTCAGCCAAGCGTCCGGTCAGACGCTGACGGTAGAAGTTCGTTATCTGCCGGGGCTCGAGATTCATCGCGAAGTCGATGGTGTCGAGCGACATGTCGTCAATGTCGACACCGGGCGCAATCAGGTACGACTGCTGCACTGGCCAAGCGCGGTGGACGGAGACCAACTGCGTTACAGCCTCAGTGATCATCTTGGTTCCAGCACGCTGGAATTGGATGATGGTGCGGGGATTTTGACTCAGGAGCACTATTACCCGTTTGGTGGCACCGCGTGCTGGGCGGGTAAAAATGCATTGGCGGCGAAAAACAAAACGATTCGTTACTCAGGCAAAGAGCGGGATGCGACCGGTCTTTACTATTATGGCTATCGTTATTACGCGCCGTGGTTACAGCGGTGGTTGAACTCCGATCCTCTTGGTGATATTGACGGCCCCAATCGTTATTTGTTTACGGTTAATAATCCGGTGTCCAAGTTGGACTTTTTTGGTGCGAACTCCACGCCTCCGCTTGATGTGGCTCATGCTTACGATCTCATGTTCAGTGAGGGTGAAGTATGGGACGGATTGAGTTTGGTATCTGAAAGTGGAGTTGACACGATTGCACGTGTCTCCTGTGCTAATGTTATTCTCTTGGATAGCGAGGTCGATAGTGAGCGACAAAGAAAGCTTGTTAAGAGTTTTTCGCGTTTTTCGATTGATGATTATTCAATTACGCATTTCAGTAACGCAGATTTTACTGATCAGGATGGAGTTCATTTCAAAACGTTATTCACGTTGCGAAGCGAAAGAACCAAAGAGGATTATCTGGGTAACTCAGGAACAATTAATATTTCGCGTTATGGAAATCACGATTTTGTTTTTTTTGCCCTGGACGCTGGTGCTCAGCCCCAAAAGACCACCTCAAAATTCGGGGAGTTTCGCTACCACGCATCTTTCGCAGCCTTGAATGCCAAGTATCAATATACGCATATGGAGATAGGAGACTTATTGAGACCGAACTCTCGTGATATTAGTATCGGGCGAGCCAAAAGCTTGCCTTGGTTAGCTGCCGCCAGTGACGATGAGTTAATAGATTTTAAAAATAGAGCGGGGCTTCGGCCTGACAATGAGAAAGATCTGTTGTTTTACGGAAAGGATATGCTTCAAGGTTTGGGTTTGAAAGTTGCCGTGGATCTCGGGTCTCTGAACGATTTCGTACAGGAGGCGGTGATTGAGTGGGCTGATGGAGATCGTACAATTGATAATATAACCGAAATAATTAATGTTTTTTATCGTCCGCAAATTTTGGTTCCGGGAGGGATCAAGTTCAGGGGCGGTGAATTTATATTGCGCAAGCCTTAGAGTTCAGGTTTATTGCCTATCCGCTAGTAGTGCCCTGCTCCACTCGTTTGTCGTTGTAAGCGACGTGCACCAGCGGAGCAAAGTCGAAGATGCAAATGTTAGTTGCGGGTTTGACGTAGCAGTTGGTAGTCGGCCGGTTTTAGTGTTGGCTCACTTCACGTAGCCAACATCACAAGATTTGCTCACCGCTTGTTCAGCCCCCGCGCCAGCCTGTCGCCACCCAACTGAATCACCGCCACCAGCGCCACCAGCAAGACGATCACCGTCAACATGATCTGGCTATCGAAGCGCTGATAACCGTAGCGGTAAGCGATATCCCCCAGCCCACCAGCACCAATTGCCCCAGCCATGGCCGACGAATTGATCATCGTCACCAGGGTGATGGTGAACCCGCCGACGATCCCCGGCAGCGCCTCGGGCAGCAGCACATGCCAGACGATATGCCAGCGCCGGCAACCCATGGCCTGTGCGGCTTCGATCAGACCATGATCGACCTCGCGCAGACTCACTTCGGCGATCCGCGCGAAGAACGGCGTTGCGGCGATTGTCAGCGGCACCACAGCTGCCCACACGCCATAGGTAGTGCCGACGATCAGGCGGGTGAACGGAATCAGCGCAACCATCAGGATCAGGAACGGGATCGAGCGGAACAGATTGACGAATGCACCCAGCGCACGGTTCAACAGCGGCGCCTCATAGATCCCGCCCTTGTCACTGGTGACCAGAATCACCGCCATGGGAATCCCCACCAGCAGCGCGATCAACGAGGACACGCCAACCATCAGGAAGGTGTCGATAAAACCCTGCAGCAAGCGATCAAACCACATAGCCCAATACCTCCACTCGTTGCGCCCATTGCCCGGCGCGTTCGCGCAATTGCTCGGCGCTGAACGCCGAGCCGCTGACGGCCAGTAAAAGCTGCCCCAGCGCATGACCCTGAATCCGTTCCACGCCGCCCTGAAGCAGCTTCACTCGGCCACCCAACGCCGCAAACAACGCGGCCAGATCCGGCTCATCAGCGGCACTGCCGGTGAACTGCAAACGCAATACCACCGCTGCATCAGAAGCCGTGGATTGCGCCTGCAAGCGGCTTTGCAGTTCTTCCGGCAAGGCGTGTTGCAGCGGTGCGAGCAAGGTCTGGCTGACTGCGTGTTGCGGATTGCCGAGCACTTGCCATACCGGGCCTTGCTCGACCACATGACCGTGCTCGAGCACGACGACGCGATCGCAGATCTCGCGGATCACTGCCATCTCGTGAGTGATCAGCACAATGGTCAGGCCCAGGCGGTTGTTGATCTCGCGCAACAGGCCGAGGATCGACTGCGTGGTCTCCGGATCCAGCGCCGATGTCGCCTCATCGCAGAGCAGAATGTCCGGGTCATGCACCAGCGCGCGGGCAATGCCGACACGCTGTTTCTGCCCACCGGAGAGCTGCGCCGGATAAGCCTTGTGCTTGCTGTGCAGGCCGACCAGTTCAAGCAGTTCGCGGACCTTGTTGTCGCGCTGCTCCTTCGGCACGCCGGCGACTTTCAGCGGCAACTCGACGTTCTGCCAGACGGTCTTGGCCGACATCAGATTGAAGTGCTGGAAGATCATGCCGATGCGCCGGCGCAGGGCGACGAGGCGGTCTTCATCGAACTCGCCGATATCCACCTGATCGATCAGCACCCGCCCTGACGTTGGCTGCTCCAGGCGATTGATCGTGCGAATCAGCGACGACTTGCCGGCGCCGCTGCGGCCGATGATGCCGAACACTTCGCCGCGTTGAATCGCCAGGTCGATGCCCTGCAAAGCCGCGACCGGACCTTGCCGGCCGTCGTAGGTTTTGCCCACGCCAATAAAGCGTACGTGGGCGCGATTCAACTCGGGGTGCAGCTCGGTTTTTTCAGCATTGTGTGGCTCTGGAAGCTCCAGTCGCCGTTGGATCGCCGCAGTCATGTTCAGCTTTCCCAACCGGCCTGATAGAGCTTGCCGTGGGCCTTGTCCAGTGCCGCGCGAACGGCCGGCGAATGCTGATAGATGTCGACGAACTTGATCAGGCGCGGGTCGGTTTTGCTCTTCGGCTGGATGACGAACTGGATCACGTATTCCTTGTGGTCCAGACCGTCGAACAGCAGCGCCGAGCCGGCATCGAAGGTCTTCGCCAGGCGGATATAGGCTGGATAACCCTGGACCAGGTCGGCGTCGTCATAGGCGCGCACCAGTTGCACGGCTTCGACCTGAAGGATCCTGATTTTCTTCGGATTGGCGACGATGTCGTCCTCGGTGGCTTTGTAGCCGACGCCCGGTTTCAGGGTGATCAAACCGGCCTTGGCGAGCAATTGCAGACCGCGACCGCTGTTGATCGGGTCGTTGGCGATGGCGACACTGGCGCCTTCGGGCAGTTCATCGAAGCTTTTGTATTTCTTCGAATACAGGCCGACGTTGTTGATGATCCCAGGAGCGAATGGCACCAGATCGAAACCGGACGCGGCTTTGGCATTTTCCAGGAACGGGATGTGCTGGAAGTAATTCACGTCGATGTCGCCAGCGGCGAGGCTGACGTTGGGCGCGATCCAGTCGGTGAACTCCACCAGCTCGACTTTCAGGCCCTGTTTGGAGGCTTCTTCGACGGCGGCTTCCAGCGGAATGGCGAAAGCGGCGGTGGTGCCGATTTTCAACGGGGCGTCGGCGGCGAAGATAGCCGAGCTGAACAGGCCGAAGGCCAAGGCCAGTGCTTTGACTGGGTGGGACAGGTTTTTTTTGGTCATGGTGGTTTTTCCAGTCAGTGCATAAGATTTGTGGTGTCTGTTGTGGCCTCATCGCTGGCAAGCCAGCTCCCACAGGTTTTGTGTGCGCCGCAGACCCTTGTGGGAGCTGGCTTGCCAGCGATGCTTTTAGCGTCGGTACGAAGAGCCGGTATGTTGTTCAGGCAACTGCGCCTCGCCGTGAAACAACTTCTCGCGCAAGGTCCCGCTGTCATACGCAGTCTTGTACGAGCCGCGCCGCTGCAACTCGGGAATCACCAGTTCGATGAAATCGACATAGCTTTCCGGGGTGACGATGCGGGTCAGGTTGAAGCCGTCCAGACCGGTTTCGGCGATCCACGATTCGAGTTCATCCGCCACTTGCTCGGGCGAGCCGACCACGGTGATGTAACGACCGCCGAGGGCGTGCTGGTCGAGCAATTTGCGCCGGGTCCAGTCATTGTTCTGCAGGTTTTTTGTTGCCGATTGAATGGCGTTGCTCTTCACGTACTGGATCGGTTCGTCGATTTCGTACTGGGCAAAGTCGATACCGGTGGAGGCGGAAAAATGCGCCACGCCGGCCTCGGCGCTGGCATAGCTGAGGTACTCGGCATGCTTGGCCCACGCTGCTTCTGCGGTGGCGCCAACGATTACATTGAGGCCCATGAACACCTTGATGTCTTGAGGATTGCGTCCGGCTTCGACGGCGCTGGCGCGGACGTTGTCGACCTGCACTTTGGTCGATGGTTTGTTCTGGCCGCTGATGAACACGCACTCGGCATGACGCCCGGCAAACAGCAAGCCGCGGTCGGAGCTACCGGCCTGAAACAGCACCGGCGTGCGCTGCGGTGACGGTTCGCAGAGATGATAACCCTCGACCTGATAGAACTCGCCCTGGTGCTCGACCTTGTGCACT
This sequence comes from Pseudomonas sp. RG1, assembly GCF_025910115.1. NCBI lineage: Bacteria > Pseudomonadati > Pseudomonadota > Gammaproteobacteria > Pseudomonadales > Pseudomonadaceae > Pseudomonas > Pseudomonas sp. RG1. The sequence continues at coordinate 126,028 of NZ_JAPCIK010000002.1, forward strand.
TTGTCCGGGTTGGCGTAGATGCGCTGCTCGCGGTCGTTGCGCACCGCGCCGTTTTCCCAGCTGCCTTCCCAGAGCTTGTACAAGACCTGCAGATATTCTTCGGCCTGGTCGTAGCGGCGGTCATGTTCGACCTGCTCGTTGAGACCCATGGCTTTGGCGGCGCTGTCCAGGTAACCGGTGACGATGTTCCAGCCAACGCGGCCGCGACTCAAATGATCGAGCGTCGACATGCGTCGGGCGAACAGATACGGCGGTTCGTAAGTGAGATTGGCAGTCAGGCCAAAGCCGAGATTTTTGGTGACGGCGGCCATCGCTGAAACCAGCAGCAGCGGATCGTTGACCGGCAACTGGATCGACTCTTTCAGCGTGACGTCCACCGAGTCCTGGTAGACGTCGTAGACGCCGACGATGTCAGCGATGAACAAGCCATCGAACAATCCACGCTCAAGCAACTGCGCCAGTTCGGTCCAGTACTCGATCGTGTTGTAGCGGGTCGAGGTGTCGCGCGGATGCGTCCACAGGCCGTGATTGATGTGGCCGATGCAGTTCATGTTGAACGCGTTGAGCAGAATCTTCTTTTTCGCAGCAGTCATCAGATCGTCCCTCGCAGCGGAGGGTTTTCATCGTTGAGGTAGTAATTGCCCACGGCGTGATATTTCCAGCGCACCGGGTCGTGCAGGGTGTGCACGCGCGCGTTGCGCCAGTGCCGGTCGAGGCCGTGTTCACTCAGCGTCGCCTGGCTGCCGGCCAGTTCGAACAGCGTGCTGCCGGCGGCGAGGGAAATTTCCGTGCTGATCGCCCGCGCCTCGGCAACCGCGATCGACGCGGCGGCGACGGTTTCCGCGTTGGTTTCGGCTTGCGCGGCATCGAGGATTTCGCCGGCACATTCGAGCAAGGCTTCGGTGGCGTGCAGCCGAATGCTCAAGTGGCCGAAGCTCTTCAATGTCAGCGGATCTTCGGTGGCCGTGTCGTTGCCGGAATCGATCCACGGACGGGTCTTGCTGCGCACGAAATGCAAGGCGTCTTCGTAAGCAGCGCGGGCAATGCCGGTGTCGATGGCGGCGTGGAGAATCTGCGCCAGCGGGCCGACCGTGGTCGGGCGCTCGAAAGCGCTCTGGAACGGCAGCACGTCTTCCGCCGCTACATACACATCTTCGAACACTACCGAGCCGCTGCCAGTGGTGCGCTGGCCGAAGCCGCTCCAGTCGTCGATCACCGTCAGGCCCTTGCTTTCGCGCGGGAGGAAGGCCAGTTGCTGTACGCCGTTTTCATCGACCACCGACGTCGGAATGCGCTGCGCGTAAATCGCCCCGGTCGAGTAGAACTTGCGACCGTTGATTCGATAACCATAACCATCACCATCGCGGGTGAGACGGGTGACGCGGTCGTGAGCGGTTCTGGTGCCCAATTCTGCCAAGGCATTGCCAAAGCGCTGGCCGGCGAGCACCTCGGCGTACAGGCGCTGTTTCTGTTCATCGCTGCCATTCACGCGCAGCACTTCCAGTGCGTAGAAATGGTTCTGCGGAATCTGCCCGAGCGAGCCGTCGGCCTGAGCGATGAGTGCGATGACTTTGCCCAGGGTGACGTTGGATACGCCCGCGCCGCCATATTCTTTCGGCACGCTGATGCCCCACAGGCCGGAGCGGGAAAACACTTCCAGCTCGGCCAATGGCAGGCGGCGTTCGCGGTCGCGCAGGGCGCTGTCGCGTTTGAAATCTTCGGCCAGGTCGCTGGCGACGATCAGGGCTTGCTCATCGCTGGTGATGAGCGCGACGTGATGGGAAAGCGTCATAGGGGGTTCTCCAGATGACTGGTCGTCTCAGATCCAGGAATGGCGAGCCGGCAAAGTGCCGTTCAGGCGATAGGCGCCGACCGTGTGATATTTCCAGCGCACCGGGTCGTGCAGGGTGTGCACGCGGGCGTTGCGCCAGTGGCGGTCGAGATTGAATTCGGCAAGGGTCGCGCGGCTGCCGGCCAGTTCGAAGAGCTTTTCGCTGGCCAGCAGCGAAATCTCGGTGGTCAGCACTTTTGCTTCGGCCACGGCGATCGAAGCGCGTGCGGCGGATTCGGCAGTCAGCGGCGCGGCGTGGACTTCATCGAGCACTTTGCCGGCCTTGCGCAGCAGCGCTTCGGCGGCGTGCAGTTCGATTTTCAGTTTGCCGATATCGGCGATCACGTAGAGGTCATCGCTGGCGCGCTCGACCTTGGCGTCGATCCATGGCCGTGCGCGGGTTTTGACGAAGTCGATGGCGTCGTCGATGGCGCCACGGGCGATGCCGGCGTCAATGGCCGCTTGAATCAGCTGCGACACTGCGCCTTGGGTGTTCGGCTTGTCGTTGATCTTCCAGTTGTCGATGACCAGGCTCGACTCGACGCGCACGTTGTTCAGCAGGATCGTGCCGCTGGCCGTGGTGCGCTGACCGAAGCCCGACCAGTCATCGACGATGCGCAAACCCGGCGTGCCGCGACGGACGAAGGCCAGCACCTGTTTACCGTCATCGTTGAGCGCTTTCACCGCGACCCAATGCGCAAACAGCGCGCCGGTGGAGTAGAACTTCTGGCCGTTGATTACGTAATCGTCGCCGTCGGCGCTGATTCGCGCCTTCAGTTCCAAGGTGTTTTTCGTGCCACGTTCCGGTCCGGCATTGCCGATGCGCCAGCCTTCCAGAACACTCTGGAACAGCTGCTTTTTCTGCGCTTCGGTAGCGGTGCCGAGCAGCAGATGGATGATGCCGAACTGGTTCTGCGGGATCTGCCCGAGCGCCGGGTCGGCGGCAGAAATGATCGCGAATACTTCGGCCAGCGTGACGAAGGAAACTTGCGGGCCACCGTACTCACGCGGGATGGCAATGCTGCCCAGACCGCTGCGGGTGAACTGTTCAATTTCCGACCAAGGCAGCTTGCGCTGCCGGTCGCGTTTGGCCGCCTGCACTCGGGCGGCTTGCGCCAGATCAAAGGCGGCCTTGATCGCTTGAGCGTCGTTGCGCAGTACTTGCGCGGGCAACAACAGCGGGGCGATGTCCAGATCGGACTGCACGTTGGCATCTGCAAGACTGGACATCAGTGCCGCTCCCTGGCTGCACGCAATGCCCTGGCGATCTGCACTGGGGTGATTGTGTTCTGGACCATACCTACCTCACATCTCATGAAAAACGTCGCGATGGCGACGATTGAAAGAATGTCCGGTGGTCCGGTGCATATACCCTAAGCGTGTATAAAAATTAAATAAACTAACTTTTAGGAATATGTATAGAAGGGTGGATGTTCGGCTTGGTTAACGAGGGTCAGGTGAGAGATAACTGACCTCCCACCCCTGAGCAGGTCTCACTTGGTAGGTGATTCAGCGGCCTTGAATTCGGGTTTCCACGGGACTTTTACGTACGGATTCACGCAACCGATTTTCAACGTGCGCGGCGGTGCCCAGCGCGAGTTGTTACCGACCCGATCGAGGATGCAGTACGTCACGTCCAGCCGCAGATCCTCGCCTGCTTCGACGATGACAGTCGGTGGTATCCAGACCTGAATCGGCAGGCCGACATCCGCTGCCGTGACTGGCGCCAGATCCATGCGCACATCGCCCCAGCGCAGGGTGATGGCGTCGTCTTCGGCCATGTTCAGATAAGGCTCGATGGTCAGCGGCACGCCGCGTTTGATCTGGCTGGGATTCACGCCCTGACGGCGAATCGCTTCGGGGATGATCACTGGTGCCAGTTGCTGATTTTCGTCTTCGCACTGCCCAGTGGGCTGGCCACCAGGGCAATCGAGTTTGACCTGCACCCGAGTCGCCGCCGACAGTGCCGGACCCTGGCCGACCTGCATCACGCGGTAGTGAATGCGCGCGGTGCCATTGGTGATGAAACTCTCCGGCACCCGCAGGCTGACCGACTCGCCCACATCGGCCGCGCTGAGGACTTTTGACGCGACATAGCATTTGTCCCAGAACAGTTCGATCAGATCGCCAACGTCCATGTCGCAGTAGGGCGGCACGTCGATGAGCAGGTGAGCTGCTGTTGCCAGGTTAATGCCGGTTTTTTGTGCGCATGCCAGCGTTGGCGCTGCAAGTTCGGGTGTATGCGAAGTGCGGGTCATCGGTTTCTCTCCTTGAAGTCTTGCAGCGAAATCCGTTTCTGGAAAAAAAAGGCGCGAATCAACTGGCAATAAAAGCGACAAGTATTTGCTCGGTATTAGTGCGGGTTATTTGAACTAAGGGGCGCCGGTTGCCGACTAGATAAAAGTCTGCGGAGAGGGGTGTCAATAGAGGGGGTTAGTTAATGCGTAAATTACAAGTTAATCAGAAAGCTCCTACGTCACCGAGGCACTAAGCCTAGGTGTAAGCGCGAAATCAGCTACAGATAAACAGCGGTTTCGCGACGTTTTGTGCGGGTTCGTTCACCGGCAAACGTATGGAAATATGACGAATCGAGAATGTGCGTCATCGTTGCGCAATGTATATCTGCGCGCACAAGTAATAAATGTTCAGAAGAATGAAATACCGGGGCAGGGATAACTTCCGTCCGTGGAAGTTGAGGGCTGTGGCAGAGAAAGTTCTCAGGCGTGATTCAGAAACTTGCTGAGAAACTGTTTGGTGCGTTCTTCTTTCGGGTTGGCAAACAGTGCCTTGGCTTCACCCTGTTCAACAATTACGCCCTTGTCGAAAAACACCACGCGATTGGCCACGTCACGGGCAAAACCCATTTCGTGGGTGACAATCACCATCGTGCGATTTTCTTCGGCAAGACCGCGAATGGTCGCCAGCACTTCACCGACCAGTTCCGGGTCGAGCGCTGAAGTCGGTTCGTCGAACAGAATCACTTCCGGCTCCATCGCCAGCGCCCGGGCAATCGCCACGCGCTGTTGCTGGCCACCGGAGAGACGGCGCGGGTAGGCGTCCTCTTTGCCGGCAAGCCCCACTTTGGTCAACAGCTTTTTACCCAGAGCAACTGCCTGGTCGCGCGGCATCTTCTTGACCACGATCGGGCCTTCGATGACGTTTTCCAGGGCGGTGCGATGGGGAAACAGGTTGAAGTTCTGGAACACGAAGCCGACGTGCTGGCGCAGGTTGCGCACCAGACTTTGCTGCTGGTTCAGCGGGCGGCTGGTATCGATTTCGATATCGCCGACCTTGATCCGGCCGCTGGTGGGTTCTTCGAGGAAATTCAGGCAACGCAGGAACGTCGTTTTCCCCGAGCCGCTGGGGCCGATGATCGCGACGACTTCGCCTTCCTTTACCTCAAGGTCGATGCCGTTGAGCACGACCTGACCCTTGAATTGCTTGGTCAGTTTTTCCACGACAATCATCGCGTCAGGACTCCTGGTCGTGCCGATTGACCCGCTCTTCCAACTTGTTCTGCAAGTGCGAAAGCACCGTGGCCAGAATCCAGTAGATCAGTGCGGCGGCAAGATACATGGTGAAGACTTCGAAAGTCCGGGCGGTAATCAGCTGCGCCTGACGGAACAGCTCCGGCACCTGAATGGTCGCGGCCAGCGCCGTGTCCTTGACCAGCGAAATGAAGCTGTTGCCCAGCGGCGGCAAGGCCGTGCGCATCGCTTGCGGCAGGATGGCCCGGCGCAGGGTCTGCGCGCGGGTCATGCCGATACTCGCAGCAGCTTCCCACTGACCGCGTTCGATCGAACCGATCGCGGCACGCAGGATTTCACAGGCGTAGGCGGCCATGTTCAGCGAGAAACCGATCAGCGCTGCTGGCAGCGGATCAAGCTCCATGCCCAATTGCGGCAAGCCGTAATAGATCACGAACAGCTGCACCAGCAACGGCGTGCCGCGAAAGAACGACACGTAGATGCGGGCCAGCCAACTGACCGATTTGAAGCGTGACAGACGCATCAGCGCGAGGCCGAAGCCCAGCAGCAGACCGAAGAACATCCCGCCGAGGCTGAGGACTACCGTGTAGTACGCGCCCTTCAACAGAAAGGGCGCGGAATCCAGCGCGAGTTGGAAAGCCTCTTCCATTATTTAGTGACGTCTGCGTTGAAGTACTTCTTCGACAGTTTCTCAAGGGTGCCGTCGGCACGCAGTTCATCCAGAGCCTTGTTCACCGCAGCCAGCAGTTCCGGCTCGCCTTTGCGCAGGGCGATACCGGATTCCTGACGCGAGAAGGCCTCACCGGCTGCGACGGTTTTCGGGGCTTTCTTGGCGTATTCGAGGGCAGCCAGACGGTCGATCAGGATGGCATCGGTACGACCGTTGTTGAGGTCGGCGAACTTGGTCGGATCATCGTCGTAGGTGCGCACGTCAGCACCCGGCACGTTGGCGCGAACCCACTGCTCGTAGTTGGTGCCCAAGCCGACACCGACTTTCTTGCCGGACAGGTCAGCGGCAGTCTTGATGTTCAGCGCCGACTCTTTGCTTTTCAGCACGAGGGCCTGGATGCCGGACACGGTGTAGGGTTCGGAGAAGTCATACTTCTTCTTGCGCTCGTCGGAGATGGTCACTTGGTTGACCACCAGATCCAGACGCTTGGATTCCAGCGCGGCGAGGATGCCGTCCCATTTGGTCGGCTGGATCTTGGCCTTGACGCCGAGCTTTTGCGCCAGCGCTTCGGACAGCTCGACTTCGAAACCGGACAGCTTGCCGTTCTCGTCGACGTAGCTGAACGGTGGGTAAGTGCCTTCCAGGCCGACGTTGAGCACGCCTTTGTCCTTGATCTGTTGCAACTGCTCACCGGCCACTGCCTGACCGATCAGGCCAGCGCTGAGCGCAAGACCCAGCGAACCGACCAGCAGAGTGCGACGTAGTGCGGAAAAATTCATGACAAGCCCCTGTGTTTTCTTATGGAAGACGCTTAAGGAATGTAGGCAAATTGGTGATTTGAACGACAGCGCTATCCTGCCTTAAAGCAGCTTAAGCGTCTCGCCCGAAATTCGCCTGCGGCGAGACTATAAGATGTCTGTTTTAGACTTGAAAATACTAGATTGTGTTTCTTTTAGGGTTTTTTGGAATATGCGTCCGTTCAGTTGTGGCGAGGGGATTTATCCCCGTTCGACTGCACAACAGTTGCAAAGTCCTGCGACGTGTACTCACTTGCGAAGGCAAGGGGCCGCTCCACGACCCAACGGGGATAAATCCCCTCGCCACAGGTATCTGCAATCTGCAGTGATCATCTTGTCAGAAAATCCTTGTAGGCAAACAACGCCGGCGCGCCGCCGGTGTGCAGGAAGATGATCGGGCCGTCATCGAAGCGCTGCCGGCCGATCCCGTCGAGCAGACCGGCCATGGCCTTGCCGGTGTAGACCGGGTCAAGCAACAGACCTTCCTGTGCGGCCAACAGTTTCACCGCCGCCAGCGTTCCGGCATTCGGCTCGCCATAACGCGGGGCGAAATATTCGTCCCACAGCTCGACCTTGAAGCTGGCCGGCAACTCGACGCCCAGCAGCTCTGCCGTGCGTTCGGCCAAACCCTGCACCTTCGGGCGCTGATCTTCTTCACTGCGCGAAACGGTCACGCCGATCACCGGCAGTTGCGGCAGCGCCTGACTCAGCGCCAGCCCCAGACCACTGTGGGTCCCGGCACTGCCCGACGCCAGCAACACAGCGGCGAAATCGAGGCCGCTGTCCTTGATCTGCTCAGCCAGCTCCAGCCCAGCGCGCACATAACCCAGAGCACCAAGGGCGTTGGAGCCGCCGATCGGCACCAGATACGGCTTCTTGCCGTTGCTGCGCAGGCGCACGGCCAGTGCGGCCAGTTGTTCGTCGGCATTATCGAGGTTGTCGACCAGTTCGACCTTGGTGTCGAACAGATCGAGCAGCAAGCGGTTGCCGTTGCCGGTGTAATTTCCGTCATCGGTGCCCAGCGGATTTTCCAGCAGCGCCACACAACCGAGGCCGAGTTTCGCCGCCAGTGCGGCGGTCTGGCGCACGTGGTTCGATTGCAGCGCACCGGCCGTGATCAGCGTGTCAGCACCTTGCGCGAGCGCGTCAGCGGCGAGGTATTCGAGTTTACGCAGCTTGTTGCCGCCCATCGCCAGCGGCGTCAGGTCATCGCGTTTGATGTACACCTCGCGACCGAGCCAGGTGGACAGGCGTTCGAGTTTTTCCAGCGGCGTGGGGTGGCTCAGCAGTTCGAGACGGGGGAAGCGTTGCAGCTGTTGTTTGATCATGGGTCCGTACTGGCGCAGAAGAATGAAAGGACTATAGGCACGCGTTTTTGCCCGGGCAACCGCCAATCGCTTATAGCCAAATGGACTGAGGCCAGCACTATCGGTTCTTAATTCGTCGGCAAAGGCATGCCGTAAAGTAGGCGCCGATGACGCGGCCAGACAGTCCGGCCGCCCGTGAGGAGTCTTTACCGTGAGCGAGCGTTCCAGCCATTGGCAATTGCAGACCATCGTCAGCCAGCTGCGCAGCGCGCGGGATCAGTGGCGCGCACTGAATGGCCGGGCTTCAGGGGAGCAGGGCGGCCGCGAATTGCCATCGCGAGCGGCGATGGCGGAAATCCTCGAGGCGCTGTGTGGCGCGCTGTTCCCGATGCGTCTGGGGCCGGTCGATCTGCGTGAAGAAAGTGAAGATTTCTACGTCGGCCACACGCTTGATGTAGCGCTGAATGCCTTGCTGGCGCAGACGCGCCTGGAGTTGCGTTACGTTGCCCGCCACAGCGCGCAGGACGACAGTGAAGTCGAAACCCGCGCCATTCAGATCGTGCAGGATTTCGCCTTGGCCTTGCCGGGCCTGCGCACGCTGCTCGACACCGATGTGCTCGCGGCCTATCACGGCGACCCGGCGGCACGCAGCGTTGATGAAGTGCTGCTGTGCTATCCGGGCATTCTTGCGGTGATTCACCATCGCCTGGCGCACCATTTATACCGTGCAGGGCTGCCGCTGCTGGCGCGGATCAGCGCGGAAATCGCGCACTCGGCGACCGGCATCGATATCCACCCGGGCGCGCAGATCGGCCGCAGCTTCTTTATCGATCACGGCACCGGTGTAGTGATTGGCGAAACCGCGATCATTGGTGAGCGAGTGCGGATTTATCAGGCGGTGACCCTGGGGGCCAAGCGCTTCTCGGCGGATGAGGACGGCCAATTGCAGAAGGGCCATCCGCGTCACCCGATCGTTGAGGATGACGTGGTGATTTACGCCGGGGCGACGATTCTCGGACGGATCACCATCGGCAAGGGCTCGACCATTGGCGGCAACGTCTGGCTGACACGTAGCGTGCCGGCGGGGGCGAATCTGACGCAGGCGAATCTGCAGCATGATGACGGGACGCAGAAGTAAGTCTTGAATCTGTGTTGTTGTATCGGGCCTCTTCGCGAGCAGGCTCGCTCCCACATTGGAATGCGTTTCAGATGTGGGAGCGAGCCTGCTCGCGAGATTTCCAGGCCGGATCAAGGTAGTGGCCTTAAGCCAATTCATCAGTGAACGAATCTCTCCAAACCCGCGTCATACCCCTCTTTGGGCGCTGTAGGAAACCTACCGCCCAGCCCTGCGATTAGTCCTTACCACCCCATTCATGTTTAACTTGAACGTTCATTCAAGTTAAACCGGTGGTTCGCTGCCCGCTCACAACAGGAGGCTTGCCTTTGCTGAGTCCGATCATTTCAGCCACGCTTCAAACCTTCGAGGTGCACCTTTCATGAGTGCATCGTCTACCCCCGCCAGCGGTCTGGTACGCATGAATCCGCCGGTGTTCTACTTCGCCGCGACGGTCATTCTGCTGTTTGGTCTTGTCGTCATCGCCATCCCTGAGCAGGCCGGCGCCTGGTTGCTGGAAGCGCAAAACTGGGCGGCCAACACGGTCGGCTGGTACTACATGCTCGCGATGACCCTGTATCTGGTCTTCGTGGTGGTCACCGCCTTATCCGGCTACGGCAAGATAAAACTCGGTGCCGACCACGACGAGCCCGAATTCAGTTACCTGTCCTGGGCCGGCATGCTGTTCGCCGCCGGGATCAGCATCACGCTGTTTTTCTTCTGCGTTTCCGAACCGCTGACCCACATGCTGCAGCCGCCGCAAGGCGAGGCCGGCACGGCGGACGCGGCGCGCCAGGCCATGCAGATTCTGTTTCTGCACTGGGGCCTGCATGGTTGGGGCGTGTTCGCCTTCGTCGGCATGGCACTGGCCTATTTCGCTTATCGGCACAATCTGCCGCTGGCCCTGCGTTCGGCGCTGTATCCGCTGATCGGCAAACGCATCAACGGCCCGATCGGCTATGCGGTGGACGGCTTCGGCATCATCGCCACGGTGTTCGGTCTTGGTGCCGACATGGGCTTCGGCGTGTTGCACCTCAACTCGGGCCTGGATTATCTGTTCGGCATCGCCCACACCCAGTGGATTCAGGTCGGCCTGATCACGCTGATGATGGGCGCGGCGATCATCGTTGCGGTCTCCGGTGTCGATAAAGGCGTGCGGGTGATGTCCGACATCAACATGCTGCTGGCCTGCGGGCTGCTGCTGTTCGTGTTGTTTGCCGGGCCGACACAGCACCTGCTCAACACGCTGATCCAGAACGTCGGCGACTACCTCGGCGCCCTGCCGATGAAGAGTTTCGACCTCTACGCCTACGACAAACCGAGTGACTGGCTGGGTGGCTGGACCGTGTTCTACTGGGCCTGGTGGATTGCATGGTCGCCGTTCGTGGGCCTGTTCATCGCGCGGATCTCCCGTGGCCGCACTATCCGTGAATTCGTCTTCGGCGTGCTGTTGATCCCGCTCGGTTTCACCCTGGCGTGGATGTCGATCTTCGGCAACAGCGCCTTGGACCAGGTGCTCAATCACGGCATGAGTGCGCTAGGCATGTCGGCCATCGACAATCCGTCGATGAGCATTTATCTGCTGCTGGAAACCTACCCATGGAGCAAGACCGTCATCGCCGTGACGGTGTTCATCAGCTTCGTGTTCTTCGTGACGTCTGCGGACTCTGGCACCGTGGTGCTCTCGACCCTGTCGGCGAAGGGCGGCAACCCGGATGAAGACGGGCCGAAATGGCTGCGGGTGTTCTGGGGCGCGATGACCGCGCTGATCACCAGTGCGCTGCTGTTCTCCGGCAGCATCGATGCGCTGAAGTCGGCGGTGGTGCTGACCTCGTTGCCGTTCTCGTTGATTCTGCTGCTGATGATGTGGGGCCTGCACAAGGCGTTCTATCTGGAATCGCAGAAGCAGATCGCGCAGTTGCATTCGCTGGCGCCGGTTTCCGGTTCGCGGCGTGGCACCGGTGGATGGCGTCAGCGTCTGAGCCAGGCCGTGCACTTCCCGTCCCGCGACGAGGTGTACCGCTTCATGGAAAGCACAGTGCGCCCGGCAATCGAGGAAGTGACCGCCGTGTTCGTCGAAAAAGGTCTGCACGTCGTCACTCAGCCGGATCCGGCGCATGACAACGTCAGCCTGGAAATCGGTCATGGCGAGCAGCATCCGTTCATCTATCAGGTGCAGATGCGCGGCTACTTCACGCCATCGTTCGCGCGCGGCGGCATGGGTTCCAAGCAACTCAACAATCGCCGCTACTACCGCGCCGAAGTGCACTTGAGCGAGGGCAGTCAGGACTACGATTTGGTCGGTTACACCAAAGAGCAGATCATCAACGACATCCTCGACCAGTACGAACGGCACATGCAGTTCCTGCATCTGGTGCGTTGATCCAACGGCTGAGCGCCGAGAGTTTTTTACGCCTCGGCGCTCAGCACTATGAACAGCACCACCGCCGCCACCGGGGCAAGCCCGCTCCCACAGGGTTTTGCGCCGTTCACAGATTTTGTATCCAACACTGAAACCTGTGGGAGCGGGCTTGCCCGCGAAGGGGCCACCTCGGTATGACCTAGAGCATAGCCAATCCAGCCCCCGCCATATTCATCAGATGCTTTCGCGCTCGATCACTTGGCATCGCAGCAGATTCAGCCGCTGCACTTTGTCGCTCGGCAACACGCCAAGGCTTTCCAGCACGCGTGTCGCGGCGAGTACACCGATCTCCAGTGCCGGTGGTTTGATCGTGCTCAGACTGGGCAATAACATCTCGGCAAACGGGTAATCGCCGAAGCCGAGCACGGCGCAGTCTACGGGGATTTTGATACCCGCGCGCTGTCCGGCGAGGAGACCTCCGGCGGCGAGGTTGTCGTTGGCGAAGATGATCGCGTCGGGGCGTGGTGAGGCGTTCATCAGGGCGTCCATCGCTTGCTTGCCGGCTTCGAACGGCGCGCGGTCGGCGTCCGGGGCGAAAATCCATGGCTCACGTCCTGCTTCACGCACAGTGGCGGCATAACCATCGCGGCGCTCCAGTGCACTGAAGTCGCCCGGCGCACTGTTCTGTACGAAAGCAATGCGTTGGTAGCCTTTCTTGAGCAAATGCCTTGCTGCCGTCACGCCCACTTCGAAGTGCGAAAAGCCAATCTGCATGGGCTCGCGCTCCGGCTGGTAATCCCAGGTTTCGATGACCGGAATATCGGCCTCGGCGAGCATCTTCTCGGTGCCTTCGCTATGGAAGTGGCTGGTCAGCACCAGGGCTGCCGGCGACCAGCCGAGAAAGGCGCGCACGGCATTTTCTTCCTGCTCGATATCGAAATAACTCGACGCCAGCAACAGTTGATAACCGTGACGACTGAGGGTATCGCTGAAGCCCTGGATCGTGTTGGCGAAGATCGGCCCGGAGATGTTCGGAATGACCATGCCGACGATTTTCCCCCGCGCCGAGGCCAGACCACCCGCGACCAGATTAGGCACATAACCGAGCTCGGCGACCACCGCCGCAATGCGCTCGCGCCGCTCAGGCGAAACCTGCTCGGGCTGATTGAAATACCGCGACACGGTAATCGCCGACACCCCGGCTGCACGCGCCACGGCGTTCAGCGTCACACGTCCGGCGCCCCGGCGTTTACGCGGCTTTTCAACGTTCAAGACTCGATCCTTTCTAAAAACCAAATCGCATATAAAAGTAATTTTTCAGTATTGGACGCTCTATAGCCAGATCGCCAATATTCGCGATGTTAGCGCTAACAATGCGTGTTGTCTGCTACTCGCTCGAGCGAATGCCCACGACAGATTCAGGCGCTGTCGTCACAGAACGGCAGCGGTTCAGGGCCATTTTCGAGCGAACATCTATGCGTAATTTTCTTGGGGCATTACACACACTGACGCAGTCGATTCGCGCGGCGGGCTGGATTTTTACCGGGCTGGCGGCGCTGCCGCTGCCCACGGCGTTTGCCGCTGACAGCAGCGATCAGGAACCGACGCTGAAATCCGTCACGGTGACCGCGACTCGCCGCGAAGAGTCACTGCAAAAAGTACCGGTGGCGGTTTCCGTGCTCGACGGCGAACAGCTCGAACGCGACAACCGCAACGGCGTGGCGAGCATCGTTCAGCAAGTGCCGTCGCTGAATTTCCGCACCGGCGCCTCGAACAAGGACACCTCGTTATTCGTGCGCGGCGTCGGCACCATTTCCACCTCGCCCGGCGTCGAGCCGACCGTCGCCACGGTCATCGACGGCGTGGTGTATGCGCGTCCCGGCCAGGCCACGCTGGATCTGCTCGATCTGGAGCGCGTCGAAGTGCTGCGCGGCCCGCAAGGCACGCTGTTCGGCAAGAACGCCTCGGCCGGTGTACTCAACATCACCAGCAAAGCACCGACCGTCGAGACCCACGGCTATATCGATCAGGCGTTCTATAGCGGCAACGAAAGCCGCAGCCGTTTCGGCCTTGGCGGCAGTCTGATTCCGGACACGCTGAAGGGCTCGATCAGCACGCTGTTCGGCAGTTACGACGGCAATGTCGACAACCAGCACAACGGCCACGAGGTCAACGGTTACAACCATCGCGGCGTGCGCGGCAAACTCGAATTCACTCCGAATGACGACATCACCTTCACCCTGATCGCTGACTACATGCAGTCCCACGACGACGCGCCCAATGGCGTCGTCAGCCAAGCGTTGACGCCGGCCTTCGGCAACGCGCTGAGTCCGGTGAATGCGACCAGCCACAATCGCGACATCAACACCGACACCCGCTCTCACATCGAGGACATCAACAAAGGCCTGTCCGGCCAGCTCGACTGGCAACTGGGTGATTTCACGCTGACGTCGATCACCGCGTGGCGCGGCTGGGACAACACCCAGTATCAAGATGGTGATCGCCTCGGCACCGTGACGGCGGCGTTCCCCGGCACCGCCGACAAGGGCGATCTGGCCTTCGACCAGTATTCGCAAGAGCTGCGGCTGGCCTCACCGAAGGGCGAGTTTCTCGAGTACGTCGGCGGCCTGTTCTACATGCACGGCAAGGACGACGAGACCTATCAACGCACCCTCACCACGACTAATCGCACCGACCGTGGCGTTGCCGATTACAGCACCACCAGCGACAGCTACGCGGTGTTCGGCGAGAGCACGCTGAACTTCACTTCGCACTTTCGCGGCATCGCCGGCCTGCGCTACACCCACGATGATCTGGAATACGATCACCGCCGCGTTTCAACATCAGCAACCACCGTCAGCGGCATCCAACCGGCGACCAGCAGCTCCGGCTCGGTGGACGAAGATGGCTGGTCCGGTCGCCTCGGTTTGCAGTACGACCTGAGCGATACCGTCACCAGTTACCTGACCTATTCACGCGGCTACAAAGGCCCGGCCTACAACGTGTTCTTCAATATGCAGCCGCGCGACACCGAAGCGCTGAAACCGGAGACTTCCAACACTTGGGAAGCGGGGATCAAAGCCACCTCCTGGAACAATCGCCTGACCACCAATCTGGCGATCTTCCATAGCAAGTACGACAACTATCAGGCGAACTTTTTCGACACCGTCGCCGGGCAAGTAGTGACGCGTCTGATCAACGCCGGCAGCGTGACCAGCGAAGGCGTCGAACTCGATTACGCCCTGCAAGCCACCCAGCAACTGAAGTTCTCCGGCGCTCTGGCCTACACCCGCGCACGCATCGACGAGTTCGCCTGCCCCGCCGGCGCGGCGGCGTCGTGCAACGTCAACGGCAAACCATTGCCGTTCAGCCCGGACTGGAAAAGCTACGTGCGCGCCGACTACACCATCCCGCTCGACAATGGTCTCGATATCGAACTGGGCACCGATTACAGCTGGCAAAGCGAAGTGCAGTACGACATCAGCCAGAACCCCGATACCAAACAGGGCGCTTACGGGCTGTGGAATGCCAGCGTCGCCCTGGCCGATTACAGCAATGGCTGGCGCGTCGCGCTGCTTGGCAAGAATCTCGCCGACAAGTCCTATTCGCCGTTGCTGGCCAGTGGCGGTAGCTACATCTATCGCGCCGTGCCTCGCGATGACGAGCGCTACTTCGGCGTGCAATTGCGCAAGGATTTCTGAGATGAGCAGACAGATGAAACTCGGTGCATTTCTCATGGCCACCGGGCATCACGTGGCGGCGTGGCGGCACCCCGATGTGCCTGCGGATGCGGGGCTGGATTTCGCCCACTACAAACGTCTGGCGCAGATCGCCGAAGCGGCAAAGTTCGATGCGCTGTTTGTCGCCGACAGCGTCGCCGCACCGACCGAAGATATCGCCAGCCGCATGGCGCGCTCCGATCACTTCGAGCCGCTGACCTTGCTCTCGGCACTGAGCGCGGTGACCGAGCACATCGGCCTGATCGCCACGGCCACCACCAGTTACAACGAGCCGTACCACGTGGCGCGCAAGTTCGCCTCGCTCGATCACTTATCGGGCGGACGGGCCGGGTGGAATCTGGTGACTTCGGACAACGCCGCCGAGGCGCTTAATTTCGGCCGCGACGCACACATCGGCCATGCCGAACGCTACAGCCGCGCCCGTGAATTTCATCAGGTGGTCACCGGGCTCTGGGACAGTTGGGAAGACGATGCCTTCCACCGCGACAAGGCCAGCGGCGCCTATTACCACCCGCACAAGCTGCATGTGCTCGATCATGTCGGTGAACATTTCCGTGTCAAAGGCCCGCTGAACGTCGCGCGCTCGCCGCAGGGGCAACCGGTGATCGTCCAGGCCGGTTCTTCCGAAGCCGGGCGCGAACTGGCGGCGCAAACGGCGGAAGTGGTGTTCACCGCGCAGACTTCGCTGGCCGCCGCACAGTCGTTTTACGCTGATATCAAGGGACGCTTGGCCAAGTTCGGGCGCAGCACCGATTCGCTGAAAATCATGCCCGGTGTGTTCGTGGTGGTCGCTGCTACCGAGGCTGAAGCGCAGGAAAAGTGTGAAACGTTTCAGCAATTGGTCGAACCCGAGGTGGGCGTCGCGCTGCTTGGGCGTATGCTGGGCAACTTCGATTTATCGAAGTACCCGCTGGACGGGCCGCTGCCGCCATTGCCGCTGACTGACAGCGGTCAGCAGAGCCGACAGAAATTGCTGACCGAGCTGGCCGGGCGGGAGAACCTGACCCTCGCCGAGCTTGGTCGCAGGATCGCTGGCGGGCGGGGGCATCACAGCCTGGTCGGCACGCCGGCACAGATTGCCGATTGCCTGCAGGAGTGGTTCGAGCAAGGCGCGGCGGACGGCTTCAATGTGCTGGTGCCGCACCTGCCGGGTGGGCTCGAAGATTTCGCCAACGGCGTAGTGCCGGAACTGCAACGGCGTGGCTTGTTCAGAACCGAGTATGAAGGGCGCACGTTGCGGCAGAACCTGGGGCTCGCCCGACCTGTAAACCGCTTCGCATGATTGATGGGGCCTTTGTGGTGAGGGAATTCATCCCCGTTCGGCTGCGAAGCAGTCGTAAAACCAGCGCACTCGGTACACCTGATTCACCTAGGTTTCAGGTTTTGGGGCGGCTTTGCCACCCATCGGGGATAAATCCCCTCGCCACAAAGGTGTCCGGTTTCTGATGACTAAAAGACAGACAAGAGAGGATTCGATGACATACACCGCTGCCGAAAACCGCTATGACTCCATCCCTTACCGCCGCGTCGGTCGCAGCGGTCTGGTGCTGCCGGCATTGTCGCTGGGCCTGTGGCACAACTTTGGCGACAGCACGCCGATCGAGACCCAGCGTGCCTTGCTGCGTACCGCGTTCGATCTGGGCATCAACCATTTCGATCTGGCCAACAACTACGGCCCGCCGTATGGCAGTGCCGAGATCAATTTCGGTCGCCTGCTGCGCGAAGACTTCAAGCAGTATCGCGACGAACTGATCATTTCCAGCAAGGCTGGCTGGGACATGTGGCCCGGCCCGTACGGTCAGGGCGGCGGCTCGCGCAAATACGTGCTGGCCAGCCTCGACCAGAGCCTGCAACGTCTTGGTCTCGACTACGTGGACATCTTTTATTCGCACCGCTTCGACCCGGACACTCCGCTGGAGGAAACCGCCAGCGCCCTCGCCACCGCCGTGCAGCAGGGCAAGGCGCTGTACATCGGTATCTCGTCTTACTCAGGCGTGAAAACCCGCGAGATGGCCGCGCTGCTGAAAGAGTGGAAAGTGCCGCTGCTGATTCATCAACCGGCGTACAACCTGCTCAATCGCTGGGTGGAAAAGGATCTGCTCGATACCACCGATGAACTCGGCACGGGCGTCATCGCCTTCACGCCGCTGGCGCAGGGTTTGCTCACCGACAAATACCTCAACGGCGTGCCGGCCGATGCGCGAGTCAATCGTCCCGGCGGCGGCTCGTTGCAGGCTTCGCACTTGTCCGAGGCCAACATCGCTCACGTGCGAGCGTTGAACGAGATCGCCCAGCGTCGCGGCCAGAGTCTGGCGCAACTGGCCCTGGCGTGGACACTGCGTGATCCACGAGTGACCTCGGCACTGATCGGCGCGAGCCGGCCGGAGCAGATCATCGAGAACGTCGGCGCGCTGAAGAATCTGAACTTCAGTGCTGAAGAGCTGGCGGAGATTGACCGGTTTGCCCAGGAGGGTGGGATCAATCTTTGGGAGAAGCCTTCGACAGCCGAATAAGCCGCTGAGAGGATCGTTCCCACGCTCTGCGTGGGAATGCCGCCCGGGACGCTCTGCGTCCCATCTAAAGCCGAACGCGAGCGTCCGTTGATGCATTCCCACGCAGAGCGTGGGAACGATCATCAGCAATCACTTGAAGAACGGCACATCCCCCAACACCGTCGCCCGCTGCATCACCCGCCGCGCCGGTCGGTAATCATCCACCGCGTAATGCTGCGTCACGCGGTTATCCCAGAAGGCAATATCGTCTTTCTGCCAGCGCCAGCGAATGGTGAATTCCGGTCGCGTCGCATGGGCGAACAGAAACTTCAGAATCGCCTCACTCTCGGTTTCCGACAGCTCGTTGATCTTCGAGGTAAACCCTTCATTGACGAACAGTGAGCGCCGGCCGCTCACCGGGTGCGTACGGATCACCGGGTGCGACAGCGGCGGATTCTTGCGCCGCGCTTCTTCCCACTGCGCCACCGCTTCAGGCGTGTTGCCGTAGCGCTCGAGTGGAAACGATCGGGTGAAATCGTGGGTAGCGCTCAGACCTTCGAGCAGGGTTTTCATCGGTGCCGACAACGCTTCATATGCCGCGATACCGCTGGCCCACAACGTGTCGCCACCGAACTCCGGCAGCAACTTGGCGCTGAGCACTGCGCCCATTGCCGGCGTCGGCAGGAAGGTCACGTCGGTATGCCAGATCGCGTTATCGCGCACGTCGGTGACGGCGGTATCAAGAATCAGCACTTCCGGTTGTTCCGGCACGTTCGGGTAGATCGGGTGAATGTGCAGGTCGCCGAAATAATGCGCGAAACGTGCCTGTTGCGCTGGCTCGATCGGTTGGTTGCGGAAGAACAGCACCTGATACTTGAGCAGCGCCTGCTCGATGGCGTCGCGGTGTTCCAGGCTCAGCGGCTGGCTGATGTCGACGCCGTTGATCTGCGCACCGAGGGCCGAGCTTAATGGGGTGATGCTGAAGGTGCTCATGGTCGTTCTCTTCGAATTCGGAGTGTCATGCTTTTGTGGGAGCGAGCCTGCTCGCGAATGCAGAGTGTCAGGCGACAGTGCAGTGACTGATCTGACGCTTTCGCGAGCAGGCTCGCTCCCACAGGGGAATTTTCACAAAACGATTTAGTGCGCCTGGCCGTGCCATGGCACCAGTCTGCGCTGCAATGCGCGCAGGCCCATTTCCATGGCGAAGGCGATCAGGGCGATGACCAGAATTCCCAGCACCACGACATCTGTGACCAGGAATTGCGCGGCCGACTGCACCATGAAACCCAGGCCACTGGTGGCCGCGATCAGTTCAGCGGCGACCAGGGTCGACCAGCCGACGCCCAGACCAATGCGCACGCCGGTGAGAATGTCCGGCAGAGCGCTCGGCAAAATCACATGGCGAATCAACTGCGCGCGCATCGCGCCCAATGACTGCGCCGCGCGCAGTTTTGCTGGATCAACCGTGCGCACACCCGTCGCGGTGGCGATGGCAATCGGCGCAAAAATCGCCAGATAGATCAGCAGCACTTTCGACAACTCGCCAATGCCGCACCAGATCACGATCAGCGGCAGATAGGCCAGCGGCGGGATCGGGCGGTAGAACTCGATCAGCGGATCGAGCACACCACGGGCGATGCGGTTGGCGCCGATGGCAATGCCCACCGGCACGGCGGTGAGAATGGCAAAAGCGAGACCCAGGCCGATGCGGCTCAGGCTCGCGCCCAGGTGCTGCCACAGCGTCGAATCCATATATCCCGAGGTCGCCAGCAACCAGCCCTTTTGCAGGACGGCGGAGGGTGGCGGCAGGAACAGCGGTTCGATCATCCCGGTAGCGGTCACCGCCCACCAGACCGCCAACAGGCCGAACAGGGTCAGCAGGCTGATCCAGCGAGTGCTGAGGCTGCGGCGCACCGGGATGCTCACCGAAGGTGTTTTCACCGCCGCAGCGGAAACGTCGTAACTGCTCATGCGCGCTCCTGCCGGGGTACGGCGCTGCGTTGCGAGAAGACTTTGCTCAGCACGTGCTCGCGGGTTTCGATAAAACGCGGATCGGATTTGATCGCACGGGCCGACTCGCCAGCGGCATAACGCTGACCGAAATCCAATTGCAGACGCTCGACGATCTGCCCCGGATTCGGCGCCAGCAGAATCAGGTCCGTGGCGAGGAACACCGCTTCTTCAATATCGTGGGTAATCAGGAAAACCGGCTTGGCCGTGCGTTGCCAGACTTGCAGCAACAGCTCCTGCATCTGCTCGCGAGTGAATGCATCAAGCGCACCGAACGGCTCGTCCATCAGCAACACGCGCGGGTCGGCGGCGAGGGCGCGGGCGAGGCCGACGCGTTGTTTCTGGCCGCCGGACAATTGCCAGATGCGCCGCTCTTCGAAGCCGGCGAGATCGACCAGCGCGAGCATTTCCCGGGCGCGCTGTTCGCGTTTGTCCTTGCCGACACCGGCCAGTTCAAGGCCGAAGGCGACGTTGGCCAAGACGTCCTGCCAGGGCAGCAAGGCGTCGTCCTGAAACACCACGCCACGTTCGGCGCTCGGGCCTTTGACTGGCACGCCGTCAAGGGTGATGCGTCCTGAACTCGGTTCGACGAAACCGGCAATCAGGTTCAACAGCGAAGTCTTGCCACTGCCGGACGGGCCGAGGGCGACCAGCAATTGCTGCGGCCCCAGGGTCAGAGAAATATCCGCCAGCACCGGCTCCGGGCTGCCCGGGTACTGTGCGCTGATGCGCTCCAGCTGTAGCAAGGCCATCGCTGTATCTCCCGATCAGTTGGTGATGTATTTGGCGCTGACGTAAGGCGCGTAGTCCGGCAGGACGGCTTCGACCTTGCCTTGCTCCTTGAGGAACGCGGCAGTGTCAGTGATGGCTTTGGTGGTCGGCGCGCCGAGATCACTGACCTGATCCGCCGCCAGCGGGTAGACGTTGCCCTGCAGCAGCAATGGGATGTCGCTGGCCTTGGCGCCGGATAGTTTGACCAGTTTGTCGACGTTGCTCTGGTTGGCCAGCCAGGCCTGCGGATCCTTGCGGTAATCGGCATAGGCGTCGAGGGTGACCTTGGCGAACGCGGTGACGATTTCCGGGTGCTTCTCGGCGAAGTCCTTGCGCACGATCCACGCATCGAAGGTTGGCGCGCCGAACTTGGCCAGCTCGCCGGAGGTGATCAGCACTTTGCCGTTTTCCTTGGCCACGCCCAGTGCCGGATCCCACACGTAAGTGGCGTCGATATCGCCGCGTTTCCACGCCGCGATGATCGCTGGCGGCGCGAGGTTGAGCACGGTGACTTTCGACGGGTCGATGTTCCAGTGCTTGAGCGCGGCGAGCAGGCTGTAGTGCCCGGTGGACACGAACGGCACGGCGATTTTCTTGCCGATCAGATCCTGCGGAGTCTTGATGCCGGAGCCGTCGCGCGCGACCAGTGCTTCAGCGGCGCCGATCTGCGTGGCAATCAGGAAGGTTTCGACCGGCACTTTGCGGGTGATCGCGGCGGTCAACGGACTCGAACCGAGGTAGCCGATCTGCACATCGCCGGACGCGATGGCGGCGATGATATCGGCGCCGTTATCGAACTTGCGCCAGCTGATGTCGGCCTTGGTGGCTTTCTCGTAGGCGCCGTCGGCCTGAGCGACCTTGGCCGGGTCGACGGTAGTCTGGTAGGCGACAGTGAGGTCGGCCGCCTGGGCCAGGAAGCTTGCAGCGGCCAGTGAGGCGGCGGCGAGCAGGCGAAGCGGGAAATTCAGTTTCAATTGAGAGCTCCAGATCAGGCGACCGAATGTCGGCGTGAGTGGAGACTAAATGATCTAAGAATACCGAAATAAATAACTTTTTCGAATGAGCTTATGAGCGGAAAAATCTAAGGCAGGAGAGGATGTGAGCCTTTGACTGATCGTTCCCCCGCTCTGCGTGGTAACGCCTCAAGGGACGCGGAGCCTCACAGGCTGCATTCCCACGCAGAGCGTGGGAACGATCAAGGCCGGGGCGGCTTTAATTGCTGATGGCGAGAATACTCGCCTGATACGCGCCGACAAACACATCGAAATCGCCGACTTCGTTCTGCTCAAGCTCGGTCTGCTGCGCCAGCGATGCGCGCGCCAGTTCTTCAAACTTCGCTTGCTCGTCAGCCGCCAACGGCTCGCTGCGGAAGAACTCGGCGTGGGTCTGGCTCTGGCGCAGGGAGAACTGCGCAAAGCTTTCCTTGTGCTCGGCCATGGCCGCCAGCACCTGCGCCGATGGCGTCAGGGACGGATCGTTGACCTTGGCCAGTTGCGCATCCAGTGCCTTGCTGTGGGCATCGCCGCCGACGCTCTGGTCGAGCATCGCCGCCAGCGGAGCAATCTGTTCCAGCAGTTCAGCGGCCCATTGCTTCATCTCGACCGGCTGACCGTCACGCTGCAATTGCAGGCCCGGACGGCGACCTTCCTTGACCACGCTGAGGAAGTTCGAGGTGGCGTTGCCGCACGAAGTGTTGGTCAGCAGCGGGCTGTCGTTCAGCGCGCAGTACAGCAGGAAGGCGTCGATGAAGCGCGATTCGGTGAGGTCGATGCCCATCGGCAGGAACGGGTTGATGTCCAGGCAGCGCACTTCGACGTACTGGATGCCGCGCGCCATCAACGCCTGGATCGGCCGCTCGCCGGTGTAGGTCACGCGTTTCGGGCGGATGTTGGAGTAGTACTCGTTTTCGATCTGCAGGATGTTGGTATTGAGCTGCACCCACTCGCCATCCTTGTGCGTGCCGACTTCCACGTACGGCGCGTAGGGCGTGGCCACCGCTTCGCGCAGGCTGTCGGTGTAGCTCGCCAGATCGTTGTAGCACGGTGTCAGGCCGGCCTGGGCGTTGCTCTGATAACCGAGATCGCTCATGCGCAGGCTGGTGGCGTACGGCAGATAGAGGGTGTCCGGATCGAGCTGTTCGAGCTGATGCGAACGCCCGCGCAAGAAACCGGCGTCCAGCGCCGGCGAGGCACCGAACAGGTACATCAGCAGCCAGCTGTAGCGACGGAAATTGCGAATCAGCGCGATGTAGGACACCGACTGGAAATCGCGATCGGTGCCGACGAAACCTTCGGCCTCGCGCAGCAATGGCCAGAGTTGTTCCGGCAGGGAAAAGTTGTAGTGAATCCCGGCAATGCACTGCATGGTCTTGCCGTAACGCAGGGCCAGGCCCTTGCGATAGACGTATTTGAGCTGACCGATGTTGGAGGTGCCGTAGTAGGCAATCGGGATGTCTTCCTCGGCCGGCAACGGGCACGGCATCGATGGACTCCACAGGTACTCGTTGCCGAGTTTGCTGTAGGCAAAACGATGAATCTTGTCCAGGCTCGCCAGCGTGTCGGCAGGATCCGGCAGGGCGGGCGTGATGAATTCCAGCAGCGACTCGGAGTAGTCGGTGGTGATCTGTTCGTTGGTCAGCGCGGAACCCAGGGCTTCGGGGTGCGGCGTTTGCGCCAGGCGACCTTCACTGGTCACACGCAGGCATTCACGTTCGATACCGTGCAGGCACTGCTTGAGCAGAGAGAGGTTAGCGCGCTCGCCAAGCAGAGCCAGGCGGCGGTTGAGAAGTTCGCTCAATTTGGATTCCTTCACGCGTCAGTCGCCCCAATATGGGGGTGGGCAGGACGGTCTACAAGGGTGAAGTTGAAACTGGCGTTATCGCCTGGTTTTTCGGGCCTGTCAGCCCCCGTTGAATCGCCAACTTCATTCCCTGAATCTGGCGGATGCACGCGAACTGTGGGAGCGAGCTTGCTCGCGAAGGCGGAGTGTCAGGCGACTTGAGGCTGACTGAAATGCCCTCTTCGCGAGCAAGCTCGCTCCCACAGAAAAGCTCGACGCTGCGATCACAGCGCCGAAATTAACTCAAAATGATGAGCAACATCTACAGGACAGCGAAGGTGCCTTGCGCTTTTGCGACCAGTTTGTCGCCCTGCATCACCTCGGCTTCGACCACCAGCGTGCGCCGGCCCGGATGGATCACCCGCGCCGTGCACAGCACCTCGCCCTCGGAAACGGCGCGGATGTAGTTGATCTTGCATTCGATAGTCGCACTCTGCTGATCGAAGCCATGGCTGCTGGAACAAGCCAGGCCCATGGCAATGTCGACCAGACTGAACAGCGCGCCGCCGTGCAGTTTGCCGCCACGGTTGCGCAGTTCGGGCTCAAGCGCCAGGGCGACTTGCGCCACCCCGGTTTCGAGACTGTGCAGGCGACAGCCCAACAGCTTGAAAAACGCGCTCTCGACGAGCCCGGCCGGCATTTCCATCAGCGTTTCTTCAACTGCTTGGCGTTGGCGAACAGCGAGGCCATCGCATTGTTCACCGGCGCGGCGGTGGCGGTTTCCTTGCGCGGCGCGTTGCCCGAAGACTGGCGCGGTGCCGAGCCCGGACGCGAGCCACGGGCGCCATCGATTTTCTCGCCGGGAGTGTCACTCATGCGCATCGACAGGCCGACGCGTTTGCGCGGGATATCGACTTCCATGACCTTCACTTTCACCACGTCACCGGCCTTGACTGCTTCGCGCGGGTCCTTGATGAACTTTTCCGACAGCGCCGAGATGTGCACCAGACCATCCTGATGCACGCCGATGTCGACGAACGCACCAAACGCCGTCACGTTGGTCACCACGCCTTCGAGGATCATCCCCAGTTGCAGATCCTTGAGGTCTTCGACGCCTTCCTGGAACTCGGCGGTCTTGAACTCCGGACGTGGGTCGCGACCGGGTTTTTCCAGTTCTTGCAGGATGTCGGTGACGGTCGGCAGACCGAAGGTTTCGTCGGTGAATTTCTTCGGATCCAGACGCTTGAGGAACGCGGCATCGCCGATCAGCGAGCGAATGTCGCGGTCGGTTTCAGCGGCAATACGCTGCACCAGTGGATAGGCTTCCGGGTGAACCGCCGACGAATCCAGCGGGTTGTCGCCGTTCATCACGCGCAAGAAACCGGCGGCCTGTTCGAAGGTTTTCTCGCCCAGTCGCGCGACTTTCTTCAGCGCTGCACGGGTCTTGAACGCGCCGTGTTCGTCACGGTGAGCAACGATGTTTTGCGCTAGCGTTGCGTTGAGGCCGGAGATCCGCGCCAGCAATGCCACGGAGGCAGTGTTCACATCCACGCCCACGGCGTTCACGCAGTCCTCGACCACGGCATCCAGACCGCGCGCCAGTTTCAGCTGCGAGACGTCGTGCTGGTACTGGCCGACACCGATGGATTTCGGATCGATTTTCACCAGTTCGGCCAGCGGATCCTGTAAGCGACGGGCTATCGATACGGCGCCACGGATCGACACGTCCAGATCCGGGAATTCCTTGGCCGCCAGTTCCGAGGCCGAGTACACCGAGGCGCCGGCTTCGGACACCATGACCTTGGTCATTTTCATCGCTGGATATTTTTTGATCAGTTCGATCGCCAGCTTGTCGGTCTCACGGCTGGCAGTACCGTTGCCGATGGCGATCAGATCCACCGAGTGCTTGGCGCACAGCGCGGCCAAGATGGCGATGGTCTGATCCCACTTGTTGTGTGGCACGTGCGGGTAAACCGTGGCGTGGTCGAGCAGCTTGCCGGTGGAGTCGACCACGGCAACCTTGCAGCCGGTACGCAGGCCCGGGTCGAGGCCCAGGGTCGCGCGCGGGCCGGCCGGAGCGGCCAACAGCAGGTCGTGCAGGTTGTGCGCGAACACGTTGATCGCTTCGGTTTCGGCACCGTCGCGCAACTCGCCCAGCAGGTCGGTTTCCAGGTGGGTGTAGAGCTTGACCTTCCAGGTCCAGCGCACCACTTCACCGAGCCATTTGTCCGCCGGGCGGTTCTGGTTCTGGATGCCGAACTGCTGAGCGATCATGCCTTCGCACGGGTGCATGGTGCCGGGCAGCTCATCGCCGACTTTCAGCGCGGAGCTGAGAATGCCTTCGTTGCGGCCACGGAAAATGGCGAGGGCGCGGTGCGAGGGCATGGTTTTCAGCGGCTCGTCGTGTTCGAAATAATCACGGAACTTGGCGCCTTCCTCTTCCTTGCCGGCGATGACGCGGGCACTGAGGATCGCTTCCTGTTTGAGGAAATTACGCAGCTTTTCCAGCAGGCTGGCGTCTTCGGCGAAGCGCTCCATGAGGATGTACTTGGCGCCTTCCAGCGCAGCCTTGACGTCGGCCACGCCTTTTTCGGCGTCGACGAAGCGCGCGGCTTCGGTTTCCGGCGACAGGTTCGGGTCGTTGAACAAGCCGTCGGCCAGTTCGCCGAGGCCGGCTTCGAGGGCGATCTGGCCCTTGGTGCGGCGCTTCTGCTTGTACGGCAGGTACAAGTCTTCGAGACGGGTTTTGGTGTCGGCGAGCTTGATGTCGCGCTCAAGGGCAGGGGTGAGTTTGCCTTGCTCCTCGATGCTGGCGAGGATGCTGATGCGCCGTTCGTCGAGTTCTCGCAGGTAGCGCAGGCGCTCTTCCAGATGACGCAACTGGGTGTCATCGAGGCTGCCGGTGACTTCTTTCCGGTAACGGGCGATAAAGGGAACGGTAGAACCTTCATCGAGTAGCGCGACGGCCGCTTCGACCTGTTGTGGGCGTACGCCGAGTTCCTCGGCGATGCGGCTGTTGATGCTGTCCATAAAACCACCTGACATAGTATGAAAGCAGGCTCGCAGGCACGCAGATAATGGCCTGGAGGCTGATTGAGCGGCTGGAAAATTGCCGCTGCCTGGATCAAGAAGCTGCCCATTGACCCGTGAAATCGAACAGTTACTGCACAGGGCCGGAAAAAATACCGGCCACTTACGGTAACGATTCAGACGTTGCCTGGCGCAAAACGCCGCGCATTATAACCAGCGTTCTGTCATTCGGGGGCGTTGCAGGCTGTAGGCATAAACCCCGGTTTTCTGGCAGTGAAGGAAAAATCTGCTAACAATGCACACGGTGCGTATAACGACAGCTACGCCATAATGCGCGCCGAGCTAAAAGGAGCATCCAATGAGCAGCACTGCACAAACGGCTGAAGGCGAAAAAATTCTTATCGTTGATGACGATCCGGGGCTGAGCAGCCTGCTGGAGCGTTTCTTCGTCAGCAAGGGCTACCGTGCCCGTACCGTTCCGAACACCGAGCAGATGGACCGTCTGCTGGCGCGTGAAGTGTTCAATCTGGTCGTTCTCGACCTGATGCTGCCGGGCGAAGACGGCCTGACCGCGTGCCGCCGCCTGCGCAGCGCGAACAACCAGATTCCGATCATCATGCTCACCGCCAAGGGCGATGAGCTGAGCCGCATCAAGGGCCTTGAACTGGGCGCCGACGATTACCTGGCCAAGCCGTTCAACCCGGACGAGCTTATGGCGCGGGTCAAAGCGGTGTTGCGCCGTCAGGCCGCACCGGTACCGGGCGCACCGGGCAGCGAAGACGAAAACGTCACCTTCGGTGATTACGTGTTGTCGCTGGCCACCCGCGAACTCAAGCGTGGCGATGAAGTGCACATGCTCACCACCGGTGAGTTCGCGGTACTCAAGGCGCTGGTGATGAACGCTCGTCAGCCACTGACCCGTGACAAGCTGATGAATCTCGCCCGTGGCCGTGAGTGGGATGCGCTGGAGCGTTCCATCGACGTGCAGATTTCGCGTCTGCGCCGGATGATCGAACCCGATCCGTCGAAACCGCGTTACATCCAGACCGTCTGGGGCGTGGGTTACGTGTTCGTACCGGATGGCACCGCCACCAAGTGATCGGTGATTTGTAGGAGCGGGTCTGCAAGGCTCTGGTCGCACGGCCATTGCCACAGACTCGCAATCCGCAATATGCGAGCATTGCTCGCTCCTGCAAGTGTGTAGCGGTTAAAGATGAAAACCCCCGTCTGGTTCCCCCAAAGTTTTTTCTCCCGCACCCTCTGGCTGGTGCTGATCGTCGTGCTGTTTTCCAAGGCGCTGACCCTGGTTTATCTGTTGATGAACGAGGACGTGCTGGTGGACCGCCAATACAGCCATGGTGTCGCTCTGACGCTGCGCGCCTATTGGGCCGCCGACGAAGAGAACCGCGCAAAAATTGCCGATGCCGCGACCCTGATTCGTGTGGTCGGCGCCGGTGTGCCGGAAGGCGAGCAGCACTGGCCGTACAGCGAAATCTATCAGCGGCAGATGCAGGCGGAACTGGGCGCTGATACCGAGGTGCGTTTGCGCATGCACTCGCCGCCGGCGCTGTGGGTGAGGGCACCGAGCCTGGGCGATGGCTGGCTGAAAGTGCCGTTGTATCCACATCCGCTGCGCGGCCAGAAAATCTGGAACGTGCTCGGCTGGTTCCTCGCCATCGGCCTGTTGTCGACAGCCTCCGCATGGATTTTCGTCAGCCAGCTCAACCAGCCGTTGAAGCGCCTGGTGTATGCCGCGCGGCAACTCGGTCAGGGCCGCAGCGTGCGTTTGCCGATCAGCGACACGCCGAGCGAAATGACCGAGGTTTATCGCGCCTTCAACCAGATGGCCGAGGACGTCGAACAGGCCGGACGCGAACGTGAGCTGATGCTGGCGGGGGTGTCCCATGACTTGCGCACGCCGCTGACACGCTTGCGCCTGTCGCTGGAACTGATGGGCGATCACACCGACCTCACCGACGACATGGTCCGCGACATCGAGGACATGGACGCGATTCTTGACCAGTTCCTCGCGTTCATTCGCGATGGTCGAGACGAGTCGGTGGAAGAGGTCGACCTCAGCGATCTGGTGCGCGAAGTCGCCGCGCCGTACAACCAGAACGAAGAGAAAGTGCGCCTGCGCCTGGAACCGATCCAGCCGTTTCCGCTGCGTCGAGTGTCGATGAAACGCCTGCTCAACAACCTGATCGGCAACGCCTTGAACCATGCCGGCACCGGTGTTGAGGTCGCGGCTTATGTGTCCGGAGATACCAGCGCGCCGTATGTGGTTCTGAGCGTGATGGACCGTGGCGCGGGGATTGATCCGTCCGAGCTTGAAGCGATCTTCAACCCGTTTACCCGAGGTGATCGGGCTCGCGGTGGCAAAGGCACCGGGCTGGGGCTGGCGATCGTCAAACGGATTGCTGCGATGCATGGCGGCAATGTCGAATTGCGCAACCGGTCCGGGGGTGGACTGGAGGCGCGGGTGAGATTGCCGCTGGGGTTGATGTTGCCCCGAGATGCAGTCTAGAAGCAGCTGCAAGCTGCAAGCTGCAAGCTGCAAGCTGCAAGCTACAAGCTACAAGCTACAAGCTACAAGCTACAAGCAAGAGCGCTTTTCACTTGCCGCTTGAGGCTAGCCGCTAGCAGCTGCTTCTCTAGCCCTTGCCCTTGGTGCGAGTCATATTCGGCCCGCCATTCTTTTCCAGGTGCTCGATGATGATCCCGGCGACATTCTTGCCCGTAGTGGTCTCGATGCCTTCCAGTCCCGGCGACGAGTTCACTTCCATCACCAGCGGTCCGTGATTCGAGCGCAGGATATCCACACCTGCCACCGCCAGTCCCATGACCTTGGCCGCGCGCAATGCGGTCATGCGTTCTTCCGGAGTGATCTTGATCAGGCTGGCGCTGCCGCCGCGATGCAGGTTGGAGCGAAACTCGCCCGGTTTGGCCTGGCGCTTCATTGCCGCGATCACCTTGTCGCCGACCACAAAGCAGCGGATATCCGCACCGCCGGCTTCCTTGATGTATTCCTGAACCATGATGTTCTGCTTCAGGCCCATGAACGCTTCGATCACAGACTCTGCCGCCGTCGCGGTTTCGCACAGCACCACGCCGATGCCCTGAGTGCCTTCGAGCACCTTGATCACCAGCGGTGCGCCGTTGACCATGGCGATCAGATCGGGGATGTCGTCCGGCGAGTGGGCAAAACCGGTGACCGGCAGACCGATTCCGCGTCGCGACAGCAGCTGCAGTGAACGCAATTTGTCCCGCGAGCGGGCGATGGCCACCGACTCGTTGAGTGGGAACACGCCCATCATTTCGAACTGACGCAATACCGCGCAACCATAGAACGTCACCGACGCGCCGATCCGCGGGATCACCGCGTCGAAACCTTCCAGCGGTTTGCCGCGGTAATGGATCTGCGGCTTGTGGCTGGCAATGTTCATGTAGGCGCGCAAGGTGTCGATCACCACCATTTCATGCCCGCGCTCGATTCCGGCTTCGACCAGACGGCGGGTGGAATACAGACGCGGATTACGCGACAGCACAGCGATCTTCATGCAACACCTGTGGAGGAGGTAGATACCGGGAACACCGGCTTGTCTTGTACATACTTGATGCCCGGATTGACCACCAACTGGCCATCGATCAGGGCTTTGGAACCGAGCAACAGGCGATAACGCATGGACTTGCGGCAGGCCAGGGTGAACTCTACCGGCCAGACCCGATCGCCGAGGGCCAGCGTGGTGCTGATCACATAGCGCACTTGCGCATGGCCGTTGGAGCTCTTGATGGTTTTGCGCGTGACCAGTGGCGCTTCGCAGCGCCGGTGACGCAACTGCACCACGGTGCCGAGATGCGCAGTGAAGCGCACCCATTTCTCGCCGTCGCGTTCGAACGGTTCGATATCGGTGGCGTGCAGGCTGGAGGTGCTGGCGCCGGTGTCGATTTTTGCGCGCAGGCCGGCGACTCCCAGGCCCGGGAGCGCCACCCACTCGCGCAGACCGACAACGGTCAAATGATCAAATGTCTTCAAAGAAAAAAACCAAGGGTTAACGCTTCCAGGCCTCGTCCGGCACCTGGGCCAACGCTTTGAATGCGGGTCTGGCGAACCAGTAGCCCTGCATCAGAAATATTCCACAGTCCGCGAGGAAATCCCGTTCCCCGGCGCTTTCTATGCCTTCGGCAATGACTGTAACGTCCAACTCCGCACACATTGTGACAATCCCCCGCACGATCACCTGACGGACACGGTCCTGGTCAACATCGCGGATCAGCGCCATGTCGAGTTTGATCAGGTCCGGTTGGAAATCAGCCAGCAGATTGAGCCCCGAATAACCGGCGCCGAAATCGTCGATGGCGGTCTTGAAGCCGAATTCGCGGTATTCACGCAGAATATTGGTCAAATGGCGATAATTATCTACGTGCTCGATTTCCAGGGTTTCGAAAATCAGTCGGTCGATCGGAAAGTTGTGTTTGCGTGCGGCCTCCAGTGTGCTGCGAATGCATAGCTCTGGACGGTAGACGGCGTTGGGCAAAAAGTTGATCGACAAGTGTGTCTGCATATTAAGACTCGCCGCGCCTTCGATGGCGCGGGTCCGGCAGAGCTGGTCGAAACGGTAGCGGTTGTGTTCTGTAACCTGATTTAACACCGACAGTGCACCTTCCCCTGAGACGCCTCGCACCAGCGCTTCGTGGGCAAACACCGATTGGTCGCGCAGGTCGACGATCGGCTGGTAGGCGAAGGCAAAATCGAAATCCAGCGGTTCGCTCTGCTGGCAGCCCTGGCAACCGCCCTTGGGTGAGGTCAACGAAGTTGGAAATTTAGTCACGCGGTCACTCCAGGCCGGTCAGGCGGCGAAGATCACAGTCTATCTGGAGGGCCGAGTTCTTGCGCCCGACAGAAACGGTAGTACAGTTCCGACTACTGGCTGAGCGAGGAATTCATATGGGACAGAAGCAGGAGGAGGACGACAAGGTCCGTCTCGATAAATGGCTATGGGCAGCGCGTTTCTACAAGACCCGTGCATTGGCCAAAGCCGCCATTGAAAGTGGCAAGGTGCATTGCCGTGGCGAGCGCTGCAAACCGGGCAAGGAGCCGCGCATCGGTGATGAGTTCGAGATTCGTACCGGCTTCGAAGTGCGCACGGTGAGGGTCGAGGCATTGTCGATCGTGCGTCGTGGCGCACCCGAGGCGCAGACCTTGTATGCCGAGACCGAGGCGAGTGTCGCCAAGCGTGAAGCGGCTGCGGCAATGCGCAAGGCAGGGTCGTTGGGCGTGAGCACCGATGGCAAGCCGAGCAAGAAACAGCGGCGTGATCTGTTCAAGTTTCGCGGTAGCAGCAACGAAGATTGAAACGTTGTGCCGGCCTCTTCGCGAGCAGGCTCGCTGCCACATTCGATCGAGTCGTCTGTGGCAGCGAGCCTGCTCGCGAATCGAGTACGACGCGGTATCAGGCGCTACGCACCACACTCATCCGCGACACCATCGGCAGCTTGCCCAGCAACGCGAAAACCGGCGCGGTCAGCTTCAACCAGAAGTTCGACGCGTGATAGGCAAACGGCGTGTAGTAACCCCAGCCCAACGCCCACACCGCCAGCAGCACGCCGCCGATGTAGTCGTCCTGTCCCCAATGCGCACCGGCCACCAGACGCGGCAGCATGAACAACACGGCCAGACCCCATACTGTTAGAAATTGTCCGACGGTGCGGCTGAACACGCCCATGAACAATGCCCAGATCAACAGCACTGAGGCATGATCACCGGGAAAACTCTGGCCGGAACGGTCCTTCAGCTCCCAGGTTTTTTCCAGATGCGGAAAGTAATCGCTGATGTGCACGGCGCCCTCAAGCACCATTGACGGGCTGCTGTGCTGCCAGCCCATGTGATCGGCGAATTTGGAAAACAGCGCGCGGATCACCACCATCAGCAGCAGGATAGAGAAAAAACCGAAGAACGCGCGACGCACGTCGATCGCCCTGAAGACCCAGTCGCCCTTGATCAGCAGCGTCAGCAGAATCAGTCCGACGACGATGTCGAACGGGCGCAGACTTGCAATTGCCCAGATGTGGAGCCATATCGGGTTGCTGGCCAGCGGCGCATTCAGCGAGCGGAACAGCCACTCGTCGAAAATCACACACAGCATCTGGCCGGTAGGCCATAACCAGAAAGCCAGTAGCGCCAACGGCACTACGTTACACAGAACCAGCCGGCCGAGGTTCCACCTTGATTGGAACAAACCCGGATTGTTCATAAAATGCCTCCCATGGCGAAAAAGCGCCGGCACCAAAAAAAGTGCCAGCAAGCGCAAATTTTCACGTTTTGTAATCATTTTGTCATCACATTCAGATACCCAGACCTATGACCGACCTAGCGGATACCGATTTCACTCAACGCTTCATCTTCGATGACAGCGACACTCGCGGCGAACTGGTAGCGCTGGAGCGCAGCTACGCCGAAGTCCTCGCCAAACACCCGTACCCGGAACCTGTCGCGCAGTTGCTCGGCGAACTGATGGCGGCCGCTTCGTTGCTGGTCGGCACGCTCAAGTTCGATGGCTTGCTGATTTTGCAGGCACGCTCGGAAGGGCCGATTCCGCTGCTGATGATCGAGTGCTCCAGCGAGCGTGAGATCCGTGGTCTGGCGCGTTACGACGCCGAGCAGATCGCGGCTGACGCGACCCTTGCCGAATTGATGCCGAACGGCGTTCTGGCCCTGACTGTCGACCCGACTGTTGGCCAGCGCTATCAGGGCATTGTCGATCTCGACGGCGAAACCCTGTCGGATTGCTTCACCAACTACTTCGTCATGTCGCAGCAGGTTGGCACGCGCTTCAAGCTGTTCGCCGACGGTCGTCGTGCCCGCGGCATGCTGCTGCAACAACTCCCCGCCGATCGCTTGAAAGACGAAGAGGATCGCGCCGCCAGCTGGCAGCACCTCACCGCGTTGGCCAGCACTCTGAGCGCCGATGAGCTGCTGAGCCTGGACAACGAAACCGTCCTGCATCGTCTGTACCATGAAGAACAGGTGCGCCTGTTCGATGTGCAGCATTTGCGCTTCAGTTGCAGTTGCTCGCGGGAACGCTCCGGCAATGCGCTGGTCAGTCTTGGGCTGGAAGATGCGCTGGCGCTGGCCGCCGAGCAAGGCGGCAAAGTCGAGATCGATTGCCAATTCTGCAATCAGCAGTACCTGTTCGACGCGGCCGATATTGCTCAATTGTTCGCTGGCGCGGGCGTCGATACGCCGTCAGATACCCGTCACTAAAACGGTTCAGCGCAGGTAAATTCACTGCGTAATGACGGAATATCGCCGTTACGACGGGAGGACCCTACTCTTTTTGGGCTTTTCTGGCATAATCCGGCCCACTTTTTTCGCGGTAGTAGTGCACGACTTTCTACTACAAAACGTTTGGAGCACACTCGGCCACTGGCCGACGGGGAACCTCATGACGCAAGCCAATAACGCCGTGTACACCGATCTGAGTGTTGATGATCTGGTAAAAGAAGCCCTGAATCGCGGTGAAGGCGAGCTTGCCGATACCGGCGCTCTGGTTGTTCGCACCGGTCACCGCACCGGCCGCTCGCCAGTCGACCGTTTCATCGTTGAAGAGCCTTCCACCCAGGCTGCTATCGCCTGGGGCCCGATCAACCGCAAGTTCCCGGCCGACAAGTTCGATGCCCTGTGGGCTCGCGTCGAGGCCTTCAACAACGCGCAAGAGCACTTCGTTTCCCACGTGCATGTAGGCGCGGCGGAAGATCACTACCTGGCCGTGAAAATGACCACGCAGACTGCCTGGCAGAACCTGTTCGGTCGTTGCCTGTTCATCAACCCGGCCCGGTACAACCCGGCTGGCCGTGAAGAATGGCAAGTGCTCAACGTCGCCAACTTCGAGTGCGTGCCTGAGCGTGACGGCACCAACTCCGATGGTTGCGTGATCATCAACTTCGCGCAGAAGAAAGTGCTGATCGCCGGCATGCGTTACGCCGGCGAGATGAAGAAAGCCATGTTCTCGGTGCAGAACTTCCTGCTGCCGGCCGCTGACGTGCTGCCAATGCACTGTGCTGCCAACATCGGCGAAGACGGCGACGTGACCCTGTTCTTCGGTCTGTCGGGCACCGGTAAAACCACCCTGTCGGCCGACGAAAGCCGTTACCTGATCGGTGACGACGAACACGGCTGGGGCGAAGGCGTGGTGTTCAACATCGAAGGCGGTTGCTACGCCAAGTGCATCGACCTCTCCGAGAAGAACGAGCCGGTCATCTGGAAAGCCATCAAGCACGGTGCAGTGCTGGAGAACGTCGTTATCGACGACGCCAAGCACGCCGACTACGCCGATGTCAGCCTGACCCAGAACAGCCGCGCCGCCTACCCGCTGGAGCACGTTGCCAAGCGCTCCGAGAAGAACCTCGGTGGCGAGCCAAACGCGGTGATCTTCCTGACCTGCGACCTGACCGGCGTGCTGCCGCCAGTGTCGATCCTCAACGAAGAGCAAGCGGCCTACCACTTCCTTTCCGGCTACACCGCACTGGTGGGCTCGACTGAAATGGGTTCGGGCAGCGGCATCAAGTCGACCTTCTCCACCTGCTTCGGCGCACCGTTCTTCCCGCGTCCGGCTGGTGAGTACGCAGAACTGCTGATCAAGCGCATCCGCGGCTTCGGCTCCAAGGTCTACCTAGTCAACACCGGCTGGACCGGCGGCGGCTACGGCGTCGGCCAACGCTTCAACATCCCGACCACCCGCGCGGTGATCGCAGCGATCCAGAGCGGCGCACTGATCGGTGCCGCCACCGAGCACCTGGACACCATCAACCTCGACGTGCCTCTGGCCGTACCAGGCGTCGACACCAACCTGCTCAACCCACGCAACACCTGGGCTGACAAGGCTGCGTACGACGAGGCGGCGAAAGCATTGGCCGGTCTGTTCATCGAGAACTTCAAGAAGTTCGAAGTGAGCGACGCGATCAAGGCGGCTGGGCCGAAATTGTAAGTAGTGGTTTGCAGTGAATAAAAAACCGCCCTTTGGGGCGGTTTTTTCATGGGCGAAGATTTGGGTAAGCTCATCTCAACGGCGGTTCGTCACTTGCCGTGTAGCAGTATTCGTTCATTTTTGGCGTGATACGGCCAGAGTAATGCCACTTAACATTCCTGCAAAATGATCCTCTAGCTAAGGCCATTGCCGCCGTGCATGCATGACACGGAGCACTTCCACCCGGTCTTTTTTGATTGCGTAGACGATGACGTAGTTGGCGGCCGCAACGATTTCACGTGTTCCGAGGACCCTGCCCTTTCGGTACAAGGTTGGGCGCTGTCTTGCTATTTCCCCTTTTGATTCGAACATTTCATCGAGATCCGCAGCAGCGACTGGGTTGTCCTGACCGATTCGATCCATTATCCGGTCACGGTCAGCAAGCGCTTCCGGGCGCCAGACCAACTTCATCAGCGCCCTCGTTGACGCAGGGCATCACGCTTGGCGGCGAATATTCGGCGAGCATCTTCATCGCTGATACTTGGCCTTGGATCATCGATGCTGATCTGCACCTGTCGCTTGAACCATTCCTCATAAGCGGCCGCTTCATGGGCTTGTTTCAACGCTTCAGAGCGATCGGGCCGGGCGTAGGTTTTCAGTTGCAACGGGTCATAACCGGAGGCATCCACGTTGAACTGGCTGATGCCCAAGCCCTGCAGATAGGTCACCAGCGTCTCCAGCCTCTTGAACAGGCGCACCTGACCACTGCGTTGTGCTGTCAGCGCGCATTTGCGGCTGCCTTGCCGAATCTCGACCGACCAGCCTCCTGGTTTCGCGACGATGATTGTGCCGCTCACAGAACCGTTTTCGACCAAGCGAAGGAGGGCGCTGTGGTCGATGTTTTCAGTGCTGGCCATAAATGCGAGCCCTTCGCTGAGTAATGGCTCCCATCGTACGCAATCAATAGTAGTTTGCAAAATTTGACTCCTGATGCTGGATACGCCGTGTGCAGCGATGATGTTTCGTTTGTTGCTGGGCCGGGGCTTTCGGACTTGCAGCAGGTCGCAGCCGTCCTGTGTCAGCGGATACAGAGCGTAGGTGATGTGGGTGTCGCTGACCAAAGCAGTGACACCCAGGACTATAGGTTCGCACCACCACCTCGTGATAGCCGACAAGGCATCGCGTGAAGTAGGAATGGGACGAACAGAGCGCCAGACGTTGCTACCGATTCTTCAACGCCTTTCAACGCAGATGCTGGTAACCGGAAATATCCAGCAGGCTTGTGGTCAGTCCGGTTGCAGGGCGGTAAATCGTGCCTTTGACTGCTGAAAACGGCACGCCTTTGCTGCCCAGCGAGACATAGCGCTCGCCTTTGTCCAGTTCGGTGAAATAGGTGTAGGACTGGCTGTGCATCTTCTTGTAGCGGGCTTCGTCGCTGACGATGGCGCCGGTGAGGCGGCGCAGGTCGGTATCGCTCAGGTTGAGCGTTTTGCTCAGTGGCACGCCCCAGCGCTTGAGGCAGGTTTCCGCCAGATGGCGAACGATGCGGCCGGGCTCGATCAGTGCGTTGAGGTCGCTGCTGCTGCTCGGCTCGCCGCCGAGCGCCGTGGCGTTGCCAGCAAGGGTGGCGTGGCGACCGGCCATTGGATAGATCGAAGTCCTGGTGCCGGTAGCGGTTTGCGGGATCACGCAGCTGAAGCCTTTTGAGCGCTCGTCGCGGGCATAGAAGGCGATGTATTCCTTGACGTTGGATTCGAGTTTGACGCGGTTTTCCTGGAAGTTGCCAATTCCCGGGACTGGATCAATCGCAAAGATATTCACCGGAATATGTTTGAGCGCAGCGTCCCTGGACATTGCATTGGCAAGCATATGGCAACTGATACCACCCCGGCTCCAGCCGAGCAGATTGACACGCGTCGGAATATTGCCGTCCTTGCGGAAAGTCTTGATGATCTGTTCCTGCAACTTCTGTTGCGTGATACTTCGGTCGCCATAGTTATACTGGCGCCAGAACCAGGAGCCTTCCTCTTTTACATCTTCAATAGGAATGCCTGCCGCTTTCAGACGGTTATATTCTGCCTCGGTAAGTTGTTTACGCTGCCAATCGCATTTGCCTTTGATGATATTCAACGCGTGCTGCACGTTTTCATCCCAGCCTTTGCCGAACAGCGTGCCGGACAAGCCGTATTCAGAGGTCTTGGTGAACAGGTCGTCGGCTTGCAGATTGCCGCTGCCAGGGCCATCGACGACGATCCACTCGGCGAATTCGCGTCCACTGTGGTGTGCAGCGAGCGTAGAAACGATTTCGCCGTCCCAGAAGTTTTTATGTTTGTCATCAAACTTGTTGGAGCCGGTACCGCAGAAAAAGATTGTTAAAGTTGTCATTTCGTTGCTCTTGCTTATGTATAAGAGCAGTCAAGTTAGTTTTAGGCGGTGTTAAAAATAAAGGGCGTTGTTGTGTCTGCGTTTGTAATGTGAAGTTTGTTATATATATGTAGCTGAGCTTTTCGAAAGCATGTCGAGGCGCTTTGATTGTTAAACGCTTGGTTTTCGCTTCCCATGTATCATTCAGTATCGATTCAACCCCGACCTTTTCTCGACTCGCTGCAATCGCCCGCTAGGCTTTGGGCATGGCAGCAGTCAAAGGAGTGACAGTAAATGCACCACACCCTGGAACAGGTTTTTGGTTATCCACAGTTTCGCCCCGGTCAGGAGGCCGCTGTCAGCGCGGTCCTGGCGGGGCGCTCCGCGGCGGCGATCTTTCCCACCGGCTCCGGCAAATCGCTTTGCTATCAGCTGCCGGCGCTTTTACTGCCACACCTGACATTGGTGGTTTCGCCGTTGCTGGCGTTGATGCAGGATCAACTGGCGTTTCTCAAGCGCCACGGTATCTCCGCAGGCAGTATCGATTCGGCGCAGAGCCGCGAGGATGCCAACGACGTCATGGCCCGTGCGCGTTCGGGGGAATTGAAGATTCTGATGATCTCCGTCGAACGCCTGAAAAATGAGCGCTTCCGCAATTTTCTGCAGCAGGTGCCGATCTCGTTGCTGGTAGTCGACGAGGCGCACTGCATTTCCGAATGGGGCCACAACTTTCGGCCGGACTACCTGAAATTGCCGGACTACCAACGTCAGTTCAACATCCCGCAGGCCTTGCTGCTCACCGCCACGGCGACACCAAAAGTCATCGCCGACATGCAGGCCAAATTCGCCATATCTCCGGACGATGTAGTGACCACCGGTTTCTATCGGCCCAACCTCAACCTGCTGGTCGAGCCTGTACGCGGTCAGGACAAGCGCCGGCGTCTGGTCGAATGGATGAGCGAGCGTCCCGGGCAACCGAGCATTGTCTACGTGACGTTGCAGAAGACCGCCGAGCACATCGCCGAGCATCTTCAACGCAACGGAATTCAGGCCGAGGCATACCACGCAGGTTTGCCCCACGATCAGCGTGAAGACATTCAACGTCGCTTCATGGCCGGGCAGTCCAATTGCATTGTCGCCACCATCGCCTTCGGCATGGGCATCGACAAGAGCGACATCCGTAACGTCGTGCATTTCGATCTGCCCAAATCCATCGAAAACTACAGCCAGGAAATCGGCCGCGCCGGACGCGACGGACAGCCCTCCGACTGCCTGGTACTAGCGAATCGCGACAGCCTCAATGTGCTGGAAAACTTCGTCTACGGTGATACGCCCGAGCGCGACGGGATTCGCTATGTGCTCGATGAACTCAAAGCCTCGGCCCCGGAAGGGCAATGGGAATTTCTGCTTGGGCCACTGGCGGATCAGAGCAACATTCGCTCGTTGCCGTTGAAGACTTTGCTGGTGCAGCTGGAACTGCGGGTCCTGATCGCGCCGCGCTACGCTTATTACGCTGAATACCGCTTCAAATATCTGCTTGAGCCTGAAGCATTGCTCCAGCGCTTCGAAGGCGAGCGCAGGGATTTCGTTGCGGCGATCATCAGAACGTCCACGCGAGCACGCACCTGGGCCACAGTAGATTTCGAGGCGATGTATTCGCAGTATTCCGCCGAGCGCAATCGCGTAGTGACAGCGCTTGATTACTTCCAGGAAAAAGGCTGGGTCGAGCTTGAAAGCAAGCAAATGACCGAGGTTTACAGTCTGCTGCAAAGTGATTTTGCCAGCGACGCCCTGAGCGCTGAGCTGCACGAGTACTTCACTCGTCACGAAGAGACTGAAGTGGCGCGAATTCACGCCATGCTTGAGGTGTTCGCCACCGAACGCTGCCTGGGTTATCGCCTGGCCGAGTATTTCGGTGACCACAATGCCCCTGAACATTGCGGCCATTGTTCGGTATGTCACGGCCAGATCGCGCGGTTGCCGGAGCCGCCGCCATTGCCGCCGCTTGTGGATAAAAACTTCGCGCAGCTGTGTGGTGAATTTATCCACAGGCATGAGCAGCACATAGGCAGCCTTCCGACGGCCGAACGCCTGACACGGTTCCTGTGCGGAATCAGCGTGCCGTTGTTCACCAAACTCAAGGCGCGGGCGATACCGGGTTTTGCTGCGTTGGAAGAGTATCCCTACGCAGAGGTCCGCGAGTGGGCGGACAGTCACTTGCTCGATTAAGCAGAGAGTCTGTGGTCGCTGCATCCATCCGCTGAATGTCGATCATCACGCTAATAAACTTCAAAAAGCGTCGTGGCCTGACTAAGGTTGGAATCTGTCTTTGGGCCACTCACAAGAGAACAACATGAGCCAGACAAGCTTCGAGATTCAGCAAGCTGCCGTGATCGGCGCGGGCACCATGGGCCGTGGCATCGTCATGTGCCTGGCCAATGCTGGCGTGAACGTGCAATGGGTGGATAACAATCCACAGATGCTTGAGCAGGCGCTGACGACGGTCGCGCAAACTTATGCACACAACGTGCGCCAGGGCCGCATTGATCAGGCCGAGGCGGATGCGCGAATGGCTCGGGTATCTGCAGCGGCGGATTACGCGTCGATCCGCAACGTCGATCTGGTGATCGAAGCGGTGTACGAGAACCTCGAACTGAAGCAGAAGATTTTTCGCGAGCTGGATGGCCTGCTCAAGCCTGAGGCCCTGCTGGCGAGCAACACCTCGGCGCTGGACATCGACGCCATCGCAGCTGCGACCCGGCGCCCGGCACAGGTGCTGGGTCTGCACTTCTTCAGCCCGGCGCACATCATGAAACTGCTGGAAATCGTTCGCGGTGCGCAGACCTCGCCAGCGGCGCTGGAGGCCGCGCTGGCACTCGGCAAGCGCATGGGCAAGGTCAGCGTAGTGTCGGGCAACTGCCACGGTTTTATCGGCAACCGCATGCTGCATCCGTATGTACTCGAAGCGCGCAAGATGCTCCTCGAAGGTGCTTATCCACAGCAGGTGGATGCCTCGCTGCAAGGTTTCGGCTTCGCCATGGGGCCGTTTCGCATGTACGACGTGGTCGGCATCGATCTGGAATGGCGTGCTCGGCAGCTAGCTGGCAAGGGGCAGGATGCGCCCGAGGTTCAGGTGGATAACCGCCTGTGTGAGATGGGTCGGTTCGGGCAGAAGTCCGGCAACGGCTACTACCACTATGAGCCGGGCAGTCGCCAGGCCGA
Source organism: Pseudomonas sp. RG1 (assembly GCF_025910115.1). Lineage (NCBI taxonomy): Bacteria > Pseudomonadati > Pseudomonadota > Gammaproteobacteria > Pseudomonadales > Pseudomonadaceae > Pseudomonas > Pseudomonas sp. RG1. The sequence goes on from NZ_JAPCIK010000002.1 coordinate 166,970, forward strand.
GCATGATCCCGAAGTGGATGCACTGGTGCTGCGGGTCAGCGAAGAGCTGGGTTTCCAGCGTCGCGACATCGGTCCTGAAGAAATCCTTGAGCGCTGTTTGCTGGCGCTGATCAACGAAGGCGCGAAGATTCTGCAGGAAGGCATTGCCGGCTCGGCCCACGACATCGATCTGGTGTACTTGAACGGCTATGGTTTTCCAGCGGATAAGGGTGGACCGATGGCCTGGGCGGATCAGCAAGGGCTGGCGGATATTCATCAGCGCTTGCTGGCACTGGAGACGCGCCAGGGCGATCAGTGGAAGCCGGCGCGGCTGATTGGCGAACTGGCGGCGCAGGGCAAGGGGTTTGCTCACGCATAGTGTTACGGCGAAAATCTATCCCCTCACCCCAGCCCTCTCCCCCAAGGGGAGAGGGGGAAAGGGAGCCGATCTTCGTGATTTTCGAATGTGAGCTCGACTCGACAGTTCAGGTCGGTGTATTTCGAGAGAACACATCGGTCAGTCCCCTCTACCTCTGGGAGAGGGCTAGGGTGAGGGCAAGCGCCCTCACTGAAAAACAAGAGAACCAGCACAACCATGTCCACCCCTCAGCGCATCGACTACCCCCACTTCCAGCCCATCACCACACGCTGGCATGACAACGACGCCTACGGTCACGTCAACAACGTTACCTACTACAGCTTCTTCGACACGGCGGTGAATACCTACCTGATTCAGGTCGGTGGCCTGGATATTCATGACGGCGAAGTGGTGGGATTCGTGGTCAGTTCCGCCTGCGATTACTTTGCCTCGATCGCTTTTCCCGATCTGATCGAGATCGGACTGCGGGTCGGCAAGCTGGGCAACAGTTCGGTGCAATACGAACTGGCTGTGTTCAAGGTTGGCGAAAGCGAGGCGTGTGCGGCGGGGCGGTTCGTGCATGTGTTTGTTGATCGGGCGAGCAATCAGCCGGTGCCGATTCCTGCCGGTTTGCGCGGGGCGCTGGAACGGTTGGTGGTCTAGGCGCGCAAAAAAAATCGCAGCTCAAAAGCTGCGATTTTTTGTTCATGCCTTCGCCTTAATGGTGGCGATAGTACTTGTGATGCTTGCGGTGGCCGTAGGCATGGCCGCGACCTGGATGACCACGGTCGCGGTAGTAGCGACGGTCATCATGGCCACGGTCGTAGCGACGATCATCGTCGTCGCTCTTGTTGCCCATGTAGTTACCCAGCGCGCCGCCCGCGCCGCCACCTGCGGCAGAGCCGATCAGGCTGCCGGTGGTGCCGCCGAGGCTGCGGCCGACAACGTTACCGCCGGCTGCACCCAGTGCACCGCCGATGGCCGCTTCGCCACGGCTGCGCTTGTCGGCGCCGACCGCACTACCACCCGCGCCGCCCAGGGCTGCGCCGATGGTGGAACCTGTATTGCCGCCTAACGATTGACCGACGACCGAGCCAAGAACCCCGCCCAATGCGCCGCCCACACCTGCTTCGGTGGTGCCTCCGGCAGAAGCGAAGCCACTGACCAGGCCAAGGGACAACAAGAGAATCGAGGAGAACTTCATAGAGGATGAGCCTCAAAGGGATGACGGCGCCGATCCTGAGGCTCTGCAATGGGCGTGACAATCAAAATCCGACGAATAACACGACTTGTATACAATAATGCAAGTTACTGTTTTTTCACCGGAACTTAACCGATTTTCGCCGGTCTTTAGCTACTTCGGACAGGCCGTTTTCATGCAGAAACGGCCTTTTTTGTGGGCGGTCGAAAATCTTTGCCACGGCAGATCCGTTGACAGGTCGATGGCTTTCGCGAGCAGGCTCGCTCCCACATTTGAAATGCATTCCAACTGTGGGAGCGAGCCTGCTCGCGAAGGGGCCGGATCTGGCTCCGCGGTTAAGCGGATTTAGCCATGATCAACCCCGTCTCACTCGCCGCTTCCAGCCGGATCGCAATGAACTTGGACGTCGGCGTGTGGCTGCCGTCGCCAGTGCTCTCCAGCGGCACCAGCGGATTGACCTCCGGATAGTACGCCGCCGCCTGCCCCGCAGGAATGTCGAACGCCAACAATGTAAAACCTTTCACCCGACGCTCGCGACCGTCGTCCCAGATCGACACGATGTCGGCCTTCTGCCCCGGACGGAAGCCCAGACGAATGATGTCGGCCTCGTTGGCGAACAGCACGTCACGCTGGCCCTTCACGCCACGGTAGCGGTCGTCGAGACCATAGATCGTCGTGTTGTACTGATCGTGGGAGCGCATCGATTGCAGGATCAGATCCGGCACCTGGCCGGTGGCGCGGGTGCGTTCGTGGACCAGATCTTTCGGCAACTGATTGGCGCGGAAGTTGGCGCGGCCTGACGGCGTGTTCCACTTGCGGGCGCCAGCCGAGTTGCCCAGATAGAAGCCGCCCGGGTTTTTGATCTTGTCGTTGAAGTCTTTGAAACTCGGGATGGTGTCGGCGATCAGTTCGCGAATGCGCCCGTAATCGGCTACCAGCCAGTTCCAGTCCACCGGTTGGCTGCCGAGAGTGGCGGCAGCGATGCCGGCGATGATCGACGGCTCCGAGCGCATCTGGTTCGACAGCGGCTGCAACTGGCCGTTGGAAGCGTGGACCATGCTGAACGAGTCTTCCACGGTCACCGCTTGCGGGCCTTCGGTCTGGATGTCGATGTCGGTACGGCCCAGGCACGGCAGGATCAGCGCGTCTTTGCCGTGAGCGAGGTGGCTGCGGTTGAGTTTGGTGCTGATCTGCACGGTTAGGTCACAGTTGCTCAGCGCTTCGAAGGTGCGCGAGCTGTCCGGCGTGGCCTGGGCAAAGTTGCCGCCCAAGCCGATGAACACCTTGGCGCGACCTTCGGCCATCGCATGAATCGCCTCGACCACGTTGTGGCCATTGTGGCGCGGCACCTTGAACTGGAAGCGACGCTCCAGCGAGTCGAGGAACGCCACCGGTGGACGCTCGTTGATGCCCATGGTGCGGTCGCCCTGCACGTTGCTGTGACCACGCACCGGGCACAGACCGGCGCCAGGTTTGCCGATATTGCCGCGCAGCAGCATCAGGTTGGCGATTTCCTGAATGGTCGGCACCGAATGACGATGCTGGGTGATGCCCATGGCCCAGCACATGATCACGTTCTTGCCTTTGGCGTACATGCGCGCGGCTTGCTCGATCTCGACCAGGGTCAGCCCCGATTGCTCGACGATCTGCTCCCACGAGGTGTCGTCGACAGTGGCGAGGTACTCCAGCACGTTGGCGCTGTGGGCATTGAGGAAATCATGGTCGAACACCGCCGGCTCGCCAGCCTTCTGCGCATCGCGTTCCCATTGCAGGAGGAACTTGGCCATGCCGCGCAGCACCGCCATATCACCGCCGAGGGCCGGACGGAAGTACGCGGTGTTGGTCGGCTTGTCGCCGTTGGTGAGCATTTCGATCGGGTGCTGGGGATGCTGGAAACGCTCCAGACCGCGCTCCTTCAGCGGATTGATGCACACCACCTGGGCGCCGCGTTTCACCGCTTCCCGCAACGGTTCGAGCATGCGCGGATGGTTGGTGCCGGGGTTCTGGCCCCAGACGAAAATCGCGTCGGCGTGTTCGAAGTCGTCGAAGGTCACCGTGCCTTTGCCGACCCCGACACTCTGCGCCAACGCCACGCCGCTGGCCTCGTGGCACATGTTCGAGCAGTCAGGAAAATTGTTGGTGCCGTAAGCTCGCACGAACAGCTGATACAGATACGCCGCTTCGTTGCTGGCGCGTCCCGAGGTGTAGAACTCGGCCTGATCCGGGCTTGGCAGATTGCGCAGGTGCTTGCCGATCAGGGCGAAGGCATCTTCCCAACTGATCGGCTTGTAGCGATCGGACTCGGCGTCGTAGACCATCGGCTCGGTCAGGCGGCCCTGATATTCCAGCCAGTAATCGCTCTGCTCCAGCAGGGAAGTGACGCTGTGCTTGGCGAAGAACTTCGCATCGACGCGACGCTTGGTCGCTTCCCAGTTCACCGCTTTGGCGCCGTTCTCGCAGAACTTGACCATGCCGCTTTCCGGCGAATCACCCCAGGCGCAACCCGGGCAGTCGAAGCCGCCATTCTGGTTGGTCTTGAGCATCATGCGCAGGTTTTTCAGGGCGTTGTCGCTGGTCAGCCACGCCTGGGCCACACTGATCAGGGCGCCCCAGCCGCCAGCGGCACCTTTGTAAGGCTTGTAGCGCGGGACAGGTTTCTGGTCGGCTTGATGATGTTGGCTCACGCTTGATTCTCCATCGCGGGGCTGTACACCCGCGGCGCACTTTTCTGCGGCAGGTGGATGAGATTGAGGTTGTGGCGCCGGGCCCATTGCACGGCCAGGCCGGTGGGTGCCGACAGGCTGACCAGGGTCTGGATGCCGGCACGCAAGACTTTCTGGATCAATTCGAGGCTGCAACGGCTGGTGACAATCGCCAGGCCGCCTTCGGTAGAAATCTTCTGGCGGATCAACCCGCCGATCAGCTTGTCGAGGGCGTTATGGCGGCCGATGTCTTCACGACCGAGCAGCAATTCACCGCTGGCATTCATGAACACCGCAGCATGCACCGCGCCGCAATGCTGGCCGAGCGGCTGGAAGGCGCCGATGCGCTGGCGCAAACCGTCGAGCCATTCGATCGGTGGCAAGGCTGCGCCCGGCAACACTTTGAGCTCAGGCAGCGCCTGTTCGACGGCTTCGACGCCGCACAGTCCGCAGCCACTGGTGCCGGCCAACTGCCGACGCTGCTGTTTGAGGTTCCAGAATGCGCGATTGGCGATGGTCACTTGCGCGTATTGCGCCGAGCCTGCGCCTGTCAGTTGCAGATCGTAGATATCGCTGGCGTCTTCGATGATGCCGCTGCCGAGGCTGAAGCCGACAATGAAGTCTTCCAGATCGGTCGGGGTCACCAGCATCACCGCCTGGCTGATGCCGTTGTAGGCGATCGCCAACGCGACTTCCTCGGCCAGCGCGGTGCTGGCCGATGCCTCAAAGGGTAGATCGCTGTAGCTGTAGGTCTGGCTGGCGGCAGGCGCGGGCGTTTCAATTGCTGGCGCCGCGCAGGCTGGGCGCTTGGCGTTCATGGCATCACCGACGGTTTGATCTAGGTCAAGACTAGGCGCGGCAAGTTGTCGCGTCTAATCGCTATTACCGATCTACCGATAGATGCCGTCGATCAAGCGTCTTTTGACGATTTCTGATAAAGCGCGAAACAGGCTTCTGCCAGCGCTGAACGCGGCGCGCCACGGCGCATGATCAGCCCCAGCGGGGCGAGGGTGTGGGCGTTCTCGATCGGTTGCAGGCGCAGGTGATCGGCGAGGGTTTCCGCGCCGCCGTCCAGGGGCATGATTGCGCAGCAAAAGCCGCCGTGTACCGCTTGCAGCAGTTGATGCACGGCGTCGGTTTGCAGCAGCGGCTGCGGGGTCAGGCCGCGGCTGTGGAAGTTGTGGTCGATGGACTGGCGAAAGTGCATGCCGCTGGTGAGCATGCACAGCGGCAATTCGATCAGCGATTCCCAGCTCAGGGGTTCTTCGCCGAAGTTGAACGAGCGCTCGTCATAGAGCAGGCCCATGCGCGTCTCGTTGAAGGCCAGCGAATCGAAGCGCTCGCTGTCCAGACGTTCCAGATACGACACGCCAATGTCGATGCGGTTGTTCGCCAGGTGTTCGAGCACTTGCTCGGAGCTCAGCGACGACAGCTCGAAGCGCAAGTCCGGGTGCGCCGCGTGCAGTCGTTGCATCAGCGGCAAGGGATCGAAACTCGACAGCGGCACCACGCCCAGGCGCAGCGTACCGATCAGGTTGCCGCGACAGGCCGCCGCTTCCGCCTGCAAGCCGTCGTAAGCCGCCAGCACCGTGCGCGCCCACGCCAGCACGCGCTCGCCCGGCGCGGTGAAACCTTCGAAGCGCTGGCCACGGTTGACCAATGGCAGATCAAGTTCTTCTTCGAGGCTGCGCAAGCGCATCGACAGGGTCGGCTGGGTGATGTGGCAGCGCGCGGCGGCCTGGCCGAAATGGCGGGTTTCGTCGAGGGCGATGAGGAATTTCAGCTGCTTGATGTCCATCTTCGCTCCGGGCGGTTGGCGGGGTGTGGCGATTCTACCGCCTGCGGCGCGGCAGCGTCATTGGTCGGACCGGAACCGGGTTTGGCTGGGGTGGTCTAGGCTTGGACGACTGACCCTTTATTACATGGAGTGAATGCGATGAGCCTTTTGAGTTTTGTCAAAGAAGCCGGTGAGAAACTGCTTGATCTGTTGACTCCCGGAAACGCCAATGCCAGCGAGCAGTTGAAGGAACATATCAGCAAGGTCGGGCTGGGCAATCCCAACGTGCAGGCGACCGTGGATGGCGACAAGGTAACTGTCACCGGTGAGGTGGCGAGCCAGGAAGAGAAGGAAAAGATTCTGCTCGCGGTGGGCAACATTGCCGGAGTAGGCAGCGTGGATGATCAGATCACTGTGACCGGACCGGTCGTCGTGGCTGCCGAGTTTGTCGAGGTCAAGGCAGGTGACACGCTCAGTGCGATCTCCCTGCGCGTCTATGGCAATGCCAACCAGTACGAGAAGATTTTCGAAGCCAACAAACCGATGCTCAAGGATGTGAACAAGATTTATCCGGGGCAGAAGCTGCGCATTCCCAAATAACACAGTCATGTAGGAGCTGCCGAAGGCTCGGGCCGCGATCGGACGATCTTTTGAATTTGACTTTAAAAAAAGCAAATCAAAAGATCGCAGCCTTCGGCAGCCTACAGGGATCAGAGCCCGGCAATGAGATCGCGGTAGTCTTCGACTGCGGCAAACTCCGCTGTGTCCTTCGGCCCTTTGCGGCTGTCCGGTTCTTTCACCGCCAGCAAGTGCGCCACGCCAAAATCCCGTGCACTGCGCAGGATTGGCAAGGTGTCATCGATAAACAGGCTGCGCGCCGGATCAAAACCGATGTCCGCCTGCAAGGCATCCCAGAACTGCGGGTTCTCCTTGGGATAGCCGTAGTCATGCGAGCTGATCAGCCGCTCGAAGTATGGTGCGAGTTCGATCCGTTCCAGTTTCAACGACAGCGAATCGCGGTGCGCATTAGTGATCATGATCACCCGTTTGCCGGCGCGTTTGATTGCATCGAGGAAGGTATCGGCATCGGCGCGCAGGGCGATCAAGTGGGCGGTTTCCTGTTTCAGTTCACGCACCGACAATTTCAGTTCCGCGCTCCAGAAATCCAGGCAGTACCACTGTAACTGGCCGGCGTGGCGCTCGAACAATGGCTGCAATTCCAGCTCGGCCATGGCCCGGCTGATGCCGTGCAGCTCGGCGTAGCGCTGGGGCAGGTGTTCGAGCCAGAAATGGTTGTCGAAGTGCAGATCCAGCAGCGTGCCGTCCATGTCGAGCAGAACGGTATCGATGTCGGACCACGGTAAAGAAGGCATGGCAACGTCTCGAACGGTGAAAGGATATCCGACGCAAACAATCGGGAAAGCCGCGTTATAGTAGCGCGTTCACGCCAAGGAGCTTTGCATGCGCCAGAAACCCACCGTACTCGCCCGCGAGATCATCGCCACCAGTCGCCTGTTTCGCGTCGAAGAACTCAAGCTGCGATTTTCCAATGGCGTGGAGCGTACTTACGAGCGTCTGGTCGGCAAGGGCGCGGGTTATGGCGCGGTGATGATCGTCGCGATGCTTGACGCCGAACACGCAGTGTTAATCGAGGAATACTGCGGCGGCACCGACGAATACGAACTGTCTCTGCCCAAAGGCCTGATCGAGCCGGGCGAGGACGTGCTGGCGGCGGCCGAGCGGGAACTCAAGGAAGAGGCCGGTTATGGCGCGCGTCAACTGGAGCATCTGACCGAGCTGTCGCTGTCGCCCGGTTACATGAGCCAGAAAATCCAAGTGGTGTTGGCCACCGACCTGTATGAAGAGCGGCTGGAAGGTGATGAGCCGGAGCCGATGCGGGTCGACAGGGTCAACCTGCGCGAACTGTCGGCGCTGGCGCAGAATCCGCAATTTTCCGAGGGCCGCGCCTTGGCGGCACTGTATTTGACCCGTGACCTGCTGAGCCAGCGCGGGGTGTTCAGCTATGAGTGAGACGTCGATGAATTTTCCCCATCCGCTGATGGCACCTGTGGTTACGCTGGCTTTACAGGCTGGCGAGGCGATTCTGCCGTTCTGGCGTGCAGGCGTCGAAGTCACGGCCAAGTCCGATGATTCGCCGGTGACGGCTGCCGATCTGGCTGCGCATCACCTTATCGTTGCCGGGCTGACGGCGCTGGATCCGAGCATTCCGGTGCTCTCGGAAGAGGACGCCGATATCCCGCAGAGCGTGCGCGCCGGTTGGCAGCGCTGGTGGCTGGTGGATCCGCTGGACGGTACCAAGGAGTTCATCAGCGGTAGCGAGGAATTCACTGTGAACATCGCGCTGATCGAAAACGGCCGGGTGGTATTTGGCGTGGTGACGATGCCGACCAACGGTCGTTTTTATGTCGGCGGTGCCGGATTTGGAGCCTGGCGTGGCGACGAAGGTGGTACTCCGACGGCGATTCAGGTGCGTGATGTGCCTGCGCCGGGCGAGGCGTTTACCGTGGTGGCCAGCCGTCGCCATTCCAGTCCCGAGCAAGAGCGTTTGCTGGCCGGGTTGAGCGCGAGCCTTGGTGAGTTGCAACTGGCCAATATCGGCAGCTCCTTGAAGTTCTGTCTGTTGGCCGAAGGTGCTGCTGATTGCTATCCGCGACTGGCGCCGACTTCGCAGTGGGACACGGCGGCAGCGCAGGGCGTGCTGGAAGGCGCGGGGGGCGAGGTGCTGGATCTGAGCGGCGAGGCGTTCAGTTATCCGCCGCGAGAATCACTGTTGAACGAGTTCTTTCTGGCGCTGCCGGCGAAGGCTGCGTGGCGCGGACGGTTGTTGGAGTTGGCCCGAGGCTAACTGCCTGATCCGCAATTCCCCTCACCCCAGCCCTCTCCCCCAGGAGAGGGAGCCGACCGAGTTGTCTGGCGCTATGCATCGACCCGGAGAATCGAGTCGATTGTGGATTCGGCGAAGCAGTTTCAGGTCGACGTAAATCTGTAGCATCCCCGTATCGGTTCCCTCTCCCTCGGGAGAGGGCTAGGGTGAGGGGCTGTTGATCTTCAACGGTGCAAAACGTACTGCCCGGTAAATCTCACCGCCTCGTCCTCGCTTCCCGCATTCAGGATCCGCGTATCCAGCGTCAACCGCGCCCGTCCGTATCGCCGATACATCGCCACAAAGCGCTTCCACACCGCGGCATCCGGTGCCGGGCAGATCGCCACGGCGTCCCCGGTCACCGGCAGCGGATAACTGATCTGCCCTTCCTGAATGACGATGTGTCCGTCGGTAATCCCTTCTTCCTTCAAACGTAGATGCAACCAGCCCCAGCCGGCCAGCACCGCGCCGCAGTAGAGGCTGCCGCCAAACATGGTGCTCTTGTGATTGACGTTGGGCGCAAGCGGCAGGTGCAGGCTCAATTGCTGCTCACTCCACTCGAGCACTTTGAGGCCCATCTCGGCGGTCAGCGGAATGTCGTGATGCAGCACCGTTTGCAGGTATTCGCTTGCGCTGCTCATTCGTTGTCTTCCCCGTGGCTGCTGTCGCCGAAATTCAGACCGTGTTTGCGCAGCTTGTCATGCAGGGTCTTGCGCGGAATACCCAAGGCTTCGGCGAGGCTGCGCACCGAGCTGTGCGAGCGCGCCAGCTCGGCGGCGATCAGCGATTTCTCGAAGTTTTCCACTTGCTCGCTGAGGCCGCCACTGACCACTTCTACCGGCGTGCCGCCGCTGCCATCAGCGCTGTTGTCCAGTGCCAGTTCAAGCCCGAGGGCGAAGCGTTCGGCGGCATTTTGCAGTTCACGCACATTGCCCGGCCAGGTGTGGCGCAGCAGCAGGGCGCGGTGTGCCGGTTGCAGCTCGTGGGGCGGCAAGCCGTGGCGGGCGCTGGCTTCATCGGCGTAGTGCTGGAACAGCACCAGTGCGTCTTCGCCGCGTTCGCGCAACGGTGGGATGCGCAGCGGCGCGACATTGAGGCGGTAATACAAGTCGGCGCGGAAGCGACCCTGATCCGCCGCTTGGCGCAGATCTTCCTTGGTCGCGGCGATGACGCGGATGTCCAGCGGGATCAACTGATTGCCGCCCAGGCGTTCGACGACGCGCTCCTGCAGCATGCGCAGCAGCTTCACTTGCACGTCCATGCTCATGCTTTCGATTTCGTCGAGAAACAGCGTGCCGCCGTTGGCGAATTCGAATTTGCCGATGCGGCGTTTCTGCGCGCCGGTGAAAGCACCGGGCTCGTGACCGAACAGCTCGCTTTCCACCACCGATTCCGCCAGGGCGCCGGCATTGATCGCCACGAACGGGCCGTTGCGACGGCTCGACAAATCGTGCAGCGCGCGGGCCACCACCTCTTTGCCGGCACCGGTTTCGCCGAGGATCAGCACGTCAGCCTTGGTCGCTGCCAGCGCACCGATCTGCTCACGCAGACGCAGCATCGGCGTCGAATGGCCGACCAGTCGCGCGCTCAATTCGTTGCGGTCGCTCAAGGCCAGACGCAGGCTGCGGTTGTCCAGCACCAGCCGCCGTAGCGCGAGGGCGCGACGGACGCTGTCGAGCAGCGCATCGCTGGCAAAGGGTTTTTCCAGAAAATCGTAAGCGCCGGCGCGCATCGCCTGCACTGCCAGCGGTACGTCGCCATGGCCGGTGATCAGCAGCACCGGCAGCTCCGGATCCTGTGCATGCAACTCGCTCAACAGTTCCAGGCCGTCCATGCCCGGCATGCGGATGTCGCTGACCACCACCCCCGGCCAGTCACGCTCGAGTTGCGCGGCCAGGCCCTTGGCTTCGGACAGCGGCAGGATTTTCAGGCCGGCCAGGTCCAGCGTCTGGCCGAGGGCCTGGCGCAAGTGCGGATCGTCGTCGATCAACACTACCTGGATGCGATTGTCGATGGTCATGCACTTCGATCCTCTGACGGTTGCAGGCTGACTCCGGGCGCGCCGGCGCGCAGGCGCAGGGTGATCAGGGCGCCGCCTTGCTTGTGGTTGGCGAACGACAGCTCGCCACCAAAGGCGCGCATCAGCGTTTCACAAATCGCCAGCCCCAGGCCCAGACCCTGGGTGCGGGTCTTGGTGGTGTAAAAGGGCTCGCTGGCGCGGCCAAGAGCTTCCATGCAGAACCCGGGGCCGTTGTCGCGAATGTACAGATTGACGCCGTCGGCGGTGGCTTCGGCACTCAGCCACAATTTGCGCGGCGGGCCTTTTTCGGTGAGCGCATCGAGGGCGTTGGCCAGCAGATTGCCCAGCACCTGACGCAAGCGGGTTTCGCCGGCCTCGACCCACAGCGTGGCTGCGGGCAAGTCGCGGATCAGTTCGACTTCCATGCTGCGCCGACGTTTGGCCAGCAATGCCAGCGCATCATCCAGCGCCGGTTGCAGGGCAACGCTTTCCGGTGCGTGGCGATCACGGCGGGCGAAGGCGCGCAGGTGGGCGATGATCGAGGCCATGCGCCCGGTCAGTTCGCTGATCAGCTTGAGGTTGCCGCGCGCGTCCTCGGTGCGCTGATGATCGAGCAGTACTTCGGCGTTTTCCGCATAGCTGCGAATCGCCGCCAGCGGTTGATTGAGTTCGTGACTGATGCTCGCCGACATGGTCCCCAGCGCCGACAATTTGCCGGCCTGGACCAGATCGTCCTGGGCGCGTACCAGCTCCTGCTGCGCATGCTCACGCTCGAGCACTTCCTGCTTCAAACGCCGGTTGAGGCCTTCCAGATCGCTGGTACGTTCAGCCACCCGGCCTTCCAGTTCGCGGCGCGCTTTGGCCTCGAACGCGATGCGCTCCAGATAATGCCGGCGACGTTGCATCATCAAACCCACCAGCAGCATCACCACCAACAGCGTGGCGCCGCCGATCGCGACCACCGTGCGCACCGGACGATCGATCAGCGTGCGCGGGGCGAGGATGCTGACGCTCCAGCCGGTTTCGGCGATGTCGTGAGTCTGCGTCAGCCAGGCGTCGGCGCTCAGGTTAAGCGGTCGGGGTTCGCGGGTCGGGTAGGGCTGGATCGCAGTGATCGCGGCGCGCTCGGCATCGCTCAACTCGCGGGTGGAACGGAAACGCCATTCCGGGCGCGACGTCAGGATGACCACGCCGTTATGGTCGGTCACCAGCAATTGTTCCGGGGTTTTGCCCCACAGGCTTTCGGTGTGGTCGAGGTCGACCTTGATCACCAGCACGCCGATGATTTTCTCGCCGCTGCGCACAGCAGCGGCGAAGAAGTAGCCGCGTTTGGCCGAAGTGGTGCCGAGGCCGAAGAAGCGTCCGAGGCGCCCGGCCATGGCTTCGCTGAAATACGGGCGGAAGGCGAAGTTGCGGCCGACGAAGCTGTCGCGTTTGTCCCAGTTCGACGCCGCCAGCGTCTGGCCGGACGTGTCCATCAGGTACATGACTTCAGCGCCGGTCTGCGCGGCGATGTTTTTCAGCAGGCGATTGGCGTTGCCTTGGGTCACGCCGTCGTCCGGCGCACCGAGCACCGCGCGCAGGGCCGGCAGGTCGCCGAGAATCTGCGGCAACACTTCATAGCGATGCAGGGTGCCGAGCAGGTTGGCCACGTACAGATCGAGGGTCTGGCGATTCTGCCCGGCGAGCTCGCTGCGGTAATAGCGCTCGGCGAGGTGTTCCAGCGGCCACAGCAGCGGCGCCAGGCACAGGGCCAACAGTGCGAGGCTGCGCCAGCGGGGTCTGCGGGGGAGCGGTGGTTTCATGTGCCGGATACGCCTGTAGGGACAGGCGCATTATGCCCGGCCTCAGGCGAAGACGTCAGCGTCCTTGAGCAGCGCAGCCGCCTGGTCCTTGGCCGACAGCTTCGGCGCTTCGTCCAGTTGCCAGTCGATGCCCAGCGCCGGGTCGTCCCAGCGAATGCTGCGCTCGGAAGACGGGTCGTAATAATTGGTGGTCTTGTAGAGGAACTCGGCGAACTCGCTCAACACCACGAAACCGTGAGCGAAACCTTCCGGTACCCATAGCTGACGATGGTTTTCCGCCGACAGGCGCACCGCCACCGATTTGCCGAAATGCGGCGAGCTGCGACGGATGTCCACCGCCACATCGAGCACTTCACCCGCGGTCACACGAACCAGCTTGCCCTGGGTGTTCTGCAACTGGTAATGCAGACCACGCAGCACGCCTTTTTGCGAGCGCGAATGGTTGTCCTGCACAAACTGCGTTTCCAGACCGGTAGCGTCCTGAAACGCCTTGGCATTGAAACTCTCGTAGAAAAAACCACGCTCGTCGCCGAACACCTTGGGTTCGATGATCAGAACACCGGGCAGATCGGTGGTGATGACATTCATGGGGATTTCCATAGACAGGTTTGAATGGGCGACATTCTTGCGCAAAGCGCTGCGGGGCGCGAGTGTTGGGTTTGAATTGGAGCGTTCATTGAAGCCGGGGGTTGCGTAACCGCCAAGGCAATGGCGATATAAGCGCCTAATAAAATTTCAGGGGTCGTTTCATGCCGCTCGCCACGTTGATTCATCGCGCCAGTTTGCCCGGTCCGCAGGTTTCAGAGGCGCAGGCGCTGCAATGGCTGGCCGAATATTACGGGTTCAGCGGCACGTTGCAGGCGCTGGGCAGCCAGCAGGATCTGAATTATCGCGTCGACGGTGGCAGTGGGCGCTTCGTGTTGAAAGTCTGTCGTGGCGACTACGCTCTTGTGGAGCTGCAAGCCCAGCACGCAGGCCTCAATTATCTGGCCGAGCACTCGGCGATCAAGGTGCCGCGCGTCATCGCAGCCAATAACGGTGCAGATCTGTTGTCGCTGCAAGCCAATGGCGAAACGGTGCATGTGCGGTTGCTGGAGTATATCGACGGCCAGCCGTTGACCGATTTCGATCATCTTGGCCAGGACGTGGTCGCCGGGTTTGGCCGACTCTGTGGCGAGATGGATTTGGCGCTGGCCGGCTTCGATCACCCGGGCCTTGAACGCACCCTACAGTGGGACGCGCGTCACGCCAGCACGTTGATCAATCATCTGTTGCCGGTGATCACCGACGCGCAGCAGCGTGCGGCGATCAGCGCTGCCGCCGAGCAGGCCGAGCGCCGTTTGCAGCCGCTGCTGGACAAACTGCCGGTGCAGGCGATTCACATGGACATCACCGATGACAACGTCGTCTGGGCGCGTGATGCCCAGCGGCATTGGCAGTTGCAGGGTGTGATCGACTTCGGCGATCTGGTGCGCACCTGGCGTATCACCGATCTGTCGGTGACCTGTGCGGCTTTGCTGCATCACGCCGATGGCGATCCGTTTGTCATCCTGCCGGCGGTCAAGGCTTATCACGCGGTCAATCCGTTGCAGTACGCTGAGCTGCAAGCGCTGTGGCCATTGATCGTGGCGCGGGCGGCGGTGCTGGTGCTCAGTGGCGAGCAACAGGTGAGCATCGACCCCACCAATACGTATAGCCGCGACAATCTCAGTCACGAGTGGGAAATCTTTCGCGTCGCGACCTCGGTGCCACTGGCGCTGATGGAAGCGGCGATTCTCACAGCCGTGGGCCAGACCGTGCCGAAGGTCGAAAAACCGGAATTTGCGCCATTGCTGCCCGGATTGGTCGGGCGCGAATTCGCTCTGATCGATCTGGGCGTGTTGAGCCCGCACTTCGAGGCGGGTAATTGGGAGCAGCCGGGCATTGATCAGCGCTTGCTGACAGAAGCCGCAGCGGTCCATGGGCTGGCGGCGACGCGTTATGGCCAGTACCGCTTGTCACGCACCCGCCCGGACAGTGCGACTGAACCGGATACGTTCCCGTTGCATGTCGAATTGCGTGTGCCGACCGGAACCGAAGTGCAAGCACCGTTCGCCGGCATTCTGAAGCAAGCGGCAAACGGTGCGCTGCAACTCGATGGCCCACAGTTCAGCGTTCGCCTGTGGGGCGTGACGCCTGTTCTTGAACATGGGGTGGCAGTGGATAGAGGCCAGAAACTCGGTGAAGTCACTGGGCCGCTGATTGTGCAGTTGTGCCGAGAAGCAGAGCTCGACGCGCCGCTGTTCTGCACGCCGTCCCGTGCATCGGCGTGGCAGGCGTTGTGCCCGTCACCGGCGATGCTGCTCGGGCTGGCCTGCGACGCCGAGCCTGAGCTGGACGCGAAAACCCTGCTCGAACGCCGCGATGCCAGTTTTGCCCGCACGCAAAAACACTATTACGTTGACCCGCCGCGCATTGAACGCGGCTGGCGCAATCACCTGATTGATATGCAGGGCCGATCCTATCTGGACATGCTCAACAACGTCGCCGTGCTCGGCCACGGTCACCCTCGGATGGCGGCGGTCGCGGCGCGGCAGTGGTCGTTGCTCAATACCAATTCGCGTTTCAACTACGCGGCGGTCGCCGAGTTTTCCGAGCGCTTGCTCAAGCTGGCGCCGGAGGGCATGGATCGCGTGTTCCTGGTCAACAGCGGCAGCGAGGCCAATGACCTTGCGATTCGCCTGGCCTGGGCCTTCAGCGGCGGGCGCGACATGATCAGCGTGCTCGAGGCGTATCACGGCTGGACGATCGGCGCCGATGCGGTATCGACGTCGATTGCCGACAACCCGAAGGCCCTGGAAAGTCGCCCGGACTGGGTGCACCCAGTGCCAGCGCCGAACACGTATCGCGGCGAATTCCGTGGCGCCGATTCGGCGCCGGATTACGTGCGCAGCGTCGAGCATCATCTGCAAAAACTGGCCGAGCAAAAGCGGCAACTGGCCGGTTTCATCTGCGAGCCGGTCTACGGCAATGCCGGGGGTATTTCTTTACCGCCGGGCTATTTGCCGCAGGTGTATGAAAAGGTCCGCGCGCAGGGCGGGGTGTGCATCGCTGACGAAGTGCAGGTCGGTTACGGGCGCATGGGTCATTTTTTCTGGGGCTTCGAAGAGCAGGGCGTGGTGCCGGACATCATCACCATGGCCAAGGGCATGGGTAACGGTCAGCCACTTGGCGCGGTGATCACTCGCCGGGAAATCGCCGAGGCGCTGGAGGCCGAAGGCTATTTCTTCTCGTCGGCGGGCGGCAGTCCGGTCAGCTGTCAGATCGGCATGGCGGTGCTCGATGTGATGGAAGAGGAAAAGCTCTGGGAGAACGCCCAAGTCGTCGGCGGCCACTTCAAGGCGCGCCTGGAAGCGTTAATCGATGAACATCCGTTGGTCGGCGCAGTGCACGGCTCCGGGTTTTATCTCGGGCTGGAACTGATCCGCAATCGGCAGACGCTAGAACCGGCAACTGCCGAGACTGCATTGCTGTGTGATCGCCTGCGCGAGTTGGGGATCTTCATGCAGCCGACGGGCGATGACTTGAACATCCTCAAAATCAAGCCACCGATGGTGACGTCGCGCCAGAGCGTGGATTTCTTTGTCGATATGCTGGATCGGGTGTTGAGCGAAGGACTGTAAGCAAGGCACATCCCCTGTGGGAGCGAGCCTGCTCGCGAAAGCTGCGTATCAGTCGCCACATGCGGTGACTGACACAGCGCATTCGCGAGCAGGCTCGCTCCCACATTTGTTTTCGGTCTTAAGTCCGATTTGTATCGATTTAATTGGCGTTCGAAAAGAGAGATTCCTTCTTTTCGGCTTCTAAAGCCGATATTTATCGGTTATAAAGTCGCCATTGCTCCGGCATGGTGATCTCTTGTCCGGTGCGCGCGTTTTCTTTTCGGTTGAATTCTTCGACCGTCAAAGCACTAGCCCGGAGATGATTCATGAGCCGTATCGTTACCGTCGCCGCCACGCAGATGGCCTGTTCGTGGGACCTGGAAGCCAACCTCGAAACCGCTGAAAGACTGGTCCGCGAAGCCGCCGCCAAAGGCGCGCAGATCATCCTCATCCAGGAACTGTTCGAGGCGCCGTACTTTTGCCAGAAGCCCAATCCGGATTACCTGCAACTGGCAACGACGGTTGAAGAAAACGTGGCCATCAAGCATTTCCGGAAAATCGCCAAAGAGCTGCAAGTGGTGCTGCCGATCAGCTTCTACGAACTGGCAGGGCGTGCACGCTTCAACAGCATCGCGATCATCGACGCCGACGGCAGCAACCTCGGGATTTATCGCAAGAGCCACATCCCCGACGGCCCGGGCTATCACGAAAAGTATTACTTCAACCCGGGCGACACCGGCTTCAAGGTATGGAACACCCGATACGCAAAAATCGGCGTGGGCATCTGCTGGGACCAGTGGTTCCCGGAAGCGGCGCGCAGCATGGCCTTGCAAGGCGCGGAAATTCTCTTTTATCCGACCGCGATCGGCAGCGAGCCGCACGACAAGACCATTTCTTCGCGCGATCACTGGCAGCGGGTGCAGCAGGGCCATGCCGGCGCCAACCTGATGCCGCTGATCGCCAGCAACCGCATCGGCAACGAAGAACAGGACGGCTACGACATCACCTTCTATGGCTCTTCATTCATCGCCAACCAGTTCGGCGAAAAAGTGCAGGAGCTGAATAAAACCGAAGAAGGTATTCTTGTGCACACGTTCAACCTCGACGAGCTGGAACATATTCGCAGCGCGTGGGGTTCATTCCGCGACCGCCGGCCGAATCTGTACGGCGCGTTGAAAACCCTCGACGGTTCCCTGGAGTCCTGATGACCACATTGAAAAGTACCCCACGCGCCGATGGCTTCTACATGCCGGCCGAGTGGGAGCCACAAACCCAGACCTGGATGATCTGGCCCGAGCGCCCGGACAACTGGCGTCTGGGTGGCAAACCGGCGCAGGCCGCGCACGCCACAGTGGCCAAAGCCATCGCCCGCTTCGAGCCGGTGACCGTTGCCGTCTCCGCCGCCCAATACGAAAACGCCCGCGCGCGCCTCGATGTGCCGAATATCCGCGTGGTGGAAATGTCCAGCGACGACGCCTGGGTTCGTGACAGCGGCCCGACCTTTGTTATCAATAACCATGGTGAAGTGCGCGGTGTGAACTGGGATTTCAACGCCTGGGGCGGTTTCGATGGCGGCCTGTATGCACCGTGGAACCGTGATTCGCAGGTCGGCGGCAAGATCCTCGAGATCGAGCGCAGCCCGCGTTACCGCACCGAAGGTTTCGTGCTCGAAGGCGGTTCGATTCATGTCGACGGCGAAGGCACGCTGATCACCACCGAAGAATGCCTGCTGAACCGCAATCGCAACCCGCACCTGAGCCGCGGAGAAATCGAAGCCGTACTCAGCGACAATCTGTCTGTGGACAAGATCATCTGGTTGCCGGATGGCTTGTTCAACGATGAAACCGACGGCCATGTGGATAACTTCTGCTGCTACGTGCGTCCGGGCGAAGTGCTGCTGGCGTGGACCGATGATCCGCAGGATCCGAACTACCCGCGCTGCCAGGCGGCAATGAAAGTGCTGCAAAGCAGCACCGACGCCAAGGGCCGCCCGTTCACGGTGCACAAAATGCCGATTCCGGGGCCGCTCTATGCGACCGAAGAAGAGTGCGCCGGCGTCGATGCGGTGGACGGTTCGCAGGAGCGCAATCCTTCCGTGCGTCTGGCCGGTTCCTACGTGAACTTTCTGATCGTCAACGGTGGCATCATCGCGCCGAGCTTCGACGACCCGATGGATGCCCCGGCCAGGGAAATCCTGCAGAAGCTGTTCCCGCAACACGAAGTAGTGATGGTGCCGGGCCGCGAACTGTTACTGGGTGGCGGCAATATTCACTGCCTTACCCAACAGCAGCCAGCGCCGCACAAAGAGTGAGTTGAGTCGTAACAGCTTGAGTTGATTCACAAATCAGCCAGGCAATGATTAGCTCGCTCAGTATCAAAGCAAGCCCTCGGCCCGTCAGGACCGCGGGCTTGTTTGTATCCGCCGGTCGACATTCGAGTCGCCTTGGCATAGCTCTTGTATTGCTCCTGATGCACTAGGGAGGGAGGGGAACTTCAACAGTTCTGTCACAAACCTTGGATAACGTAGCCGCTCACGAACGGGGAGAGAGCGCTGAAATGAACGCCGAAGTGAACGTAATCAGCGAGCGGACTGTGCATCCCATGGCCGTCAACGGCGAATCGCTCCAGCTTGTCGCGCACTGGTTGAAGTCCAATGGAACGCGTCAGATCAGACAACCTGATCCGCGCCGGATGATGATCGAGCGTTACCCCGCTGGCCTGTTCAGCGAGGCCGAGCTGGAAGCCTTGTGGGATGTGATGGAAGGATAGGAACAACAGGGATTGGTAAAAGCGCTGCCGGGATGGCGGCGCTTTTTTTCGCCTGATTTTTATCCACAGGTATTCAAAAGTAGGAGCGAGCCTGCTCGCGAAGACGTCAGCCCTGCCAATGACTTTGTTGACTGATCCAGCGCTTCGCGAGCAGGCTCGCTCCCACAGTTCAAACTCCCTGTTTAATCCGTTTTTTCTGCAACCGCCCAGCAAAAAAATTACGTTTCTTAGACGTTTTTCGCCTATTTAAAGACGATTCTTGAAATTGACACACAGTTCAGGGCGCGGCTACGATTCGGCCCAACGCCTGTGGCTAACCGCCATGACTCAAAATAAGGAGCAGGCCCGCCATGACGTTAACGTCGGCGGGCTTTTTTGTTTCGGGGTGAATACAAGAGTGCAGAAAGCGCCGTTTCAGCCGTTCGACACAGCGCGTTTCAACCCGTAATAAGGAAAACAAAATGTTGAACAAGCGAATCAGTCTGATCGCACTGGGGATGTTGAGTGCTACACAGGCCATGGCTAACGACCAGGCCGAATCCAAGGGTTTCGTTGAAGACAGCAGCCTGAAAGTACTGTTGCGCAACGCCTACATCAATCGTGATTACAAAGACGGTAACAAGGACAAGGCCGAATGGGGCCAAGCGGCCATCGGTACGTTCTCGTCGGGCTTCACTCAAGGCACCGTCGGTGTCGGCGTCGACGCTTTCGGTCTGTACGCATTGCGCCTGGACGGCGGCAAGGGCCGTAGCGGCGCCGGCGGCATCGACTTCTTCAAACAGGAAAATGACGGTCGTGCGAACCACGACATCGCCAAGGGCGGCGCAGCGGTCAAATTCCGTGTTTCCAACACCGTGTTGACCTATGGCGACCAGATGCCGGCCCTGCCGGTGCTGAGCTACGACAACGTGCGTCTGCTGCCGGAAAGCTATACCGGTACGTTGATCACTTCCCGTGAAATCCAAGGCCTGGAATTGAACGCCGGCCGTTTCACCGCCGAATCGCGCAAGAGCGATGAAGGCCGCGACAGCGGCGGTCTGAAGTCGATCAACGTGTTGGGCGGCAGCTATCAGTTCACCGAACACTTCAAAGGCGCGCTGTATGCGTCCGACGTTGAAGACGTCTTGAAGAAACAGTACGTGAATGCCAACTATGTGATTCCGTTCAACAAGGATCAGTCCCTGACCCTGGATTTCAACGGCTATCGCACCAAGCTGGACAGCTCGTACGTACGCGAAAACACCGTGCCGGGCGAAAGCATCGTCACTGGTCGCGACAACAAGATCTGGAGCCTGGCAGCCACTTTCGCCACCGGCCCGCACTCGTTCACCGTGGCGCATCAGCGTTCCACTGGCGACAGCAACCTGGGCTACGCCTATGGCGGCTACCAGAAAGACCAGGGTCGTGTCGGCGACGGTGGTAACTCCATCTACCTGGCCAACTCCTACTGGTCTGACTTCAACGCCGAAGACGAACGCAGCTGGCAGCTGGGTTATGGCCTGGACTTTGGTTCGTTCGGCGTTCCGGGTCTGAGCTACAACTTCGCTTACGTGCGCGGCGACAACATCACCACGTCCACCAGCGAAGGCGGCACCGAGCGCGAGATCTTCAACCAGTTCAAGTACGTCGTGCAAAGTGGCCCGGCCAAAGACCTGAGCGTGAAGTTGCGCAGTTCGATCCTGCGCGTGTCGCAGAAATCCAGCGAGTACAACGTCAGCGGTAACGAGCTGCGTGTATTCGTGGACTATCCGATCAACATCTTCTGATGATCGATCCGCTGTAAGAAAAATGAGAAAACCCCGATTCGTTCGGGGTTTTTTTTCGGCGGTTTTTCAGCGCAAACCGCAAATAACCGGTGTTTTTGTCATGTAAAAGTCGTTTTTCAAGCGCTGCAGATTCCGTTTCAAGCAGTGCTTCAAATGCCTGAAATTCTTTCTCATGGACGCAAATTCTCCACCCAATAGATTAGGGCGTTCAACGCAGCGGAGAATTTGGTAATGATCGTTTTGAACAGAGAAGTGGGCGAATCGCTACGGCGCGACAAGTTTGTCAACGTCCAGGGTGGTGACTTCAATCTCTACGGTCATTTTGCCGACTTCGTCAGACTGACCAAAAGTTGGGAAAACATGGAGCCTGACAGCTACTACGGTCAGGCCGAAGCCGGCATGCGTTACCGTCGTTACAGCGACTTTGAATACAACCCGAAAACCCGCGAGCTCAAGCAACTTGAGCATCGCGCCTATGTGCAATCGAAAGAGAACAACGCTTACGTCGGCGGCGTGGTGCGCCACTTCCAGGACTTTTCCGAGGAAGTGATCTCTTCGCCAGTGATGCGCAGCCTGATCGACACCGATTTCGAAGTGTACAAAAGTGTGCTGCCAGAAGAGTTGCACGATGAAATCTGGCAGTGCCAGATCCATCAGATCCGCATCGAGATCAAACCCGGCAAACAGCTGGAAATCACCCCTGAAGGCATTCACTGCGACGGCTATCCGTTCAGCGGCGTGCACTTCTGGGGGCGCAATAACGTCGAGGGCGCAGAGAGTCGTTTGTATGACATTCATCAGCAACAGCTGGCGGCGACCACCTACGAGGAAATTCTCGATACCACCTACTTCCTCGACCGCGACATGCGCCATTACGTGACCCCGGCGCGCAACACCCACACCCATGCCATGGCGTACCGGCAGATTCTGGCGA
Source organism: Pseudomonas sp. RG1 (assembly GCF_025910115.1). Lineage (NCBI taxonomy): Bacteria > Pseudomonadati > Pseudomonadota > Gammaproteobacteria > Pseudomonadales > Pseudomonadaceae > Pseudomonas > Pseudomonas sp. RG1. The sequence continues at coordinate 188,806 of NZ_JAPCIK010000002.1, forward strand.
TTTCCTTCTCGCGGCCCGGGACCGCTTTCGACATTGTTCGCTAATCAGATCACCCTAATCGACGGCGTCGAGTGCTCGACGCCAGTGGTGCTGCGCCGCGCCACCGCCAAGGATGCGCAACGCATGGAGCGCTTCTTCCGCCAGTTCGACGAAGTGTCGTTCTGCGAATGGCAGGACGCCAAATGCCTGCGCGGCGTGTTGATCCAGAAAACCACCACGGCGTATCTGGCGTTCGATGTGGCTGGCGAGATCGTCGGCGCGGTGCTCGGCGGCATGCTCGGCAGTCGCGGCACGATCAACCATCTGGCCGTGAGCCCGCGTTACCGCAGCCAGGGCGTGGGCCAGCGTTTGGTCGAAGCAGCGTCGTCCGACATGAAACGGGTCGGGGTGCTGCGGATGTTTCTGTTCGTCGACGATGCTAACCTCGCGGGCAAGCGATTCTGGACCGCCCAGGGTTTTTGCGAGCCTCACGGCGAACGAACATTTGAGAGGGATCTATGAATGAAAGGTCCGGCAGCGCGCCGCTGATGGCGACTCATCAGCCGTCGCGCACGTTTGCCGAAGCCAGCCCGGTGGTCGCCGGGTATTTCACCGTGTCGTTTGTCTTCGGGCTGATGGCGGTCAACGCCGGCCTGCCGATGTGGCTGCCGGTGGCGATGTGCTTGTTTGTCTATGCCGGCGCTTCGCAATTCGCCGCGCTGGCGCTGATCTCCAGCGGCGCATCGCTGACCACCATTGTGCTGACCACGTTTCTGATCAATGCGCGGCACATGCTGATGTCGGTGTACATGGCCAAAGCCCTGCGTGCATTGGGCTTGAGCCGCATGGAGCGTTGGGCTTACGCCGGTGGCCTGACGGATGAATCCTTCGCCTTTCATAGCGTCAAGCTCGGCACGGGCGCACCGGTCAACGTGCGTTACCTGATCGGTTTCAATCTGTTCTGCCACACCTCGTGGGTGCTCGGCGGTTTGCTCGGTGCGGTCTGCGCGCAGTACGCGGCGCACTTGATCAAATATCAGCTCGATTACGCGCTGACGGCGATGATGCTCTACGTGCTGGTCTCGCTGTGCAACACGCGTAACAAATTGATTGCGGCCGCTGCTGCCGTGGTCTGCATGGGCGCGCTGAGCCTGATCGGCAGTTCGCCCTTCAACGTATTTATCGCCACGTTTGTGGGCTGCGGAGTGGGTGTATGCCTGACCAAACGTTCCTGATTCTGGTGGTGGTGCTGATGATGGCGGTGACCTTCCTGCCGCGCGCCTTGCCGCTGCAGATCAACACCGACCACTGGCCGCCCTTCGTGGCGCGGGCGCTGGAATATCTGCCGGTGGCGATCGTCGCTGCGATCAGCCTCACGCCCTTGTTGATCAAGGACCGGCAGATCCAGCTCGATCGCCCGGAATTCTATGCTGCGATTCCGACGTTGCTATGTGCGTATTTCAGCAAAAACCTCTTTCTCAGTGTGGCGGTGGGGACGGCTGCGTACATTGCGCTCGGCTCGTTCATGTAGGGGCAGATCAACGACGTCGTTCAGCGCCTGGTGCGACAGCTCCGGATTGTTTACCGCCAGGCGCACTTCGAGGAAATCCTCGAAACCGGGAAAAATCGTCAGACCGTTCTTCTGCGCCGCTTCACGCGAGACCATGCCGACCGCATCCATCTGCGTGATCAACGACAGCGTCAGGGTTTCGCTGCAGGAATAGACCATGCGCTGGCCGTTCTCGTGATTGCCCAGTCCGGCGTCGAGAAAGCGCAGAAAACTGTGGGAATACGGACAATCTTCCGCAGGACGCACCTGAAACTTGTTGCCCAGCAAGGTCAGCGGATCGTTTTCCTGACCGCAATGCGCACCGACCACCTGCACCTGCACATCCGGCAGGACGATGCTCGGCAGCCCCGGCCGCTGCGGGCCGATCAGCACGGCAAGGTCGAAATCTTCGTTCTTCAGCTTGCTGAGGTTTTCCATCGACTCGGCGTAGCTGAACTCCATCTGATAATCGGGAAACACCTCGATCAGGCGTCCGATCATGCGCCGGTTGAAATCAGGCGACAGGGTGTTGTTCAACGCCACCTTCAATGTTCGCTGCCCGGGTACCTTCAGCGCTTCGACCTTTTCTTCCATCTGTCGCGTGGCGATCAACACTTTGTCGATGTAAGGCGTGAGCTCCGTGCCTTGCGGCGTCAGCGTCAGGCCCTTGTTGGAACGGCGAAACAAGCGGAAACCGAACTGCTCTTCGACCTTGTTCAACTGTGCGGCCAACGCCTGCACGGTCAGGCACGAATGCTCGGCTGCGGCCGACAACGAGCCGGTCTGCACGATGCGCATGAGGTTGCGTAAGGTCCTGCTATCCATGGGTAATGCCCTCTGAAGTGGGCTGGGTATTGTTGTTTACGAAACGACCGAAACGGCGCCATATGCCGGCTATATTCCTGCACCTGAGCATAGTTGTCGCGGATTTAGTAGCGAATTGATTTCCCCGCCGATGGCTGGAGGCTGACAGAGGATCGGGATTTTTGCTGGGATGGGGGTGATGGAGATCAAAAAATGTGTGCAAGCAGTATGGATTTTTCAGTCTGCACGGTTGTTCATCAGTGTATTAATTTTGAGTAAATGTACAGATATGTACTAACCTCAAGGCATGATGATTTCTCTGGAGGCGGCCAAATGCCAACTTCATCTACTGCGTTAAACCCACGCGAACAACTCGACGCCCCCGAAGCCGGGCGCGTTGCGTTGAAGTTCTTCTTCAACCTCATGGAGCACTGGGGCTGCAACGCCGAGCAACAACGCACCCTGCTCGGAGGAGTCGGTAACACCACGTTCTATAAATACAAACACCTGCCAAAAAGCCGCCTGCCCCATGACACCCTCGAGCGCATCTCTTATCTGATGGGCATTCACAAGGCGCTGAGCATCATCTTCAGCAATAGCCGCGAGCGCGCCTACGATTGGGTCAGCAGCCCCAACACGGCGGCACCGTTCAATGGCAAAACCGCCCTGGATTACATGCTGGCAGGCCGGGTGGTCGATATCGCCGATGTGCGCCGCTACCTCGACGGAGTGCGCGGTTGAAAGCGCCGGCGCCGGTGGATGTGCCATGGCCGCGGGCGTATCGCATCGTCAACAGCAGCTTCCCGCCGATTGCACTGTTCGAAGACGTCCTCGACCCCGAGGACCTCGAAGTTGCCTACGCCATCGAAGCACTAACCAATGATCGGCTGGTCGAACAGGCCGGCGTCCTTGCCCGCGTACGTCCCGAAGATCGCCTGTCCGGCCCCGGTTCCAGCCCGGTGATGGCCGCGTTCACTCACGTCGGCAAACGCAGCCGTTTCAGTGACGGCACCTTCGGCGTCTACTACGCCGCCAGCAGCCAGGCTGCGGCGATCGCCGAAACCTGTTTTCATCAGGAACGTTTTCTCGCGGCGACCCGGGAAGCCGATCTCGAATTGACCATGCGTACTTACTTCAATCAGGTGATCAGGCCGCTGCATGATATTCGCCATGGCTTTGATCATCTGCATCAGCCTGTTCCTGAAGCCTATGGCCCATCACAGCTGTTCGCGCGACAACTGCGCGACGCCGAGTCGTGGGGCTTGCTCTATAACAGCGTGCGGTTGCCCGGGCATGAATGCGTTGCGGCGTTTCGGCCGCCGGCGGTATCGATTCCGAAGCAGGGCAAGCATTTGCGCTATGTCTGGAGCGCAAGTGAGGGCAGAATTTCGTTTGTATTCGAGATCAGTCAGGTCTGAATTATCGCTTTGACTTCGTCGAGCGTTGTGACGGGAATGACGCTGGATGGAATTCGCGAAGAGGGCGACAAGTTGTACACGGCAAATTTACTGTCGATGACTTTGTCGGACATGAGTTTCAGAGATGGAAGAATTCTGGAATGAAAATGCTGGTCCAGCCCGCACGGGGAGATAGAGCTTCCATCAGTCTCGTAAAAACGCCCGGCCGACTGGTTCATATCCGCTCCCACCAAAATCACCTTTGAAAAGCCTGCGTGATAGGCAAGTTGGAGTGCGAGATACAAGACTGTGCGGGCATCAAAAAAACCATGGGTCAGGTTTTTGCTGAACCCGATACTGCGGTTTCGACTACCCCAAACAGCTCGATTACGTACCAGATCCTGGTTGTTGCGAAGTAGCCATTCAGTCAGGGTTGGTTTGGGCGCTTTCTTCAGAAGATAGAGATCACCTGTCGGTTCAACGGCCAGTTCCTGGGCCTGGCGAGCCCAGAGAGCTACTCGCTGACTGGTGCGCATCGCATAGGCAAACAAGTCAGGCTGTTGTAGCGAAAAACTGGTGTCGGTGCATGCGTAGAAGAACGGCTTGATGCCTGTTCCCATGAACATGGATATCGCGCCGTTCACCGTGATCATCGGGATATCGGCAAACTGTTCAATGGGAAAGTCCTTCGCGGAGTTACCCGACGCGATAATGAATACAGCGCCTTGAGCAATGTTTCGACAGTCAGAAAAGTCCCTGATTTGCGAACGTGCGGAGCCGTTTGGCGTTTCTGATGTTGAGTTCATCGATGGTCTCTTGGTCCATGTCATGCATTCAGTCCGTTGTGCTGACGTGATGAAGCGAGATGACTCTTCTATAGCGCCGCGCTTTGTAAGTGAGTGTTGCGCTCGGCGTTAGTTCCCGTTTGGCTGCTGGGCAGCCGATGGGTTGGCAAAGAACGCTCCAGTGGCTGGCGGGTTATCTGGATAGATGCAGGAGGGAAGTCGGATATGTCCGCGCACCAAGGGGCTTGAGGAAGGCCGGCATGTTTTCGGCAGGCCTGAAATGCAAAAAGCCCTCGCATCAACGAGGGCTTCAAATGGCGGTTTACATCAATGCCTTGTCTGGTGGCGCATCCATTACTTTCACCACATCATCAACCAGTGCCTTGCTTAACTCCTGCAGATACTGCGAGGCATAAGCGCGGACTTTGCAGGATTGGGAGCAGGGGCGCAGGCAACCGACGGGTGCAGTGCAGACTCTCTTGCGGGTCGCAAGTCAGCATCCTGAGGCGTTGCGGGATTTGTATCCTGCCTGATCCCCATAGTTGACTTCTTGGCTGACCCAGAAACAACAAAGCCCCTGCATTTCTGCAGGGGCTTTGTTTTGTATGGTGCCGGCACCAGGAGTCGAACCCGGGACCTACTGATTACAAGTCAGTTGCTCTACCAACTGAGCTATACCGGCGTGTGGGCGACGATTATAGCGATTGGGTAGATCCTGTAAACCCCTGAATTCAGACTATTTTTGCATTCCGGAAAAATCAGGCCCTGCGCAAATTAATGCGCAGCTTTTGTACCTCAAGCGCAGTAAGGCATTTATGCAGGGCGTACGGTTGAGTCTGGGCTTTCGGGACCCTGCAGTTATTCACTCGGCCAGCCCAATATTCGTCGGTTATGTCCTTTTGGTTGGCAGCTTATGCACAACTGAGGGGCGCTAGGACTGCTTGGGGCGAGGTTTTGTGAAGCCATTCTCATCTTGTTCGCAAATCCCTGTTTTACAGGTTTTTATTTATGTGAACAAAAAATGACCAGTGTTGTTAAGGCGACGAAACATGCGCAGATATTGGATCCACGGAAAATCCATCAACAGAGTTATCCACAGGCTGTAACGTTTTAAGCGCGTTCGGCGAGCAGCAGTAAGTTACGCGGTGTAAGTGAGGTATCGCAAAAGGTGCCGAGGCGTACGACGTATCCCTGTTCTGCGAGGAAAAGCGCCCGATCCAGATTCAGCCAGAGCTCCAGCGGTCGGCGGAACAATCCGCGAAGCAATTCCAGGTTGCGCACTTCGGCCAACCGCTGCCAACCGGCGGCTTCGAGTGTCGACCAGTCTGGCGAGCCGACTGTGGATAACTCCTTCAGCGCTGCTAGATCGAGACAATAGTCCGCAAACGGTTTATCCAGCCAGGCGCTGGGCAGGGAGGGCGTTGGCAGGTATTCATCGACGCCGCGCACTTGCCGTTGCAGCAGGTCGAAAGCCAGGCGACGAGCCATCGAGGTGTCGCGCTGACGTCGGACGCGCGCACCGGCGGTGACGGTTTCGCTCATCGGCAACGCCAGATCTTCCAGCGACAGGTGTAGGAGTGATGCCGATGCTGCGCAGGACAAGGCCTGATATTCGTGACGACTGGTGCGGTTGTAGCAGCAGGGCGCGATCGCCATTTGCCGGCAACCTGCGGCACTGGCCAGTTGCATCAAGCGCACATGAAGATCACCGCACGCGTGGAGGGCGATGGGGGTGTGGGCGGCGTTCAATACGGCCGGGGCGTCTGCCGCGAGTACATCCTGTTCGACATGCAGGGCTTGCAAGTGATGACGCTGACTCAGTGCCTGACCGCTGGCGACCAGCACCGGATCGTATTCAACGCAAGTCAATTGTTGCCCGGCACCCAACAGGCGCCGTCCCAGATGCCCTTTGCCGGAGCACCAGTCCAGCCAATGCGTCGGCTGCGAGGCAAAGGATAAGCGACCGGCAAACGCCTCGATCTGCTGCCACTTGCGCCCGGGCACATCGACATTCAAGCGATGTCCGGCAGCTTCAAGCGCACGCCCCGGCAACTCACCGACCGCACTCAACTCTGCCGACAACTTCGCCAATGAAGCGAACGGCTCCGGCGCATCGACAAGATCAGCAGGATGGTTATGCGCGCGTTCTGCATCTTCCAGCGACCGCTCGCGTAGCCACGCAGACAACTCCGGGTAGGACGCTTCCCATGGAAGTTGTAGGTGAGTGAACGGTCGAGGTTTCCACAGCGCCTGATGCTCAATCAGAAAAGCATCCAGCGCCGTGAAACGGGCGAGTAGGGCCTCGCCCGTCAGCACGTGGGAAGTATCAGCGGCCTTGGCAGGCATCGACGCGCAGCCAGCGTTCCAGCAGCTTGAAGCCGCGTACCAGCACGTAAGCCATGACCAGATAGAACACGCCGGCGGCGAAGAAGATCTCCACCGGCAGATAAGTGCGGGCGATGATCGTGCGGGCCATGCCGGTCAGTTCCAGCAGGGTCACGGTGCTGGCCAGGGCGCTGGCCTTGAGCATCAGGATCACCTCGTTGCTGTAGGCCGGCAGGCCGATGCGCGCGGCACGGGGCAGGATGATATAGAACATCGCTTTGGGCCTGGACATACCCAAGGCCCGCGCAGCTTCGATTTCACCGGGTGGAATTGCCTGAATGGCTCCACGCAGGATTTCGGCGATGTACGCCGCCGTATGCAGCGTCATGGTCACCGTTGCACACCAGAACGGATCGCGCAGGTACGGCCACAAAGCGCTTTCACGCACGGCGTCGAACTGCGCCAGACCGTAATAGACCAGGAACAGCTGCACCAGCAGCGGCGTGCCGCGGAAAAAGAAGATGTAGGCGTAAGGCAGCGAGCGCACGTACCAGCGCTTCGAAGAGCGCGCGATGCCCAGCGGAATGGCGAGCAGCAGGCCGGCAATGACCGCGATGGCGACCAGTTCCAGCGTCAGGGTCGCGCCCTGTGCCAGTTTTGGCAGCCACTTGATGATGACTTCCCAGTTCATTGCGCGCTCCTCGCAAAGCCGCGAGCGGCGCGTTTTTCCAGCAGGTGCATGCCGGTCATCGCCAGCACCGTCAGGCCGAGGTACATGATTGCCGCGACCATATAGAAGGTGAACGGTTGTTTCGACACGGTCACGCCAATCTGCGCGTGACGCATGATTTCTTCCAGACCGATGACCGATACCAGCGCGGTGTCCTTCATCAGGATCATGAACAGATTGCCCAGGCCGGGCAGGGCGATGCGCCACATCTGCGGCATGATCAGCCGGGTGAAGATCCGCCACTTCGACAGGCCCAGGGCCTGGCCGGCCTCACGGTGACCCTTGGGAATGGCCAGCAGAGCGCCGCGAAACACTTCCGTGGCGTACGCGCCGAAACACAGGCCCAGCGCGATGACACCGGCGGCAAAGGCGTTGAGTTGCAGGTCGGGATTGCCGAAGTACTCACCGAGGGCGCGCATCAGGTTGACTGTACCGAAGTAGATCAACAGCACCCAGAGCAATTCCGGGACGCCGCGCACCAGCGTCGAATAAGTGCCGCCAAGCCATTGCAGCGGCTTGTATGGGGAAGTCTTGGCCAAGGCGCCGAGCAGGCCGAGCACCAGGCCCAGGCACAGAGCGGTGAGGGCCAGTTGGACGGTCATCAGCGCACCAGCGGCGAGCGCCGGGCCGAATCCGTAGAGGTCGATAATCATGGGTTTCTGTTCAAATTGCGGCAGGCAAAGTCGGGAGCCGGCGCCGCTTGATCACGGCGCCGGTCCCACAGGTCAGATCAATAGATGCTGAACGGGAAGTACTTGTCGTTGATTTTCTTGTAGGTACCGTCAGCGACGATTTCCTTCAGCGCGGCGTTCAGCTTGTTGCGCAGTTCGTTGTCGCCCTTGCGCACAGCGATGCCGATCTTGTCGCTTTCTACGACCGGATCACCTTTGAACTCGTAGTTATTGCCGGCGTCGGTTTTCAGCCAGTCATAGTTGGCGTACTTGTCGGCAAGGATCGCGTCGACGCGACCGGAGGTCAGGTCGAGGTAGGCGTTTTCCTGGGTGTCGTAGAGGCTGACCTTGATGTCGTCACCGTAGGTGTCTTCCAGCCAGGTGCCGGCCAGCGTTGCGCGCTGGGTGCCGATGGTCTTGCCCTTGAGCGAGTCCTTGTCGGTCTTGAAGTCGACGTTTTTCGGCGCGATGAACTGCAGCTTGTTCGAGTAGTACGGGTCGGTAAAGTCCACCGCGGCTTTGCGCTCTTCGGTGATCGACAGCGAGGAAATCAGGAAGTCGAATTTCTTCGCGTTCAGCGCCGGAATGATGCCGTCCCAATCAGAGGTGACGACGGAGCATTCGGCTTTCATCTTCGCGCACAGGGCGTCGCCGATTTCCTTGTCGAAGCCGACCACTTGGCCGCTGGCGTCTTTATTGTTGAACGGCGGGTAGGCCGCTTCGATGCCCATCTTCAGGGTTTCAGCCATGGCACCGGCGCTGAACGCGAGGGTGACGGCGGCGGCCAGGAAGACCTTTTTGAAATTCTGCATGCATGTTGCTCCGTTAGCGGTTGCTGGACATGAATTGTTTGCAGCGCGCCGAAAGCGGGTTGTCGAACACCTGCTGTGGCGATCCTTGCTCTTCTATAAGGCCCTGATGAAGGAACACCACTTCGCTGGAGACCTGGCGGGCGAAGCCCATTTCGTGGGTCACGAGCAGCATGGTGCGGCCTTCTTCGGCCAATGCGCGGATGACACTAAGTACTTCCTGAACCATTTCCGGGTCAAGCGCGGAGGTGGGTTCGTCGAACAGGATCACCTTCGGCTGCATCGCCAGCGTACGGGCGATGGCTGCCCGTTGCTGCTGGCCACCGGACAATTGCGCCGGATAGGCGTGGCGCTTGTCGGCGATGCCGACCTTGGCCAGCAACGCTTCGGCGACTTCGATGGCCTCGGCCTTGCTCTGGCCGAGCACGCGGCGCGGGGCCTCGATGACGTTGTCGAGCACGCTCATGTGCGGCCACAGATTAAAGTTTTGAAATACAAAACCAATTTCCGAGCGCAGGCGATTGATCTGTTTGCCGTCGGCGGCGACCAGTTCGCCGTTCTTCGCGGCCTTGAGCTTGAGTTCTTCACCGGCCACGAGGATCTGGCCCTGATGCGGGTTTTCCAACAGGTTGATGCAGCGCAGGAACGTGGACTTGCCGGAACCGGAAGAGCCGAGGATCGAGATCACGTCGCCGTCGCGGGCGGTCAGCGAGATGCCTTTGAGCACCTCCAGCTGTCCGTAGCGTTTGTGCAAGTTGCGGATTTCAAGCGCGGGCGTGGCCTCAGCCATGTGCGTTCCTCATATATGTTGCGCTCCTGCTGTTGGCGGGCCTTCCTGGCGAGGCGGCCAAGCTAGCATAGCGTTTCAATGGCAGCCAACAGCGCTACGAGCGGTAAACGGGTGGCATGTGGCGGGTTGTCGCATCGGCGCAGCAGACTGTCGCCCCATCAACAACCGAACGGGTGTTTGATCATGCAAACCCGTGGGTGCCGCGTAAAAAAAGGCGCGATGTTGCCAGCTTTGGCGGGGTGTTGGAAGCGCTATCCGGCCGAACGTTCCTTATTCGCCCTTTTTCTGTGCGTCGCACACTTTTTCTGTGTGTTTCTGGTGCGCGGATTCGTCTTGAAAGTGAGTCGCCGGGTAACGTTCTGGCGAATAGCCATTAAAGTCAATGACTTGCATCGGATGCCGGAGCCCCCGGCCCTCAAGGACTTGAAACATTTTGGCGCAAATATTGCGTGCAGAATAAGGAACAGGCCGTTGGATTCTTTTTACGAGAAAGAATTTTCAGACGCGCCGGACGCACTCGCTTTTCTTGCAAAGGTAGTCTCTATGAGCAGTACCCCAAGCTCCACAGGCCTCGAACAGGGGCTCAAACCGCGTCATGTGACCATGTTGTCGATCGCCGGTGTGATCGGCGCCGGTCTGTTTGTCGGCTCCGGCCACGCCATTGCTGCCGCCGGCCCGGCCGTGCTGCTGGCTTACGCCGCCGCCGGTACGTTGGTGGTGTTGGTGATGCGCATGCTCGGCGAAATGGCCGTGGCTTCGCCGGACACCGGTTCGTTCTCGACTTACGCTGATCGCGCGATCGGTCACTGGGCCGGTTTCACCATCGGCTGGCTGTACTGGTGGTTCTGGGTCCTGGTGATTCCCCTGGAAGCCAACGCCGCCGCGACCATCCTGCATGCGTGGTTCCCGGGCGTGGACATCTGGGCTTTCGCGCTGGTCATCACCATGCTGCTGACCGTGACCAACCTGTTCAGCGTGAAGAACTACGGCGAGTTCGAGTTCTGGTTCGCCCTGATCAAGGTGCTGGCGATCATCGGCTTCATCGGCCTCGGTCTGGCGGCGATTTTTGGCTTCCTGCCGACCAGTCAGGTCAGCGGTGTGTCGCATCTGTTCGACAGTGGCGGCTTCTTGCCCAACGGCATGGGCGCTGTGCTGGGCGCGATCCTGACCACCATGTTCTCGTTCATGGGCACCGAGATCGTCACCATCGCGGCGGCGGAATCGAAGGACCCAGGCAAGCAGATCTCCAAGGCGACCAACTCGGTAATCTGGCGGATCGGCCTGTTCTATCTGGTTTCGATTTTCATCGTGGTGGCGCTGGTGCCGTGGAACGATCCTACCCTGGCCAACCTCGGCTCCTATCAGACCGTACTTGAGCGCATGGGCATTCCCAACGCGAAGATGATCGTCGACATCGTCGTACTGGTGGCGGTGACCAGTTGCCTGAACTCGGCGCTGTACACCTCGTCGCGCATGCTGTTCTCCCTCGGCAAGCGCGGCGATGCCCCGGCCATGTCGACCCGCACCAACAAGAGCGGCACGCCTTACTGGGCGGTGATGCTGTCCACCGGCGCTGCGTTCCTCTGCACCTTCGCCAACTATGTGGCTCCGGCAGCGGTGTTTGAGTTCCTCCTGGCCAGCTCCGGCGCCATCGCCCTGCTGGTGTACCTGGTGATCGCCTTCTCGCAACTGCGCATGCGCAAACAGCGCATGGCGCGCGGCGAAAAAATCGTCTTCAGCATGTGGCTGTTCCCGGGTCTGACCTGGGCGGTGATCATCTTCATTGTCGCCGCGCTGACCATCATGCTGTTCCAGGAAGCCCACCGCGTGGAAATCCTCGCCACCGGTCTGCTGAGCCTTATGGTGGTAGCGGCTGGTCTGCTGGTGTCGCGCCGTCGCAAGCTGGAGAAGCGTGGTGCGGTGGCGTTGAACTGAGTCGTAACGCGTGATGTAAAAACGGCCGCTGTCAGGGATGACTAGCGGCCGTTTTTGTTTCTGAGCTTTCCAGTCAGGTTAAACCCAGTCCTCGATTCGCAAACCGGAAACGCGTTGAAACTCCCGTACGTTGTTCGTCACTACAATGAGTCCAAGTGAGCGTGCGTGGCCAGCGATCATTTGGTCGTATGGCCCGATCGGCGTTCCAGCCTTCGCGAGTTCAGATCGAACCATCCCGGCCTGTGCGGCTGCGTCGTTATCGAAAGGCAAGACATCCAGTCGCGCGACAAATCCTTCAACAATTGCCAGATTTTTCTCCGGGGCCGCCGACTTTTCAGCACCGTAAATAAGCTCCATAAGCGTGATAGCGCTGATGCACAACTGCCCGGAATGTCGATTGAAGGCTTCCCGGACAATTTGTGGTTTGTTCTTGATGGTGAAGATGCAGATATTTGTATCCAGCATGTACTTGATCATCAGAACGACTCGCGCTCCTGTTCAGTGGGTTGCTCACGGTTAGCCATGAAATCAGGGCTGACGCTGTCGCCATCAAACCAGCTATCCCAGCTTTCTCCAGCAGGCGTAATGACGCGTGTTCTGCCAATCGCGATGACTTCCACTCGTTTAACGTCGGCGGGCATCGCAACTGCCTTTGGCAGTCGGACTGCCTGACTTCTGTTGCTCATGAAAATTGTGGTCTGCTCCATATTCGAGCTCCCGGGTCTGTTCCTGTGATTAGCTCAGGATAGATCGTGCTTGGGATATGTCAATGGGATATACATCGTCACCGGACAAAGAGTAGCTAGGTCATCCAAACAAAAACGGCCGCTGTCAGGGATGACTAGCGGCCGTTTTTTGTTTCTGAGAAGGGCTTATTCGCTCTTGTCTTCCTGGGGCTCTACCGACTTGCCATAAGCATCCAGCGCCACGCCGAAATCCGTAATGAACTGCGGCTCGCTCAGCCAGGCCTGGGCCTGTTCGATGGTCATGCCGTCGGCCCACATGCGGTAGTCGATGAGCATATCGGCGGCCAGGTGGGTGGCGGCCATGCCTTCGTTGTCGGCGTTTTCCATGTCGAGCAGTTCAGGATGGTCGACGATGATGAAGGCCAGTTCGCGCAGCAGGGTCAGCAGCATTTCGTTGCGGCTGACGGCTTCGGCGTCGCGCATTTTACTGAACATCGCCAGGGTGTATTCCGGGATCGGCTCGGCGAGGTGGCCGAGATCTTCGTCCTGATCCAGCGGTTTGCGCCCGACCATGCGGATCTGCTTGGCTTTGGCCTTGGCGCGTTTGGCGCGTTTCTGTTGCTTGTTCAGGGATGCCATGGGAGCTCAGTTCTTCTGTTGGGTTTGTGCGGCGATCGCGTCGGATGCCGCTACATAGTCAGCCTGGAATGCCGGGGATTCGATCCAAGCCAGTGCGCCAGCCTCGTCGGTTTCCTGCGACCACTGGCGATACTCGATCAGCGCGGCGAGGATGAAATCCATCGCGCCTTCTTCACCTTCCTGCTCATAGACCAGTTCCAGCAGCGGATCTTCAAGGAACGCGGTGCACATGGCTTGCTGGCTGATCTTCTCGGCGTCGATCATTTTCTTGAACAGCTCGGTCAGGTCCACCGATTCGAAATCGATGCGGTCGTCGTTCGGGTCGAGCTCGACCGGCGCTTCGGCACGCTTGGTGCGGTTCTGCTTGGCCTTGGCTTTGGCCCGGGTGGCGCGTTTTTGCTGCTTGTTGGCGGAGGCCATGATGTGTTCCGTCGTGCGTTGAGAGGGCTCAGCTGCGTGGCACTTGTCGGCCGGGTGTATCGGCGGCCAGTGCGCCGGTCTGCAGCCAGGTCAGAGCAATGGGCCATAGTGTGGCTTGGTATGCGCTGCGAAAAAAGCCGAAATGTCCGACTTGTCGTTCGCCGATGTCCTGCGGCGCAATGCGCAGATGGGTTTTTGCCGCGTTGCTGAAGTAGCCGAGCAGGCGTTCGATCGCCGGGATCGTTCCGTAAGGATCATCGCTGAGGCTGATGGCGAGGGTCTGCGCGCGGACGCCATCGAAGGGCAGGGCGCCCGCCTTTTTCATCAGCACCCGACCGCTTGGACGATCCTCGAACCGTGCAGTGGGTGTGCTCCAGTCGCGGACTACGGCGGTTGGCGTGTCCTCCAGCCAACCTAGCCGTTTGCCGGGGAAATAGCCGCAGAGCAGCGCCATCAAAGGCATGACTACATGCCACTTGCCGAACATCCGCCAGCGCTGTTCAGGGGCGTAATCGCGCCAATAAGCGAACTGCGCACCGACGGTTACCAACCGTCGGATCACTTTGCCCGACTCCGCCAAGCCCGCCGCGCAACCGCCGAAACTATGGGCGACCACATCGATTGGCTGACCGGGAAACTCCCGCTGCGCGCGTTTGAGTATCGCTTCGAAATCCAGAGCGCCCCAGTCAGTCCACGAAGCGCGCAGCCCTTTGATCGATTCGCTGCGTGATTCGCCAATGCCCCGGTAATCGTAGGTCATCACATCGCAGCCATGGCTGAACAGGTAGGCCGCGAACCGTGAATAGTGCCGACAGCGCACCGAGGTGGCGGCGTTGATGATGACCACCGGGCGCTGAGGATCGGGCGAACTGTGGCGCCAGGTGAAGCCGCCGAGTGCGTAGCCGTCGTCGGCAGTTTCCTTGAAGGACGTGCCTTCAGATGCAGTCAAAACTGGTTGGCTCAACTCTGCGTCTTCCAACTCGAATGGGGGCTTGCTGCCCATGGCGCTTGACCTCGGCGGTTAGGTGCCAACCATAGTCGCCGCGCTGATCAAGAACAATCCGGCCGGTTCGTTCACTGGATTGAATGAGCATGCGTTCTTCGATCAATGCCTGTTCGCGGTTGAGTTCAGCACGTAACTCTTCTTCGCTCGGCAGTATCGTCTTGTAGCTGCTGGCGAACAGTTGCTCATTGCCTTTGAGCATGGAATAGCGCGCCACCGAGTCATTGCTTTCCGCGCTCAGAATGATACCGACGGTTGGCTTGTCACCTTCGCTGCGCTTGAGCTCGTCGTACATGCGCACATACATGTCCATCTGCCCGACATCGCGGGCGCTGAGCTTGCCGCGTTTCAGGTCGATGATCACGAAGCACTTGAGCAGGTAGTTGTAGAACACCAGATCGATATAGAGGTCGACGCCGTCAGTGCTGATGCGTTGTTGGCGGGCGACAAAGGAAAAGCCTTTGCCAAGTTCAAGCAGAAAGCTTTGCAAGTGGTCGATGAGTGCTTGTTCGAGTCCGCTTTCCCTGACTTTGCCTGCCGAGGGCAGGCCGAGGAATTCGAGCATGACCGGATCGCGAATGAATTCCCGCGGATTGCATTTCATCGCGTCGATGTTGGTCGTGGCTTCCTCGACCACCTCGGCTTTGTCCGGACTCATCAGCAGGCGCTCGTAGTAGAGCGTCAGGATCTGACGATCGAGGGCGCGGCTTGACCAGTTGAGGTCGGCGCATTCGTTCATGTACCACAGGCGCGCTTTCTCGTTCTCGACGCGTAGCAGGCGGCGGTAATGGGTCCAGCTCAATTCGGAACGCACTGCGTTCCAAATTGGAAAAGACTGATAAAAGCTACGCATATATCGCAGATTGCGCTCATCAAATCCCTTCCCGAATTGCCCCGTTAGATCCTTCGCCAGCAGCGCGAGCAACTGCTGGCCATAACCGGCACGCTGAGCGCCTTTCTGTTCGAAATCGACGATATGCCGGCCGATTTGCCAACAGGTCTGCACCTGAATCGTATCGACCGCGCGTAGCACTTTTTGCCGCGCCTGGCGAATCAGCTCGCCCAGTTCGCCCAGCAGTGAATCGATTTTATGGTCTTGTGTATCAGCAGGTTTGAGCTGGCTCATCGGGTCTTCCGCATTCTGGAAACAGAGACGCAAGCATGCCGGGGAAGGCGGCGCAGGTATGTCGGGCGAACCTGCGAGTTCGGAAGGAAGGGCGGGACAGGCGTTGCAGGACATTGCCACCGGAAGGCGCGTAACAGGGTAAATGTCCGTAGTCCATTTCGTACTTTTTGCCCAGTCAATCGCCGCAGAGTTGGCGGCGCTGCGGTGAGCGATCTGGTGTTGCGCTGGAATGAAAGGAACAGGCAGGTAAGAGGCTGCTTCAGAAAAGCGCCCCAGTTGCATCATCGCGAGCGCTTGCCCTTCGGCCTCTGCTCACGCACCCGCCCTTTGCGATAAATCCACAGCCCGAACACACCGATGGCCAACATGAACGCGGTCCAGAAGCTCTGCCAGACGAACTCGAACCAGTATCGCCGAGGTTGCAGTGCCAAGGTGTAGGTGCTGCGCGGTCCGCGATTGTTGGTGGTGATGGAACCGCTGACCCAGCTCTCGATAAGCATGTAGATCGACAGACACACGGCAAAGGCGATCAGCACTCCCGCGAGCACCGTCAGCCAGAATGTCCAGCGGCTCGGGCGATACGGCGGAGGATGCGGCAAGCGAATACGGGTTCTTTTCTGATTCATAAGCAGGGCTCGCGCAAGCCGGTCAGGTAACTGCCAGCTCTTGCAGGTGATCAGTCGGCATCTGCCGCAGGCTCGTCGGGCGTGCGGCAAGATGGGCGCATTCAGCGATCACCTTGAGAATGCCGATCACCGCCGGCGTCAGCGCAGTGCCGAGGCAGATGCGCACGCCTGTGGAAGCCTGGCCGTCGGCGAAAAAGATGCCGCTGCCAGCCACGTGGCAACCACGCTCCGTGGCCAATTGCTGCAGCGTCGGCATGTCGGTGTGTGCCGGCATTTCGATCCAGTGGATGAAGCCGCCGCGCGGTGGGACGTAGAGGGTGCCGATCGGGAAATCCGTGCGCACCAGCGCTTCGACAAAACTCGCCAGCGAAGAGAGTTGCGACCTCAATCTGGCGCAGTGCTCGTCCATGTAGCCACGGCCGATGAATTCATTGAGAACATTTTGCGCCAGGCTGGAAACGGCCAGGTTGCGCGAAAACATCTGCGCGAGGATGGCATTGCGGTATTTGCCGGCCAGACACCAGCCGACGCGATAACCCGGCGCGATGGTTTTCGAAAAGGACGAGCAGTAAATCGTCTGGCCGCTGCTGTCGTAGCTCTTGAGGGCGCGCGGTCGATCAGCTTCGGGCACCAGGTCGAAGAAGATGTCGTCTTCGATGATCGGCACATCCGCTTCCCGGGCGATCCTTGAAAGTCGCGCGCGCGCTTCGTCGGGCATGATGAAGCCACGCGGATTCTGCAGCGTCGGATTGAGAAAAATCACCGCGACTTTTTTCTGTTTCAGCGCTTCCTCCAGATGATCGACATCCAAGCCCGTGCGGCCGTGGGTGCGGATCGGCAAGGCGCGCATGCCCAGGCGTTCGATGGTCTGCAGGATGCCGTAATAGGTCGGGGTTTCGATGGCGACTGTAGCGCCTTTCGACGCGACGGCTTCCAGGGCCAGTTCCAGAGCGATGGTGTCGCCCGACGTCACCAGAATATCGTCCGGCCCGCAGACTACACCGCGAGTCAGCATCAGCCCGGCGATGCGCCGTCGCAGCGCCGGCAGGCCGGGTGGCGCGACCAGACCGCTCAGCGCGTTGTCAGTCCTGGCGGCCAGCACCGAGAGGCATTTGTTGAGCAACACGTTGGGCGTGAGATCGCTGTGCAGAACCGCCGAATTCAGCGATGCAGTGGTGCGCGACGCTGCTTCGGAGAGCATCGCGACCACCGCATGATTGACGTTGACGGTGACACTGGAGAAATCGAAAGCGCCGGATGGTTTTGCCCGCCCTGACGCCGAGACGAAGTAGCCGACGCGCGGCACCGTCGTGACGTAGGCCTCGGCCTCGAGGTCGGCCAGCGCCCGCTGCACCGTGGTGATGCTGGTCTCGAACATCCGCGCCAGAACGCGGATTGACGGCAGTTTCGCTTCGGCCGCCAGGTCACCGCTGTCGATCTGGCGCATAATCCAGTCCTTGACTATCCGCCAGCGCTTGTCCGGCAAATCAAACCTGTCCATAAGTTCTCTGTGATGATTCGAAACAATTCACAGAAAGTAGAGCAAAACGATCCCCGTTGCAGCAACTATGACGATGTTCAGCGCCACCAGACCGAAGGCGAAGCGGATCAGGCTGTTTTCTTCCTGGCGGTTGGCCCCGGCAAGTCCGGTGATCAACGACAGAATCGACAGCGAGCCAAGTGCGCCATGGCCGGCGGCGCTGTTGACCATTGCCGCCAGCCACGCCCCGTGTTCGCTGCTCAGCGCGGCAATGGACGGCATCACCAGCGTGTTGCCGCCGACGTTGGAGCCGGTGACATAACCGGCAATCCCCGCCAGCAGAGCGATCGTCGGCGCCAGCGAAATACCCGACATGGATTGCAACGCGCTTTGCGCCTCGACAAGGAATCCGGCGTTGACCATCACCTGGGACAGCAACAGGAACAGGAAGATTGTCGTGACCGGAAACTTCGCCCGGTTCAACAGCGCTTGCCACGGGAAACCCGCTCCCGCGGTTTGCCTGAACGCCATCAGCACGGTCACGATCAGCAGCGCCAGCCCTGGAGACGCCAGCGGCTTCCATGAAACGTGTTCGCCCCTGACAACCCACAGGCCATCCCAACCCGACAGCACGAACAGTCCGCGCGACGCCACAATCACTCCCAGCAAGGCCAGATAAGGCCATGCCGCGCTCGGCCAGCGCACCAGTTTTTTCCGTTGCGCCCAGGAGATGCCCAGGCCGACGCAAGCCACGGCCAGCCCGGCCAGCACACCGGAAACTTCCGGGCCGAGCCACAGGTTGACGCCAAACAGCACGGCAACGAACAGGGCCGTCACGACAAGCAGCCCCAGCCACGCTGTGATCCTGCGGATGCCGGCCTGCCACAAGGCCAGCGACGCCAGGCAGAGGAACACCGGCGCGCTGATCAGCGCCGAATGGCTACCGAGGGTTTGCGCCGGCAAATGCGCCAGCAAGGCACCGATCACCGTTGCCAGACCCAGCGTGCCCCACGGCATGATCACCATGCCGGCGAGAGCGATTTTCATCCCCGACTGGCGAGTGAAAAGCCCCATCAGCAGCGGCACCGTGGCGATCAGCGAAACGCCGAAGCCGGTCATCGCTTCCAGCAGCGGCGCCAGTCCCAGCACGATGAAAATCACCTGCGCCGGCGGTGTCCAGCCGAGTTCCTTGACCCACGCGCCGATGGCCTGTGGCGCGCCGCCGCGCTCGACCAGAATGACGAAGGCCAGCCCCGGGACGATGACGCACGCGGTGCTGAGAAACAGGATCGTGGTGTCCTGAAATATCGCCGAGGAGATCGCCGCCGACACCGGCCCGGCAGCGCCCAGTGCCCACAGCACCAACACCAGCACCACACCGGCCAACGCCGCCTGTACCGGCGGACGCCGGACGATCAGGATCAGCGCGATCACCAGCGCGATCGGTGACATTTGCAACAAGAGAGAGCTCATAGCGGTTTCCTTGGCTTAATCGTGCGTCTGTCCGCTGTACTCGGTCGCCCGCATGGACGCGCGCTGGCAGAACGTCTGATACCACTCGCTCAGGCGAGCCTGCGCCGAGAAGTCCGAGAGTTGACGGAAAGCGATCCAGTCCAGGGCCGTCGCCAAGGCGATGTGGCCGACGGTGATCGGGCCATTGAGGTCGACGTGCTCTTCGATGAAGCGATACGCCTCCTTGAGTTTGTAGGCCTGGCCGTCCGCGTACGCCGGATAGCGCAGGGCTTCGGGGCGCCGCTCGACTTCCCAGCGCAGCTTGATGCCGACATCGCACATGCCCTGCGCCAATGCCTGCAGGCGCAGCGCCTTGTAGCGCTCGGGGCCGCTTGTCGGGATGAATTTACGGCCGTTGCTCAGGTCATCGAGGTATTCGCAAATCACGATGGAATCGAACAGTGCGCTGTCGTCGGGCAGCATCAGCACCGGCACTTTGCCCAGCGGATTGGCCTGGTAGATGGTCGCGTTTGGCGAAGTCGGACTGGTTTCGTGATGAATCACCTCCAGGCTCGACGCCATGCCGAGTT
This sequence comes from Pseudomonas sp. RG1, assembly GCF_025910115.1. Taxonomy (NCBI): domain Bacteria; kingdom Pseudomonadati; phylum Pseudomonadota; class Gammaproteobacteria; order Pseudomonadales; family Pseudomonadaceae; genus Pseudomonas; species Pseudomonas sp. RG1. The sequence continues at coordinate 208,602 of NZ_JAPCIK010000002.1, forward strand.
CGTGAGCCAGCACCAACACCTTGCGGGCGTACGGCGAATGCGTCTGATAGTAGAGTTTCATGCGCGAGTTCCTGTCTCAAGGATGGCGGTGGCGACTCGATGGGCGTCCATGAACAGCCGCGAAGGTGCGCCCGCCGAGGTGACGTAGTGGTTGTAATAACAGGAGCCTTCAGCGAGCGGGCCCAGCACCCAGATGTCATGCACCGCTTCGCCGCTGTTCGACCTTGGGTTGCACGCCGCGTCGACATCGATGCCGTCGATGCCCGGCACATCGGTGCGTGGACGCACAAGGCCCAGGCGCGCGAGGTCGCGCACAGGTGCGCAGTCGCTGTGGGTGACGCCGCTGCTCTGGACGTAGCCGGCGACCCGCTTGAAGTGTTCGATAGCCGGGCGTGAGCCGGGCTTGAGAAAGGTCAGCAAACCGGCATCACACAGCGCGAGCAGATCGGCGTGGCGCTCCTTCTGCGGGCCGGCGACCAGACGGTTGATCGCCTTGTGCCAGCGGCCATAGAACTGCCGATGCGAGTCTTCGGTGAGCCCGTCGAAATCCACCGCCTCACGCAGCCGGTCACGCAAGTCGCGCCAGACTTCAATGGCGGCTTTGATCGGCGATGCGCCGCGTCCCAGGCGTGCTTCATGCAAGTCGGCTTCGAGGGTGTCGTAAATCCATGCGTGATAGTTGTAAGGCGTGACGCTGTCGGGCAGTGCGTGGCAGATCAGCTCCAGCGGATTGATTGCCCCGGCAATCGCTTCGAACTCGCGCAGCAAAGCTTCGCAGGCGACAACACCTGCTGGGCCGGCAACGCTGACCGTTCTGAGCTGCTCAAGCAGCTGTTGTGGCGCTGAGGGTTTATGCAGGACGGCGACCCCAGCGGCACGCATCTCCAGCAGCATCAGCGGCAGAATGTCCCGTTCGAAATCCAGTCGGCGGTTGTGCGCGTTGACCCGCAACGACTCGATGCGCTCGCTCGTGAGCAGCACGGCGCTATGGCGGGGGCAGCCGATCAAGCCATTGGGACGCGTGCGAAACGGCAGCCCGTCCCGCGACTGGATGAAGATCACCGGCTCCTGACCCGAAGGCTGGTAAGTGTGACTGCCATCGGCCATGGGTTTGTAGATTCCGCCTCTGCCAGCCGTCAGCGCCGCCAGGGTGTCCATGGCGCCCAGGCCCAACCCTTCGATCAACACCGTTTCGCCGGGCTCAACGGTGGTGAGGCTGCCCGGCAGCGGGTAAACGTTGTCGACCCGGTTCTGCCCCGCCAGGCGCAAGCGCCCGGTGTGGCCAACGGTCAGCACCAGACGATCCACCGTCACCGCAGCGCCGTCGGCGGTTAGCAGAAGGTATTGCTGATTCTCGCGGCGCTCGACCGCCGTGACCTGATGCCGATGCAGATTGACCGTTACCCAGGCGGGTGCGGTCGCGAGGATCCGCGTGAAGGCGTCGGCCAGATAGGCGCCGAGCAGGTGCCGTGGCAGAAAATCCTCCGGCTCGACGTCGCGACCGCCGCCGGCGAGCAGGCCGCTGTCGGGGTCAACCTTGACGCGCTGTGCTCGGCACCACGCGAGAAAGTCCGGCCCTGGCCGTTCCCGGGCGTCGGTCAGATCACCGAACGCTGCTGCGTCGGGAAATACCCCGAGCTGACCGGCGACGGTGTTGAGCAACAGGTAGTCCGGTTGATCGGGCCAGTGCGCGCCGCTGCCGAGCACGTTGGGCTCGAAGATGTCGATGAACACCGGTTGTTGCGGGCGTTCCTCGGCGCGGCTCAACAGGCGCTCGAATACCGACAATCCGCGCGAACCGCAGCCGATCAGGCCGATGTGCACAGGCGCCTTCACCATCTGCGCTCCTCGCCAAAAAATGACGGGATGACAATTGCCGTACCGGCCGCCACCGCAATGTCGTGGATCATCCGGCCAATCGCGAGATCGAGAATGCCCATGCCGAATGGCGAATAGATCAGCGGTTTGTCCTGGGCGACATGCAGGTCACCGCGAATCAGCTGCGCCACTGTGCCGGTGACAAAGTCGCGATGGCCGTATTGCTGCTCGGCCAGATGCGGTGAGGTATTGGCCTTCAGGCAATGGGTGATGTCGTCGAAGTAGTTGTAACTTTCCTCGATGATTTCGGCGCCGATATCCCGCAGCGAGATGTTCAGAACAATCTGCCCCGGGCGGAACGTGCCCTGGCCTTTTACGTACGGCTCGCCCGCGCTGGTGGCGAACACCACGATGTCGGCAGTCAGCGCTTCTTCGAGCGACAGCAGGCGTACATCCGGCAGGCCCAGTTGTTCACCGAATTCCGCGAGTGCTTGCGCCGATTCCGCGTTGAGATCGTGAATGCCCACGCTGTCGAAGGACCAGTCGTCGGCGACGAAAGTCTCGAGGATATTTCTTGAGATTACCCCGCCACCAATGATCGAAAGTGTCGCCGCGCGGCGGTTCTGGCCATTCAGCCACCAGGCACCCAGGACTGCCGACGCTGCCGTGCGCACGGCACTGATCAGCGCACCTTCAAGCAGCGCGTAGGGGTAACCGGTCTCGGGATCGTTGAGAATCAGCACCGCAGATGCGCGCGGAATGCCCGACTTGATGTTGTCGGGATAACTGGCAATCCACTTGATTCCGGAGACGGATTGATCGCCCTCGCTGTCGACGATGGCCGCCGGCAGCGCAATGATCCGGTTCGCCGGTTGCGCAGGGAAACGCAGGAAATAACTGTCGGGGTTAACGGTTTCGCCACGCTCGTGGGTCAGGTAGGTCTGCGCCACCATGTCGATGGTTGCATGCCGCAGCCCGTTGAGGATGTCTTTGACGACAGCGCCGGGGATGACGTGGAACGGCTGGATCGGATTCTGTGTGGTCATGAGGATTACGCCGAGAGTGCCAGAGCGATTTCAGGGAAGAGGGGCTGCAGTGCGGTTGCGCCGATCCGCTGGGTGACCCAGTCGTCGGAATAGATGGTTTCGAGATAGCGCTCACCCATGTCGGGGGAGATCGCCACCACGACATCGTCGGGCCGGATATGCGGCGCCCACTGGCGGATGCCGGCGAGCACAGTGCCGGTGGAGCCGCCGAAGAGCAGGCCGTAGCGTTGCGCCAGCCAACGGCAGACCTTGATCGTCTGTTCCTCGGGAATCGACAGGAAGTCGTGAATGCCCGACGACTCGAATATCTCCGGAAGGCGGCTGGTGCCGAGCCCCGGGATATGGCGCGTACCGCCCGGCAGGCCGAATGTCACCGAGCCGACGGTATCGACGGCAATGACTTTGGTCTGCGGATGATGTTCGGCGAAGTAGTTCTTGCAGCCCATCAGCGTGCCGGTGGTACCCGCGCCGACGAACAGGTAATCCACCTGGGGAAACTTGCGCGCGATGGACCTGGCAGTCGCTTGATAGTGGGCGAGGGGGTTGGTCGGATTCTTGTACTGGTTGAGCCAGATGTAGTCGGCATTGTCAGCGACCAGTTGTTCGATCAGGCGAATCCGCGAATTCAGGTAACCGCCGTTCTCGTCACGCTGATCGACCATGAGCATTTGCGCGCCAAGGGCGTGAATCAGCTTGCGGTTCGGCGCGGAAATATTCGGGTCGATCACGCAAACGAACTGGTAACCCTTGGCAGCGCAGACCATGGCCAGCGCAACGCCGAGATTGCCCGATGAGGATTCGATAAGGCGGGTCTTGTGGTTGATCAGTCCGCGGACCTCAAGATCAGTGATCAGCGCGTGCGCGGTCTTCAGCTTGATGGAGCCGGCGGGATTCAGTCCTTCGATTTTCAGCTGGATCGTTGCGCTGCAAAGATCGCCGATCTGCACATAACTGTCTTCATTGATGAGTTGCTTGATCATACGTCGTCCGTTTCGCTCTTTTGCCGGGCGCACGGGGGCGCCAGCATTCATCCTGGAATGTTTGAAAAGCAATAACTGCAGTTCGCCTGTGGGTTGGGTTCAGATTTTTTTGCTGGACAGGAAGTGACCTTGCGGGCGACGCCGATCGATTCAAAAAATCAGGGTTTTGCGCTCTGAGGGCTACAGGAGTCCAGAGTGTTGCGGGGCGCAAAGTAGAGCCAGTCATTGGCTCGCCAAGGCTTGCGTGAAGTATTGGCGAAACGCCATCTGCGCGGAGAGATACAGATTTCGGGTTTTTTCCAGTACAGCTGGAATCCGGGTGTATCGAAGGGGACGAGGGGAGGGGAATCAAATCGCAGGCATAAAAAAACCCTGAATCTTGCGATTCAGGGTTTTCGGTATTTGGTGCCCAGAGACGGAATCGAACCGCCGACACGGGGATTTTCAATCCCCTGCTCTACCGACTGAGCTATCTGGGCAACGGGGCGCATTAAAAGGGTTTTTCGGATTTACGTCAACGACTTTTTGAAAATTTCTTAAATTAATTCCGTCGCTTACGAAATATACCGGTTATTCGGCTGGCGGCACGTAGCCTTCGGCCTTGGCGTATTCCTCGCCGGAGAAGTACTTGTCCATTTCGCCCTGCAGGTATTTGCGATCTTCGGCGTTCATCATGTTCAGGCGCTTTTCGTTGATCAGCAGGGTCTGGTGTTTCTGCCAGTCGGCCCAGGCCTTGGCCGAGACGTGGTCGAAAATGTCCTGGCCCTTGGCACCCGGGAATGGGGCGCGTTCCAGCGCGGGCAGTTCTTCTTTGTACTTGCGGCACATTACGGTGCGGGTCATGGCGATTCTCCTGCATTCAAGACGGCGGCCGCGCGCTCAAGCAAGGTCTTGACCGGGGCAGCAAGGCCCAGGCGCGGCGGGGTGGCGAGGTTATACCAGAGCCAGTCGGCCTCGGCCACGTGATGGCTGGCTTCCTGTACCTGAACCAGCCACGGTTCGATGGACAACTGGAAATGGCTGAAGGTGTGAACCAGGCTCGGCAGCGCCTGCTGCTGGCCCATGGTCAGCGAGTGCTGATCGGCCAGATGTTGCAGATCTTCCAGGTCGTCCAGTTCCGGCAGGCTCCACAAACCGCCCCACAGTCCCGTCGACGGGCGGCGATAAAGCAGAATCGCACCTTCGCCGTTGGCCAGCATTGGCATCAGCGTGCGTTTCTGCGGGATGGCCTTGCGCGGCTTGGGAATCGGATAACGGGTTTCCAGGCCAAGCATGTGCGCTTCACAGCCACGCTTGAGCGGGCACAGCAGACAGCTCGGCTTGCTGCGCGTGCAGAGTGTGGCGCCAAGATCCATCATCGCCTGGGTGTAGGCGTTGACCCGATCGTGCGGGGTGAAGCGCTCGGCGTTGGCCCAGAGTTGTTTGGCCACCTTCGGTTCGCCGGGGTAGCCCTCTTGCGCGGTGAAGCGTGCCAGCACGCGTTTGACGTTGCCATCGAGGATCGGCGCGCGCAGGCCCATGCTGATGCTGGCGATCGCCCCGGCGGTGGACAGGCCGATGCCCGGCAGCTCGGTGAGTTTTTCCACGTCGCGCGGGAATTCGCCAGCGTACTGGCTGACGACGATCTTCGCGGTCTTCTGCAGGTTGCGTGCGCGAGTGTAGTAACCCAGCCCGGTCCACAGGTGCAGCACCTCGTCTTCCGGCGCTGCGGCCAGCGCTTCGACTGTTGGCAGCGCCGCCATGAAACGCTCGAAATAGTTGAGCACGGTGCTGACCTGAGTCTGCTGCAACATGATCTCGGACACCCAGACCCGATATGGATTGATGTCCTGCTGCCACGGCAAATCGTGGCGGCCATGGCGGTCGAACCACTCCAGCACCGCCGTGGAAAATTGCTCTGCTGTCATCGCTTGAACAGCCCCTTCAACGCGTCTTTCAATTCCGGGCTGACTTTATCGCCCAGTTTTTCGTTGATTTTCTCGCTGAGCTTGTTGCCAGCCATCTTGCTGGCGACCTGACCGAGACGGTCATTGTCGACGCGGCAGGCCTTGGCGCCCAGTTCCAGCGGGCCACGGCAGCGCAGTGGCCACTCGATGCCGACGAATTTCTCGCCTACCTGACAGGCCGGGTCGGGCATGGCGCTGGTGTCGCCCTCGACGATGATGCCGACGCGGTAATCCATACCCAAAACGCGCAGGTCGATGTCGCCGTCACCGTTGACGGTCATGCCGGGGATGCGCACTTTCAGGTCGGGGTTGCTGGCGACGCCGTTACGTACAGTCAGGTTGCCCTTGAGCTCCTCGAATGGTGTGTCCTTGCCACGTGGCTCGCCGCTGAGGGATTTGCGATTGAGGGTGGCGATGCCTTTGCACAATTGCTGTTCAAGATTGGCGTTGAGCAGCACGCCGTTGTTGATGACGAAACTGGCGTTGCCGTTGAGCGTGTCGATCAGCGCCTGCTGGCTGTTGCCGCTGCCGGTGAGGCTGCTGGTCAGCGTTACCAGACCTTTGACCGGCGGATTCTTGCCTTGGCTTTCGATGATTTTTTCCGCCGGCACGCGGTTGAGCCGGGTCTGCAGGTTGAGCACCGGCGCGCTTGGGCGCACGTCGAGTGTGCCGTTGGCGACGAAGCCGCCGTTGTACAGATCACCGCTCAGGTTAGTCAGCGTCAGCAGGCCGCCCTGGCCGGTGGCTTTGAGCGCGGCGTTCTGGATCGGCAGTTTGTCGAGGGTCAGTTGGCCGAAAGTCAGATCGGCGTCCACGTCGAGTTTGGCCAGGCGTTCGACCGGCAGCAGACGCTCGGTGCTCCAGGCGGTTGTGCTCGGTTTGTCCGGCAGCGGCGTGGTACCCGCGACGGCGCCGGCCTCGGTGCTGGCGACTTCGGCCTGACGGGTTTGCGTGGCGTTGTTAGCCTGAGCCGATTTCGGTGGCAGGTAGCGGTCGACGTTGAACGTGTCGGCCTTGAGAATCGCGCGCAGCGACTGTTTGGCGAAGTCCTCGATGGCGATGCGGCCGCTGAAGCTGCTGTCATCGAGTTTCAGGTTGATGTTGTCGAACGACAGACTGGTCGGAGTGGCAGCAACGCGGCTGACCAGTTCGACCTTGCTCAGGCTGCCTTCGCCCATCGCCGGCAGTGTCTGGCCGATGCTGTCGACGAATTTCGCCAGATCGAACTGGGCAATGGAAATGCCGCCGCTGATCTGTGGCGTCTTGTCGAGGTCGTTGGCTTTCAGCTCGCCCAGGGCGCGCAGCTGGTTGGCGGAAATTTTGATGCCGGTCCATTCGGCGACGTTCGCTGCCTTGTCCAGCAATAACTGGCCCTGAGCAGAGAAGGTCATGGTTTTGCCTTGCAGCGGATCGCCAGCGAGTTCGCCGGTCAGCTTCAGGTCTTCGAACTTGTAGCGCTGCAAGGCGCGCTCGAAGCGCAGCTCGCCGTTGAGCTCGGTGCGCACGCGCAGCACCGGTTGGTTGGTGCCAAGGAACGCGGTGGCTTTCACCGGGATATTGGTCGAATCGTGTACCGGGCCGGTGCTCAGTTGAATGCTTTCGGCGCTGAACTGCTTGCCGGTCAGCTCATCGGTGTATTCAACGCGGGCGTTGTTGACGGTCAGGCTGTCGATGTCGAGGCGGATCGGTTGCGCCGGTTTTTCCACGGCGACGGTCGGCTCGCTGGCGGTCGCGCCCGCTGTGGCGGGTGGCGTCGAGCCTGGCGCCACAGGCACCTTGCCGATGTCTTCCCAATTGCCGTGGCCGTTTTTGTCGCGGTTCAGGCGCAGGTTGAGGCCTTCGACGCGCACGTCGCTCATCTGCACTTCGCGGCGCAACAACGGCAGCACGCGCACGGACAGGCCGAGCATCTGCAAGTCGGCAAACGGTTCGGCAGGTTTGGCCAGGGTGGCGACGCTGGCTTCGTGCAATTCCAGGCCGAGCCACGGGAACAGGCTCCAGCCGATATCGCCATTGAGCGTCAGCTCGATGTGGGCCTTGTCGCGGGCAATCTGGCGAATCTCGTCTTTATAGTCGTTGGGATCGAAGAGGTGGGTCAGGGCAAAGCCTGCCGCCACAATGATCAGCAACAGCCCGAGAAGTACCAGACCCAGGATTTTGCCGAACGCTTTCATGGGCGAGTCCTTGTAGTTAGTCGAATTGGTCATATGGCCGGGGAGTATAGCGCTGCCGGCACCCGGTTCGGTGTGGCGTCATCTGCCGAGGGTCGGCGGCGGCACCTGCAACTTCGCCACCGGGCCTGCGCTTGAGGATGCCCGGCGGGCGTCAGAGGGTGCAATCCGGCCCCCGCTTGCGACGCCATTTTTTGCGCTTGGTTCACCCGTCGTTCAGTCACGCCAAGGCGACGGGTAACTTTTCGCACGCATAAATGGGACAAGTAGCAAACGGCGTGGTGCCTTTGCAGACGCGGGGTTGGCGGCTTCCCCAGTCGTACGAGAACAGATGACTTGAAAAAAGGTGATATCAGTTTGGTTTTTCTGTCACCTGAGAATGGTAACCTTCGCCAGTTCGTCCGCCCGTCTGCGACTAAACGTCGCGCCTTCAAGGAGCTTCACCTAAAAAAACGGTCATGCCTGCGTGCATAAGGCCGAGGGTGAGCAGTGGCTGGCGAACCATACTAACAATTGGGGGATACATAATGAGCACGAGCATCACGGCGGACGGCCTCAGAGCCGACCAGCCTGCGTTCCTGTCCAAGGAACGCATCATCGCCAAGCCCGGTTTCAACCGCTGGCTGGTTCCACCGGCCGCTTTGGCCATTCACCTGTGCATCGGCATGGCCTACGGCTTCTCGGTGTTCTGGTTGCCGCTGTCCAAGGCACTCGGCGTTACCGCGCCGGTGGCTTGCGCGCCGGACATGAGCTTCATCGCACAGGTATTTTCGTCGAACTGCGATTGGCCGATCTCCATGCTCGGCTGGATCTACACGCTGTTCTTCATCTTCCTCGGCTGCTCTGCAGCGATCTGGGGTGGCTGGCTGGAACACGCCGGGCCTCGTAAAGCGGGCGTGGTCTCGGCCTTGTGCTGGTGCGGCGGTCTGCTGATTTCCGCGCTGGGTATTTATACCCACCAGATCTGGCTGATGTGGATCGGCTCCGGCGTGATCGGAGGTATCGGTCTGGGCCTGGGCTATATCTCGCCGGTGTCGACCCTGATCAAGTGGTTCCCGGACAAGCGCGGCATGGCGACCGGCATGGCGATCATGGGCTTCGGTGGCGGCGCGATGGTCGGTGCACCACTGGCGACTGCACTGATGAGCCACTTCGCATCGCCAGAAGGCGTGGGCGTATGGCAGAGCTTCGTGGCCATGGCGGCCATTTACTTCGTGTTCATGATCGGTGGCGCATTGTCCTACCGCGTGCCGCCAACCGGCTGGAAACCTGAAGGCTGGACCGCTCCGGCGAAGAAAGCTTCCAACGCCATGATCACCAACCGTCACGTCCACGTGAACGTAGCGTGGAAAACCCCGCAATTCCGTCTGGTCTGGCTGGTGCTGTGCCTGAACGTGTCGGCGGGTATCGGTATCCTCGGCATGGCTTCGCCACTGTTGCAGGAAGTGTTCGGCGGCAAACTGCTGGGCGTCGATGTGCCGTTCGGTCAACTCGACGCTGGCCAACTGGCCTCGATCGCGGCGATCGCAGCGGGCTTCACTGGTCTGCTGAGCCTGTTCAACATCGGTGGCCGCTTCTTCTGGGCCTCGTTCTCCGACTACCTGGGCCGCAAAAACACCTACTTCGTGTTCTTCGCCCTGGGTTTTGCTCTGTACGCGCTGATTCCGAACATGGGCCATCTGGGCAACGTTGCACTGTTCGTGGCGGCGTTCTGCATCATTCTGTCGATGTACGGCGGCGGTTTTGCGACGGTGCCGGCGTATCTGGCCGACCTGTTCGGTACGCAGATGGTTGGTGCGATCCATGGTCGTCTGCTGACGGCTTGGGCTGCGGCTGGCGTGCTGGGTCCGGTATTGGTGAACTACCTGCGTGAGTATCAGCTGAGCATCGGCGTGGAACGCGCTGCGGCTTACGACATCACCCTGTACATCCTCGCCGGCCTGCTGGTGCTGGGCTTCCTGTGCAATCTGATGGTGCGCCCGGTGGCCGACAAGTACTTCATGACCGACGCCGAACTGGCCGCCGAACAGGCGCTGGGCCACGACAAGGGTGCCGATGCCAGCACCGTTCTGGAGTGGAAAGCGGCGCCGGGCACCAAGCCTCTGGCGATCGCGGCATGGCTGGTGGTGGGTATTCCGTTGGCGTGGGGTGTGTGGGTGACCCTGCAGAAGACGGCGGTACTGTTTCACTAAGGTGTTAGCTGAATAAACACCGACCCTGTGGGAGCGAGCCTGCTCGCGAAGACGGAGCACCAGTCGACATCAATGTTGGCTGGCGTGCCGCATTCGCGAGCAGGCTCGCTCCCACATTCTTTTATGGCATGCCTGTACTGGCTTGTATGGACATGTCTACCCGCGACAGCCGGGCGTTCTATCCGTCAGGCATCTCACCTCTCGTGTTTCTGTTTGCCTCCTGCGTGCCTATAATGGCTGCCTTTTTCGCCCAATGATTTTGCGGAGCTGGTGATGGCCGAACGTAAGGCGTCTGTCGAGCGCGACACTCTGGAAACCCAGATCAAAGCCTCGATCAACCTTGATGGCACCGGAAAGGCCCGATTCGATATCGGTGTACCTTTTCTTGAGCACATGCTGGATCAGATCGCCCGTCACGGGTTGATCGACCTGGATATCGAATGCAAGGGCGATCTGCATATCGACGACCACCATACGGTGGAAGACGTCGGTATCACCCTCGGCCAGGCGTTTGCCAAAGCCATCGGCGACAAAAAAGGCATCCGTCGCTACGGCCATGCCTACGTGCCGCTCGATGAAGCGCTGTCGCGCGTGGTGATCGATTTCTCCGGTCGCCCGGGCCTGCAGATGCACGTGCCGTACACCCGCGCTACCGTCGGCGGTTTCGACGTTGACCTGTTCCAGGAGTTTTTCCAGGGCTTCGTCAACCACGCGCTGGTCAGCGTGCACATCGACAACCTGCGCGGCACCAACACCCACCACCAGATCGAAACCGTGTTCAAGGCTTTCGGCCGCGCACTGCGCATGGCCGTCGAGCTGGACGAGCGCATGGCCGGGCAAATGCCGTCGACCAAAGGCGTTCTGTAATGCAGACGGTTGCAGTTATCGACTACGGCATGGGCAATCTGCACTCGGTGGCCAAGGCTCTTGAGCACGTCGGCGCTGGCAAGGTGCTGATTACCAGCGATGCGAACGTGATTCGCGAAGCCGACCGTGTGGTATTCCCGGGCGTTGGCGCGATTCGCGATTGCATGGCGGAGATCCGTCGCCTCGGCTTCGACTCGCTGGTCCGTGAGGTCAGCCAGGATCGGCCGTTCCTCGGAATCTGTGTCGGCATGCAAGCCCTGCTCGATACCAGCGAAGAGAACGCCGGCGTCGACTGCATCGGCCTGTTTCCGGGCGCGGTGAAATTCTTCGGCAAGGATCTGCACGAAGACGGCGAGCACCTGAAGGTCCCGCACATGGGCTGGAACGAGGTGAAGCAGAACATCAGTCACCCGTTGTGGCATGACATCCCGGATCTGGCGCGTTTCTACTTCGTGCACAGCTACTACATCGCCGCCGCCAATGCGCGGCAGGTGGTAGGCAGCGGTCATTACGGTGTCGATTTCGCCGCAGCGCTGGCCGACGGTTCGCGTTTCGCCGTGCAGTTCCACCCGGAGAAAAGCCATACCCACGGCCTGCAACTGCTGCAGAACTTCGCTGCGTGGGACGGTCGCTGGTAAATGGCTGTCAAGAAATCCAGACCGCCGATTCTGACCCTCACTCCCGAACAGGAGAACGAGGCCAATCACAAGATCAAGCGGTTCATGGAGGATCGTTTCGAACTGGACCTGGGTTCGTTCGAAGCGGCAGAAATTCTTGAGCTGTTTACCCGCGAGATTGCTCCGCACTACTACAACAGGGCGATTTTCGATGTGCAGACCCACCTCAAGGAACGGTTTGAAAGCATCGAAAGCGACCTGTGGGCGCTCGAAAAAAGCAGCTGAAAGCTACAAGCTTCAAGCTGCAAGAGTGAAACGAACACACGCATGCTTGCAGCTTGTGGCTTGCAGCTTGCAGCTCTTTTGACGAAGGAAAAAGCATGCTGATTATTCCCGCTATCGATCTCAAAGACGGTGCCTGCGTACGTCTGCGCCAGGGCCGCATGGAAGATTCCACGGTGTTCTCCGATGACCCGGTGAGCATGGCTGCCAAGTGGGTGGAGGGCGGTTGCCGCCGTCTGCATCTGGTCGACCTCAACGGCGCGTTCGAAGGCCAGCCGGTCAACGGCGAAGTGGTCACCGCGATCGCCAAGCGCTACCCGACCCTGCCGATCCAGATCGGTGGCGGCATCCGTTCGCTGGAAACCATTGAGCATTACGTCAAGGCCGGCGTCAGCTACGTGATCATCGGCACCAAAGCCGTAAAAGATCCGGCGTTCGTTGCTGAAGCCTGCCGTGCGTTTCCGGGCAAGATCATTGTCGGTCTGGATGCGAAAGACGGTTTCGTCGCCACCGACGGCTGGGCTGAGATCAGCACCGTGCAGGTCATTGACCTGGCCAAGCAGTTCGAAGCCGACGGCGTGTCCTCGATCGTTTATACCGACATTGCCAAAGACGGCATGATGCAGGGCTGCAACGTACCGTTCACCGCTGCGCTGGCCGCTGCCACCAGGATTCCGGTGATCGCTTCCGGCGGCATCCATAACCTGGGTGACATCAAGTCGCTGCTCGACGCCAAGGCACCGGGCATCATCGGCGCGATCACGGGCCGCGCGATCTATGAGGGCACTTTGGATGTTGCAGAGGCTCAAGCTTTTTGTGATGGCTACGCGGCCAGCTCCAAGTTGTAAGCTGCAAGCTGCAAGTTAGAAACTCGACCGCGATCGGCTCTTTCCTGCAGCTAGTAGCTTGAAGCTTGCAACTCTTAATCGGAGATTAAGCCCATGGCGTTAGCCAAACGCATCATCCCTTGCCTGGACGTGGACAACGGCCGGGTCGTCAAAGGTGTGAAGTTCGAGAACATCCGCGACGCCGGTGACCCGGTGGAAATCGCCCGTCGCTACGACGAGCAGGGTGCCGACGAGATTACCTTTCTCGACATCACCGCCAGCGTCGATGGCCGTGAAACCACGCTGCATACCGTCGAGCGCATGGCCAGTCAGGTGTTCATTCCGCTGACCGTCGGCGGTGGCGTGCGTACCGTGCAGGACATCCGCAACCTGCTCAATGCCGGCGCGGACAAGGTGTCGATCAACACCGCCGCCGTGTTCAACCCCGAGTTCGTTGGCGAAGCCGCGCAGCATTTCGGCTCGCAGTGCATCGTCGTCGCCATCGACGCCAAGAAAGTCTCCGGCCCCGGCGAAACCCCGCGCTGGGAAATCTTCACCCACGGCGGGCGCAAGCCGACCGGCCTCGACGCGGTCGAGTGGGCGAAGAAAATGGAAGGCCTCGGTGCTGGCGAAATCCTCCTGACCAGCATGGATCAGGACGGCATGAAAAACGGCTTCGACCTCGGCGTGACCCGCGCCATCAGCGACGCGCTGGGCATTCCGGTGATCGCTTCCGGTGGCGTCGGCAATTTGCAGCATCTGGCCGACGGCATTCTCGAAGGCCATGCCAGTGCGGTGCTGGCGGCAAGTATTTTCCACTTCGGCGAATACACCGTGCAGGAAGCCAAGGCCTACATGTCGCATCGCGGCATCGTCATGCGCTAAAGCGTACAGGCCAGTGGACAGCATGGCGCGCCCAAGGCACTCTTGGGCACGCCATGGATTCCGGTAGCCCGACATGATCAAACGCCTGCTTGTTGTTCTCGCCAGCGCCTCGTTGTTGTTCATCAGCAATGCCCGGGCCGAAACCAGTCCCGACACCGATCTGGTGCTGCTCACCGAAAATTTCCCGCCGTACAACATGGCGAAGAATGGCAAGAATTTCGCCCAGGGCGACAACATCAACGGCATTGCCACGGACATCGTTCGCGAGATGTTCCAGCGCGCCGGCCTCACCTACAGCCTGACCCTGCGTTTCCCCTGGGAACGTGTCTACAAGCTCGCCCTGGAAAATCCCGGTTATGGGGCCTTCGTCATGGCGCGCCTGCCCGATCGCGAAAGACTGTTCAAATGGGTCGGCCCGATCGGCCCGGATGACTGGATTCTGCTGGCCAAGGCTGACAGCAAGATCACCCTCGACACCCTCAATGACGCGCGCAAATACAAGATCGGCGCCTACAAGGGGGATGCGATTGCCGAGACACTCACCAAGCAAGGCCTCAAACCGGTGGTGGTGCTGCGCGATCAGGACAACGCTAAAAAGCTGCTCAATGGCCAGATCGATCTGTGGGCCACGGGTGATCCTGCCGGTCGTTATCTGGCACGGCAGGATGGCGTGACCGGTCTGAAGACCGTGCTGCGCTTCAACAGCGCCGAGTTGTACCTGGCGCTGAACAAGGATGTTTCCGATGACGTCGTCGCCAGGTTGCAGACCGCGCTGGATCAGTTGCGCAAGGAAGGCGTGGTCGATGAAATCATGGCGCGCTATCTGTGACCACATCCAGATCAGGCGATGGCAGCGCTTCTACGCTGGTGCTGTCGGTGCCTGTCTCAGCGGGGATATCCGACGTCAGCGATGGGCACGAACTGACTGACTCGATGGATTGCGGCGGGTATTGCGTCAGCAGAACGCTGGAGTCGTCGGTATAGCCGAAATCGACCGCCACTTGAGTACCGTCTTCCCTCACCAGTTCGTAATGGCTTTGCATCTGATAGACCGCTACGGCTGATTGTTTTGGCACCATGGCAATCACGATCTGCGGTCGCAGCTCGTGCCAGCCGTTGGAAGACGCTTCAGTGTGGGTCAGGGCCTTCGGCAGGCAAGCCGAGAATCTGGTCATGCGGATGTCGCTCAGAGGCGCGGATGGCCAGGCTTTTACAATTTCCATCGCGGTGAAACTATGGAACATCCGCATCGTCACGGCGCTCTGCGCGCGCGGCGCAGTCCATTTTCTCGCGCGGTATGTGTCTGCCTCATTGCGCTCATAACCGATGAGCACGTATTGGTCGGTCCTTTTGAGTGCGTAGTAAGGTGAGTTGCGAAACTGCTCACCGGGATGCGCATGGTCTCGCACCGCGAACCAGGGCAGGCGGGCAACATGTGTGACTGTGGCGGGTTCGCTTTCGGCTGGCTTGGCATAGCCACCGAGAACCGGAACCTGCGGTGGTTCGCTCAGTTGCACAGGGATCTGCATGCGCAACGCGTACGCCGATGAAGGTGCCGCAGGCTTGCTGTAGCCCTGAATGCCGGCGAATGTGCCCGCTGCAAACAGGATTTCGCCTGCTGCCGCAGTCGGCGGTTCGATGGTGTAGGCACTGAAACTCATTTTGGCGCCGCTACCTTTGTCATTCCAGATCAACTCGCCGAGGTTCGCCGCGACGACGAGGTCGACCCTGACGCAACGCACTGAGTTGAGCGAAGGTTTGCAATGATCGGTGGTGCAGACTTGTCCCAAGGCGACGTAACCGACAGGTGCCAAAGGGCGCCAGATCGACAGGCGCGCAACATTGGGCGCCCCGGTTTCTTTCCAGACCAGTTCAAAATCGATCGGACGCGCCAGTGCCTTGCCTCTGGCGTTTTCGACTCCTTTCAAATCCCTCTCGCAGACCACGGCCGCGACTACTTCGCCGTTGATATTGGCATCGCCGGGGATCAGCATATCGCCCAGCGGGAAATAGCCCGGCAGTGCATCCGGAGCGGGGGCAGGGCGCCAGAAGGTGGCGGGTTTCGCTTTCGAGCCGTTGCTGCTCCAGACCCGATTGAATTCCGTGGTGAAGTTGATCAGCAGGCTGTCCTGGATGATCGGTTCCATTTGCCGTGGCAGCGCTGCGATATTGTCTTCGATAGTCATGATGATTCCTGATAGTTGAAAGCGACGCGAGGGCGTCGCGACCTGTTGCAGGTCGCACTATCGGAAACGGGGACGGTTATCGGGTGGTAACTATGTATGTGCCAGCGTCACAGGGTTTTACCTATAAACGCCATCCTTGCCATACCCAGCCATGGCGCGGTTGCTGCGCACGCTGATCATCTGCCGGATATCGATCCAGTCGATGCCTTGCGCTTTAAGCTTGGGTAATTCGCGCTCCAGCACCGCCAGGGTCTGCGGATACGGATGGCCGATCATCACCGCTGAACCCTGTTTGTGCGCCAGGGCGATCGCTGTCTGCAACTGAGCGGCAATGGCCGCTTCGGTGCGCTCATCATCGAGAAACACGTCTCTGGAAACGCTGGCCAGATCGATTTTCTGCGCCTGCTGCGCAGCGACCGTTTGAGCGCTGGTGCGGCTGTCGACGAAGAACTTGTGCCGACGCTGCAATTCGCCCATCAACCACGCCATCGCCGCAGGCTGCGCGGTCATGCGGCTGCCCATGTGATTGTTGATGCCGGCGGTGAACGGGACTTTTTCAAACGCGGCATTCAGGCGTTTCTGCAGCTCTTCGATGGGCAGTTCGGGGTGCCAGGCGTACGGCCCGGTGGCCGGATCCATGGGCATGTGCAGGATGACGATCTTGCCGGCGCGATGGGCTTCGCGGGCAAATTCGGTGGCGTGGGGGGTGTCGGGCATGATCGCCGCCGTGACCGGGCCGGGCAGGGCGAGCACGCGGCGATCCCGGGGCAGGTTCTGCCCCAGGTCATCGATGATCAATGTCAGGTAGGCTTTGTGCGGCGAGGAGCTGGCGGGCTCTGCTTGGGCAAAACCCGCCAGACAGCACAAAAGGACGCAGAGTGCGCGGAGCAACATCCTCAGCGGCCGGAGGTGATGCTCAGGCCTTTGAGCAGGCTCAGGGCCTGGGCCAGCTGGTAATCGTCATCCTGCGGCATCGCTTTGGCCTTGCCGCCGGAACCGCTCGGTTTGTCGGCGCCGCCGTTGCCGTTGCCCAAATGACCTTGCAGATCGGCTTCCTTGAAGTATTCGCTGTCGGCTTCGTTGGTGATCTTCGCGCGGCGCACTTCGATGTCCGGCACGATGCCCTGAGCCTGGATCGAGCGGCCGTTCGGCGTGAAGTACAGCGCGGTGGTGATCTTCAGCGCGCGGTCGTTGTTCAGCGGCAGCACGGTCTGCACCGAGCCCTTGCCGAAACTGGTGGTGCCCATGACCACGGCACGTTTCTGGTCCTGCAGGGCGCCGGCGACGATTTCCGAAGCCGAGGCGCTGCCGCCGTTGATCAGCACGACCATCGGCACCGCTTCGCTTTCGTCCTTGCCGGTGGCGGAGAAGCGCAATTCGGAGTTGGCAATGCGGCCCTTGGTGTAGACGATCAGGCCTTTGGTGATGAAGTGGTCGACCACTTCCACTGCCGATTGCAGTACGCCGCCCGGGTTGTTGCGCAGGTCGAGAATGATGCCGTTGAGCTTCTTGCCGTTGTCCTTGCGCAGTTTGGCCAGAGCCTTGGAGACTTCTTCGCCGGTCTTGACCTGGAACTGGGTGATGCGGATGTAGCCGTAGCCCGATTCCAGCAGTTGCGCCTTGACGCTTTTCACCTGAATCACTGCACGGGCCAGGGTCACATCGAACGGCGTGCCGCCATCGCGAACCAGGGTCAGGGTGATTTTCTGGCCGATCTTGCCGCGCATCTTGTCGACGGCTTCGGTCATGGTCTGGCCGCGGGTTGGCTGGCCGTTGATCTTGACGATGAAGTCGCCAGCCTGAATGCCGGCCTTCGACGCCGGGGTGTCGTCGATCGGCGAGACAACCTTGATGAAGCCGTCCTCGGCGCCGACTTCGATGCCCAGGCCGCCGAATTCACCGCTGGTGCTTTCCTGCAGCTCGGTGAAATCTTCCGGGCCAAGGTAGGCCGAATGCGGATCGAGGTTGCTGAGCATGCCCTTGATCGCGTTTTCCAGCAGGGTCTTGTCGTCCACAGGTTCGACGTACGCGGCTTTGATCCGGTCCATGACCTCGGCGAAGGTGCGCAGCTCTTCCAGCGGCAACGGCGCCTTGGCGGTCGCGGCAGTGCCTGCCGGAGCGACGGTCGGGGCCGGTTGCGCGGCGAACGCCAGAGGCGCGCCGATCACCAGGGCGATCGTCAGGGCCAGCGAGGTAAGGCGGGACAAATGCAGCATGTCGAACGAACTCCTGAATTAGATGGTGCGCTTATCCTTGCGCACGACACCATTGCGCCGGATCACTCGGGTGACCCTGCTGACGAATTGCGAAATACAGCGCTGGCGTGTCCTGACCGCCACTGTTACCGACAGTGGAAATCGACTCGCCAGCCTTGACCACATCACCCGCCGACTTGAGCAGCGTCTGGTTGTGGCCGTAAAGACTCAGAAAACCGTTGCCGTGATCGAGAATCACCAGCAAACCGGCACCGCGCAGCCAATCGGCAAACACCACGCGCCCACCGTGTACGGCGTGCACCTGGCTGCCGGCGGAAGCGCTGATCATCACGCCATCCCACTTGGTGCGGGCGTCGTCGCCACGGCTCTCACCGAAGCGTGCGAGTAATCGACCATCAACCGGCCACGGAAGTTTTCCCCGGGTCGCAGCAAATGGCCCGCCAAACGTTTCGCCGCTGCTCGATACCAGCGCGCCGGGGCTTGATCTGGCGGGTTTTCGTGGGGCGTCGCTGTTATCAGCCTGCGCCTCACGCAAACGCTTTTTTTCCGCTTCCTGCTGGGCGATCAGCGCTTTCTGCCGCGCTTCCTCTGCCTCACGAGCCTGGCGGGCCAGGGTTTCTTCAATGGTTTTAAGGACTTTAGACAGGTCTGCCTGATCCTGCTCGCGGGCGGCGAGTTTCTGGTCGCGGGCCTTGACGTCGTCATTGAGTCTGGCAAGAACCTGCTGGCGTTCCTTGCGGACTTTCTCGAGTGCTTCGCGCTGCGTGTCGAGGTCGCTTTTCTGCACCAGCAACTGCGCTTGCTGCAGGCCGATGTCTTTTTCGACATTGGCCAACTGGCGCAGGGTTTCGTTGAAGTTCTTCAACTGCTCCAGGCGTGCCTGGCTCAGGTAGTCGTAATACGTGAGGGTGCGGGCGAACTTCTCGGGGTTCTGCTGATTGAGCAGCAGCTTGAGGTATTCCTGGCGGCCGTTCTGGTACGCCGCTCGGGCCTGAATGGCGATCAGTCGCTGCTGTTCAGTGCGCGCGCTCTGGAGTTTTTTTTTCTCTGCATCGAGCCGCTGTAGCTCGGATTCGCTTTTCTGCAGTTCTTTCTGCAGCGCGTCGACCTGCTTCTGCAGCTTGCCCATCTCGGTTTCAGTGCCCTTGAGCTCTTTCTGCACGCCGGACTTTTCTTCCTGCAGCTTGCCCAAGAGTTTTTTCAGCTCGGCGATATCCTGACGCGTGGCGTCCAACTGCTGTTGGGTTTGCGCGCGCTCGTCGGCGAAGGCCGGCTGGAGCAGACAGGTCAGAGCAAGGGCGATCAGGACGCGAAGCATAGGGGCGGGCGGCACCAGGGTAGAGGACGGCCTAGTATGCCCGCCCGAGGCTGCAAAAAAAACGCCCAATTGGGGCTGCGTGATAACTGGACAGAAAAACACCGCAAACCAATGCAGGAGTGACCTGTGGCGAGGGGATTTATCCCCGTTCGGCTGCGCAGCAGTCGTAAAACCAGCACACGCGGTGTACCAGAGATACCGCGGTGTTCGATTTCAGGGCGGCTGCGTCACCCAGCGGGGCGGTGCGACGGTTCGCTAAATCCCCTCGCCACAAAGTCATTTGCAGCAGGTTTCGCCGTTTTCTGGATTCGCGTTACACCAGGATCGAAGTCCCGGTCATCTCCGCCGGTTTTTCCAGACCCAGCAGCATCAGCATGGTCGGTGCCACGTCCGCCAGCACGCCGCCTTCGCGCACTTTCAGGTCGCGCTTGCCGACGTAGATGAACGGCACCGGCTCGGTGGTGTGCGCGGTGTGCGCCTGACCGGTGGATTCATCAGCCATTTGCTCGACGTTGCCGTGGTCAGCGGTGATCAGTGCTTCGCCGCCGACCTTTTCCAGCGCCTCGACGATGCGACCGACGCAGGTGTCCAGGCACTCGACCGCTTTGACCGCCGCGTCGAACACGCCGCTGTGGCCAACCATGTCGCCGTTGGCGTAGTTGACCACGATCACGTCGTAGCGCTGGTTTTCGATGGCGTCGACGATACGGTCAGTGACTTCCGGGGCGCTCATTTCCGGCTGCAAGTCATAAGTCGCGACTTTCGGCGACGGGATCAGGATGCGCTCTTCGCCCGGGAACGGTTCTTCACGACCGCCGGAGAAGAAGAAAGTCACGTGAGCGTATTTTTCGGTTTCAGCAATGCGCAGCTGGGTCTTGCCGTTTTTCGCCAGATAATCACCGAGAACGTTTTCCAGGCTGCCGGCAGCGAAGGCCGACGGTGCCGGAATGCTTGCGGCGTACTGGGTCAGCATGACGAAACCGGCCAGTTTTGGCTGGCGCGCGCGCGCGAATTCCTTGAAATCGTCTTCGACGAACACGCGGGTCAGCTCGCGGGCGCGGTCGGCACGGAAGTTCATGAACACCACGGCGTCGCCGTCTTCGACTTTCACCGGCTCGCCGATGGAGGTGGCTTTGACGAACTCGTCGCTTTCGCCACGGGCGTAGGCGGCTTCGAGACCTTCCTGAGCGGTGGCGGCGTTGAATTCGCCGTTGCCGTCGACGATCAAATTGTAGGCTTGGGCGACGCGATCCCAACGGTTGTCACGGTCCATGGCGAAATAGCGGCCGATGATGCTGGCGATCCGGCCTTTGCCCAAGGCCTGGAAAGTCGCGTCGAGCAGTTCGATCGACGAAGCGGCGCTTTTCGGCGGCGTGTCGCGGCCATCGAGGAAGGCGTGCAGGTAGATTTTTTCGGCGCCGCGCTTGAAGGCCAGTTCGGCCATGGCGATCAGGTGATCCTGGTGGCTGTGCACGCCGCCATCGGACAGCAGGCCCATGAAGTGCACGGCTTTGCCGGCGGCCACGGCTTTATCGACAGCGGCGCAGATGGTCGGGTTTTCGAAGAATTCGCCGTCGCGGATCGCTTTGGTCACGCGGGTGAAGTCCTGATACACCACGCGCCCGGCGCCGAGGTTCATGTGGCCGACTTCGGAGTTGCCCATCTGGCCGTCCGGCAGGCCGACGTCCATGCCGCTGCCCGAAATCAAGCCGTTCGGCACCGTGGCCCACAGACGATCCAGCACAGGTTTCTTCGCCGCGAACACGGCATTGGATTCGGGGCTGTCGCTGTGACCGAAGCCGTCGAGAATCATCAGGACCAAAGGTTTGGGCGTAGTCGTCATGGAATCCACTCGTGGCTGATAAAGAAGAGGGCGATGGAAAACGGAGTTGGAGTTTAAAGCGAAGTTCCGACCGCGTCACCGCCGGACGGGGTTTGGCCGACCATAGTGGCTGTGTATACTGGCCGACATTTTAACGCCCTGGAACCTCCTTCGATGGTTGCTCACCTGATTGAATTTGCCACTAACCACTACATTCTTGTCGGTATCTTCGTCGTACTTCTGGCTCTGTTGCTGGCGCACACGATGCAGGGCGGCGGCAAGAGCCTGAGCACCGGCGAGCTGACCGCACTGGTCAATAAAGACGCAGGCGTGGTGGTGGACATCCGTCCGGCCAAGGATTATGCCGCTGGCCACATCGTCGGCGCGGTGAACATCCCGCAAGACAAACTGGCTGCCCGCGTCGGCGAGCTGGAAAAACACAAGGCCAAGACCATCATTCTGGTCGACGCCCTCGGTCAGACCGCCGGTACTCACGCCCGCGAGCTGATGAAGTCCGGCTTCACCGCCGCCAAGCTGTCCGGCGGGATTTCCAGCTGGAAAGGCGACAACCTGCCGCTGGTGAAATGACATGAGCGAAGTCATCGTCTACTCCAGCGATTACTGCCCTTACTGCTCGCGCGCCAAGCATCTGCTCGCCAGCAAAGGCGTGGCCTTCGAAGAGATCAAGGTCGATGGCAAGCCGCAGCTGCGTGCCGAAATGACCAAAAAGGCCGGGCGCACGTCCGTGCCGCAGATCTGGATCGGCGCAAAGCACATCGGCGGTTGCGATGATTTATACGCCCTGGAGCGCGCCGGCAAACTCGACGCGCTGCTCAAGGGCTGAACGGCTGCACCCACGTACAGCACTCCCTAAAAGACCCAAGATCGATAAGGATCTGAGATGACTGACCAACAGAACACTGCAGCCAGCGAAGAAGAAACCGCACCGCAATTTTCCTTGCAGCGCATCTACGTACGCGACCTGTCCTTCGAAGCCCCGAAAAGCCCGGCGATCTTCCGCCAGCAGTGGGATCCGGCGGTCGGTCTGGATCTGAACACTCGCCAGAAAGCGCTGGAAGGCGATTTCTACGAAGTGGTGCTGACTCTTTCCGTCACCGTGAAAAACGGTGAAGAAGTGGCCTTCATCGCTGAAGTGCAACAGGCCGGTATCTTCCTGATCAAGAATCTGGACGCGGCTTCGATGAGCCACACCTTGGGTGCGTTCTGCCCGAACATCCTGTTTCCGTACGCCCGCGAAACCCTGGACAGCCTGGTTACCCGCGGTTCGTTCCCGGCGCTGATGCTGGCCCCGGTGAACTTCGATGCCCTGTACGCGCAAGAGCTGCAGCGCATGCAGGAAAGCGGCGAGACCCCGACTGTTCAATAACGGCTCGGATACGCATCGCGGGCAAGCCCGCTCCCACAGGTTTTGCACATTCCTGTGGGAGCGGGCTTGCCCGCGATTGTTTTGGTCAGACGAAAACTATTTGAAGTCGTTCTGCCGCCACGCTTCGTACACGGCGACCGCCACGGTGTTGGACAGGTTCAGGCTGCGGCAGCCTTCGCGCATCGGCAGGCGCAGGCGCTGTTCGGCGGGCAGGGCGTCGAGCACGTCCGCTGGCAGGCCACGGCTTTCCGGGCCGAACAGAAACGCGTCGCCGGGCACGAACGCGGCATCATGGAACGGCCGTGAACCCTTGGTGGTGAAGGCGAACACGCGCGGGTTGCCCAGGCTTTCCAGACAACTGGCCAGGTTAGCGTGACGCTGCAACGTGGCATATTCGTGGTAGTCGAGACCGGCACGGCGCAGGCGCTTGTCGTCCATCTCGAAACCCAGTGGTTCGATCAAATGCAGGTGGCAGCCGCTGTTGGCGCACAGCCTGATAACGTTGCCGGTGTTCGGCGGAATTTCTGGTTGAAAAAGGATGACGTGAAACATGCACGGCTCCGAAGGTAAAGATGAGCGGCATTCTACGCCGCCTGTGGACAACCGTTCGAAACTATTCCCGCGCGTCATCGGCTCGCTGGCGATTGTCGGCTTGATGATCGGCTTGATGATCGGCCGGCTGACCACGCCGGATCCGAGCGTGCTGGAGCAGGTCGAGGTTACCGATGGCGGCCTGGTGGTGTGGTTCAACAATGAGCCGAAGCTGCACGGCGAGATCATCGACGGCACCGTCGCGCTGCTGTTTCAGGCCGAAGGTCGACCGCAGAAAGGCCAGCTCAGGCTCAACGGCAAGGACGTCAACTGGCGCATGCGCAAGAGTGATGGCGGATTGTTGCTGACGGTGCTGGCAGCGCGTCCGTTGCGGGGCGACTGGGTCGGCAGCGAGGTCGATGATCGCTGGCGACTGGAGATCCGTTTGAGCGAGCCCTAGCGGCACTTCTTCATCACTGGGGCGCGCTCCCACACTTTTTGAGGTCGTTTCCCACTGCGACCGTCTTCCTTTCCCATCTCCAGCACGTGCTCGTGCACGCTATCGTTCGCCCCTACAAACGGCAGGATGCCGAAACCCGTCGTCCCCTTGCAGGAATGCAGGGGGCGTCTTTTTCAAGGATGAAAATATGCCAGTCAAACCCCCTCGCGGTGGCGGTACCCACGTGGACGCCTCGGGCAGCCCGCATCGGTCTGCGGACGTGGACACTTCGCTTCCCGGCCACTTGGGTCGCACAGACGTCGATGTGGATATTGCTCAGCACCATTTGCTGCCGCGCGCTGGATCATCCACCGACGCCACCCTGGATGCCGTGCCCCCCGCCGCGGCCGTTGTAGTTCGCGCAATCGCGGAGGGTATTGGCCCTCCCGCCACTCAGCCTTCGCTGGACAATTACGTCACCAACGCCCGAGCGATACTTCCACAGGTCAACAGCGAAGGTTTGCGGGTGATCAGTCGGCGAACCTACGCAGACCTGGCCAACGGTGACCTGGTGCCTGTCGCCGTGGATCCTGCGACGGGTTTGTACCGAGCCCGGCGGCCAAGCGAGTTGCTCCCTTCCGGCCCGGTGATGCTGCGCGATGTGGACAGCGGACTTTGGTATGCGCGTGAAGTCGCGGAGCCAACTACCCGGGAACAGATCCGCACCTACCTTCCCGACGCGACCGACGAGGACGCGGATGCCTTCATCGCCCGGTTTGATGACAAGGACGTGGCAGAGCTTGAGCTCAAGCATATCCAGCTTGGGCTTGCGCTATTGGACTCGACGGGTTTTGACCTGCCGATCAGTCGAGGTTCCATTTCATCGGACAACGAGTTTCATGAGGCGCGAAATATGTGGGCGACGTTTCGCCAGTTGTACCGATGGCAAGGCCAGCCCGAGCAGCGCGTCTACCGTGATGGGCGGCTCGTGGGCTTCAAGCTGGAAATCGATCTGACGATTTGGCCAGTTGCAAAGCCGCTTTCCTTGAAGTTCGGCTCAGTGGTTTCTCTGACGTTAAGAGGCCGTGGCCGGCTGGATCCGGACGTGTTTTGCGCACAATTTCCCAACCTTGAAAGTCTGACGATTACCAGTCAGGAAATCGGAGTGCAAGGCCGGTTTCAAGGATGGGACGTGATTAATTGGGTGCATTCAAAATTCAGTCTGGATTCGCGCTTTGCCGAGCAATTGAAAAGATTCCCGCGTCTGCAAAGGCTGCACTTTCAGGACTGTGAATTGACGTCTGACTTTTCCGTACGAGGCCTTGCCAGGCTACATGAGCTATGGCTTTGCAATACATTCGAGGCCCCGGTGAATAGCCTCGACATGCAAATGCGGCACCAGGAGCAAGTCACCTTTTTGCAAGTGGCAGCTGACCTCAGAGGGATGACTGAACTGCGAGTGCTGGATCTGAGCCGCACCGGAATACACCTGCTGCCTTCCGGTCTTGAGGCCATCGACGTGGCGTCGAAGCTTGAAGTGTTGAGACTGGGGGGCAATCCGCTTGCGGACAGCCTTTCACTCGAAAACATGACCGCACTGCAGGAGCTGGATCTTTCCAACACACGATTGCAACGATTTCCCGAGGGCGTTACCGACAGGATTCCCGCAAGAGAACTGAATCTTGCGGACAATCACATCAGGTCGATTCCCGAATCCGTGGAGCTCAGAGCGGGCTTCAATCTCATCGGCAATCCGATCACGGACCCGACCTCGCTACGGCGGTTGATACGAGCACGTGCCGAGACAGGCACCGATATCTGGCTTGGGCAGGAAAGCAGCGATGGGTCTGCCGATCTCTGGCTACGCAACGTGCCACAGGACCAGATAGCGGAAAAACAAGCGCTGTGGGACAGGCATAACGCCGCAATGCCACTGGCAGTGACCGGCATTCTTCGTCGGCTGAGTCGAACGCCCGAGTTTCACGTCGAACGCCCGCTGCTGCAGCGGCGCGTGTGGTGGTTTCTGGAAATGTATGACAGGGCCGACGTCACCGAGCGGGCCAGGCTCGACGCCATTCTTCATACGGAAACGAGTCCCGGGAGGATGCTGGACCGGCTGGAGAATGAAATCCGCAGCTATGACGCAGGGCGACAGAATCAACCGCTGCACCCTCTGCCCAAGCGTCCGCGTATTGCTTAGGGGGATGCAAACAGCGGGCGGCACGATGCCGACACTACTACCCCCTGCACAATAGCCGGGGCAACTTTTCAAGGATGAAAAAACATGCCAGTAAAACCACCTCGCGGGGGCAGCACCCACGTTGATACGGATGTCCACACGTTCCCGAAGCGAAGCTCTGATAAGGATTTCATAGCGGCGGATGTACCCGTCCGCGATGGCACGGTCCCCTGGGCTGGCCTCGATGATCTGAAGTCGCGAAGCACCAAACCTGGCGACGACGCAGGCCCGGTTGCGATCCTGCCGGCGCCGGTGCTCGAAGTTCGCCCGGCGCCGCACCTTGCTGCAAGCCCCGCTGTCATAAACCGGTCACTGGAGACCTACCGGATAACGTCAGCGATCGAGCTGCCTGATGCTGATAGCGAAGGCTTCAGGATGTACAAAAATCGCTGTTATGTTGACGTACCTGACAGTGGCCTCGTTCTCGTCGCAGTGGATCCGGATACGGGGTGGTATCGCGCTCGACATTCCAGCGAGTTGTTCCCTTCCGGCCCATGGATGTTGCGCGATAGCGAGAGCGGCATCTGGCATCCGCACAGCGACTTCAGCACCCGCACCAACCCCCTGACCGCCAAAAGCCTGGACGGCTTTCATGCCGGGCCGGATCTCAGCGGCGCGCAATCGGGCAGCGACGGCGTGATACGTCACGAAGGCAGGCTCTATGTGGTCATCCATGAACAGGCGTATCAGGTCATGCAGGATCTGGATGCCTCCCGCCCGGAATACAGGGTTTGGCGCCTGGTCAAACCCAACGATCCCATCGCTGCCGACAGCGCGAATATCTACCGCGCCAGCCTTGGCGGTGAAACCCTGGCTATCACCCGCAGCGCGCAGAACACTTGGGTTTCCATGCTCACCGGTTTGCGCGGTGGGATGGACGGCGCTGCACAGGCGCCTGCCAACCCGTTCAACTTTCACCGCCCCTGGCTCACCGGCGCCGGCCCCTCAGGGGCACAACCGCCGGTTCTGGTTGCGACCACGCGGGCGCAGGTCAAACGCTATTTTGCTGACGCGACGGATCAACATGCCGATGATTTCATTGCGCGATATGGAGAAGCGGGGTTGGCGGAAGTGGAACTCAAGCGGCTTCAGTTGGAGTTTCCTCGGTTGGACCGTGAGATCACTGCCTGGGAGACGGGCTACAAAGGCAAGGACAATGCAGAGCGCACGCGCCGGCTGGCAATAGGTGCCAACATGCGCCGGTTGTTCAAGTGGCAGGGAGAACACTCGGAAAAAGTCTACCGAGACGGGCGGCTGGTCGGTTTCAAGCTGGAGCTCGACCTGGGAAGTCGGGGCAATCTCGCGCCGCCGGGTTTTTCGGTTCCGCTCAGAGCCGTCGTATCCCTGGTCCTGGAGGGAAGTCCCTCAAGAAGTCTGGGCAATGTGTTCTCGATGCTTTCCCACATTGAAACCCTCGAAGTACGCAGATTCAAAGGCAAGAGTCATGAACTGTTAAGCGAAATCGGTAAACTCCCGGCGTTGAAAGTCCTGACGATGCAGGAAGCCACACTCTGGCTCCCGTCGGTCACTCTTGAACATTTCACGCAACTGACCCGTTTGCGGGAGCTGAGCCTGACGCACTGCAGTATCTGGCCGCCTTTTTCGGTGCGCGGTATGACCGAGTTGCGGGTCTTGCGCGCACGTTCCTGTGGACTGCGTCGTCCGCCTGACGGGGTGGGTGAATTGCCCGCGGCGTCAAGGTTGGAGGTGCTTGATCTGTTCCATAACCCCGATCTGACAGACGCGCCTGATGTGACTCATATGTCCGCATTGCGAGAGTTGAATCTGGCCCATAGCTACATATCTTCGCCGCCGCCCGGGCTTGATTTGCCCAGCGGTCCGACGCGGCTGGAGAAACTGGATTTGTCGCAAAGCCGGCTGGCTGTGGCGCCTTCACTGCGGGGAATGACGGCGTTGCTGGAGGTCGATCTCAACCGTACTCGTATAAAGAGTTTCCCGGACGGCGTTACATCCGATATTCCCAGGACGCGTCTGGATCTGGCCCATACCGGGATCAGCGCAATTCCTGAAAACATTGAGCTGAGAAAGGGTTTTGACCTCACTGGCAGCCCGATTGCCGACCCCGCTTCTCTGCGACGTCTGATAGCTGCACGTCGGCAGACGGGTAGCGATCTATGGCTGGGAAGAATCGAGTCTGATTTGGGGATCCATCACTGGATGCACCATGTTCCCCAAGCACGACACGCTGAAAAGTCTGCGCTGTGGGATGCATTTGTCCTTGAAGCGAACTCCGCAATGATGAAACGAATCAGAAATCTGGTGCGTACGCCGGAATTTCAGGTTGAGCGGCTGCTTTTGCAGCGCCGGGTCTGGTCGTTTATCGAGCGTTTCCAAAACGCCAGTTACGGTGAGCAAAGAAGTTTGCTGCGTATTGCAACTGATGAAGCCAGCCCTGGAAAAATGCTGGACAGGCTGGAGGAGGAAATAAGGAGGTCTGACCCGACGTGGCAAAACCAGCCCCCACATCATGCGCCCGGGCGCCCGAGACTCGAGTAGGGGCGGGGGCGCTGCAGTGTAAAAGCGGGAATCCCTGACCTGCCTGTATCAGGGTTCCCAAAAGCATGGGCGTCGCGTTCAGCGTCGGCCCGGTGTAAAGAGGGAACCCCCGGCCTGCCTGTACCAAGGATCCCAAAAGGGTGGACTCATCCGTTGCGGTCTGAGCCCGATGTAAAGAGGGGAATCCCCGGCCTGCCTGTACCAAGGTCCCCGAAACGGGTGGTGAAACGAATCACCTGAGATAGGTATTGCAGGGTGCGTGCCAGGTTTAAATTTGCTGAAACAAAAAACGCTTTGGGAAAGCGAAAGCCCCGGAATACGGGGCTTTCGCTTATTTGAAGTCTGGAATTTTCAACACTTTGCAACTGGGCGATGAGCATCGGGCTCTGCGCGATCCCGGGTCATCGTGCATTGATGCGGTGCATGCTGCGCAAAAAGCTTCGTCGGAACGCCGCCAGGAGCAGGCTCGTTCCCACAGGGGAAGCGCATTCCAATTGTGGGAGCGAGCCTGCTCGAGAATGGGTTCAGCGGAGAACCGGAGACTTAACCCTCTTCCCCCTCATCATCATCCCCACCATCAACCTTCATCCCCAGTTCCTTGATCTTGCGCGTCAAGGTGTTCCGCCCCCAACCCAGCAGCACCGCCGCATCACGCCGACGTCCTGCGGTGTGCTTCAAAGCAGTCTCGATCATGATCCGCTCGAACGCCGGCACTGCGCTGTCGAGCAGGCTCGACTGGCCACGGGCCAGGGCCTGATCGGCCCACTGGCGCAGGGCCTGTTCCCAGTTGGTCACTGGCGCCGAATCCTGCGGCAGGTTGAGCAGTTCCGGTGGCAAGTCACTGATGTGCACTTCACGGCCGGAGGCCATGACGGTGATCCAGCGGCAGGTGTTCTCCAGCTGGCGCACGTTGCCCGGCCACGGCAGGTTTTTCAGGTATTCCTCGGTTTCGCTTTTCAGCAGCTTCGGCTCGACCGCCAGTTCCTGCGCGGCGCGGCTGAGGAAGTGCCGGGCCAGGGTCGGGATGTCTTCGCGACGATCCGACAGGCGCGGGATGTGGATGCGGATAACGTTGAGGCGGTGGAACAAGTCCTCGCGGAATTTGCCGGCGTGGACGAGCGTTTCCAGATTCTGGTGGGTTGCGGCGATGATGCGTACATCGACTTTCACCGGCACATGGCCGCCGACGCGGTAGAACTCGCCATCGGCCAGCACACGCAGCAGACGGGTCTGGGTGTCCGCCGGCATGTCGCCGATTTCATCGAGAAACAGCGTGCCGCCGTCCGCCTGTTCAAAACGACCGCGACGCAAATTCGCCGCGCCGGTGAACGCGCCTTTCTCGTGGCCGAACAGTTCCGATTCCATCAGATCCTTGGGAATCGCCGCCATGTTCAGGGCAATGAACGGCGAAGCCGCGCGTGGGCTGTGACGGTGCAGGGCGTGGGCCACCAGTTCTTTACCGGTACCGGATTCGCCGTTGATCAGCACGGTGATGTTGGAGTGGCTCAGGCGCCCGATGGCGCGAAACACTTCCTGCATCGCCGGCGCTTCGCCGATGATTTCCGGGGTGCGGGTCAGGGCTGGCACAACCTCCAGGCCTTGCTGTTCCTGGGCATGCTGATTGGCGCGTTTGACCAGCGATACCGCCTCATCGACGTCGAAAGGCTTGGGCAGGTACTCGAAAGCACCGCCCTGATAGGAGGCGACAGCGCTGTCCAGATCGGAGTGAGCGGTCATGATGATGACCGGCAGCCGTGGGTGCTGTTCGCGAATCCGCGCCAGCAGATCCAGGCCACTGGCGCCCGGCATGCGGATATCGGAAATGATCACGTCCGGCTGCTGCCGGGCCAGACGACTCATCACGCCATCGGCGCTGTCGAAGCTCTGGGTGGTCATGCCTTCCTGCTGCAAGGCCTTTTCCAGGACCCAACGGATAGAACGGTCGTCATCGACGATCCACACGGTTTCACTACGGCTCATGTCGATGTGGCTCCTTGTTCCAGTGGCAGGAAGATCGAGAAGGTGGTGTGGCCTGGATGGCTCTCACACTCGATCAGGCCCTGGTGCTGACTGATGATGTTCTGGGTAATGGCCAGGCCCAGCCCGGTACCGTCCGGGCGGCCGCTGACCATGGGAAAGAAAATGGTTTCCTGCAGTTCCGCCGGGATGCCCGGGCCGTTGTCGATGATCTCGATCTTGGTCACCAGACGATGGCGGATGTGGCCGATGGTGAACTGGCGCATGGCGCGGGTGCGCAGGCTGATGCGGCCCAGGCGCAGCTCGTTCTGGCTGCTGATCGCCTGCATCGCGTTGCGCACGATGTTCAACACCGCCTGAATCATTTGCTCGCGGTCGATCAATACGTCGGGAATGCTCGGGTCGTAATCACGCACCAGGGTGATGCAGCCCTGGCTTTCGGCTTCGACCAGATGACAGACGCGTTCGAGCACTTCGTGGACGTTGCACATGGCCAGCGACGGCAGTTTGTTCGAGCCGAGCATGCGATCGACCAGATTGCGCAGGCGGTCGGCCTCTTCGATGATCACATTGGTGTAGTCACGCAGGCTTTCTTCGGGCAATTCGCGAGCGAGCAATTGCGCAGCGCCGCGGATGCCACCGAGGGGGTTCTTGATCTCGTGGGCGAGGCCGCGCACCAGCATCTTGCTGGTTTCCTGCTTGGACAGCTGGGCCTCTTCCTTGGTGATCCGCAACAGGCGATCACGTGGGTGCACTTCAAGCAAAAGCAAAGTCTCGCCGTTGCTGAGGATTGGCGTCACCGCGTAATCCACGGTCAGCGTCTGGCCGGTGAGGGCGGTGAGCATCGCTTCACGCTTGGTGAAAGGGTGCGCCTGCTCCACCGCCTGGCGCA
Source organism: Pseudomonas sp. RG1 (assembly GCF_025910115.1). Taxonomy (NCBI): domain Bacteria; kingdom Pseudomonadati; phylum Pseudomonadota; class Gammaproteobacteria; order Pseudomonadales; family Pseudomonadaceae; genus Pseudomonas; species Pseudomonas sp. RG1. Next base: position 239,757 of record NZ_JAPCIK010000002.1, read on the forward strand.
GGGAATTGAGCGCCTCGGGGGATTCGGTGAACAGCTCGCTGATGAACTGGCCGTGACTGCGCTGACCGCTGACCGCCAGCAGCATTTCCGCCGCCGGGTTCATGTACTCCAGGCGCAGCTCGGCGTCGAGCAGGATGGTCGCCGTGGTCAGGTTGTCGAGCAGCAAACGGTGAATAGCGTCGCTTATGGTCATCTGGACCCCTTTTGGAGCAAGGCGTGCGCGAGAACAAAGCGCTGATATCGGGAAAATGCAAAAACCAAACCAAGGCTCCGAAAAGAAGCGTTTAAGCCCTGAAACAGGCGTTTGACGCGCGTTTGTATGGCATGAAGCCAGCTCAAACGGGAAGTTTCGAACCAAAATGGGTTGGGTTGTGGGCGGGATGCAGTTTAGTGCACCAATAGAGTGCGCGCGGCCAGCGGGCGTTAAAAGAAGCGCAGAAAGGGGTTTTTCGGCTCAGCAGGTTTGTCCTTGAGCGGGCATTCCGGGCGCACACCATAGTCGTCGGCGACACAGGGTTTGACCTGACGTTTCTGCGCCAGGGAAATGCGCAGCATGTGGAACGGCTGATTGGCGGTGCGTTCCACGGTACGCCCGGCGGCGTCGAGGATTTCGATCGAAAGGCTGTGGCTGCCGCGATCGATATTGCTCAGCGCAAATACCGGGCTGACGCCGGGCTCGCCAATGGCCTTGCCATCCAGCAGCAAGCGATAACGATGGCCGCTTTGCAGGCCGGGCTCGCTGGTGACGCTGACGATCAGCTCGCCGGCGCTGTTGCGCAAAGTAGCATCGGGCTCCGGGATCAGAATGCGCAGCATGTCGTAGTGAAAGGGCGCTGGTTCGGCGGATTTTTTCGCGGTGCTGACCGGCGCTGCGGTGCTGGCAGGGACCGGCATGCGATTGCTCGTCGCGATCGGCACTCGCTTGGCGTTGGCGCGCGGCTGGTCGGTGTAGACGCGGTTGCCCTGTGCGTCGATGTAGGTAAAGACCTCCGCCGAGGCGGACGTCGACATCAACACCAGGATGAGTGCCAGCCCCGCGCGAATCACGGCGTATGCACCCGTTGCACGGTGAAGACCGCGGGTGGGCTCTGCTGGATGACAGTCTGGCCGTCGATCACTTGCACGGCCAGGCGATGCTCGCCGCGATCGATGTTGATCAATTGCAGGACCGGCACGTTGCTCGGCTGGCCATAGGGCTGGTCGTCGAGTAGCAGCCTTAATTGATGCGGCGGTTGCAGGCGCGGTTTGATCAGGACATTGACCGTAAAGGTGCCGTTATTGGCGCGCAGGGCCTCGTCAGTGGGCAGACCGGCGAGTTCGAGGATTTCATAGGCGTTGCGCGCTGGTTGCGGTTGTTCTGCGTGGGGTGCCTGCGGCGCGCTCGGTGCTTGCGGCTCGACCCGATTGAGTGGCGGCAGCTCGACCGGTTGCGCCTGCACGCCGTCCGGCGGCTGATTGCTGTACGCCGTGTTGCCGTTGGCGTCGGTGTACTTGTAGATCTGCGCGGCGGCGGGCAGGGCGATCAGCAGCAGAATGTAGAGAAACGTGCGACCCATGAAATCGACCGGGATTGGAAACGATGGGTAGCAGCATAGGACAGGTGGGGCGGTTGGCCAAAACCGTTAATAACTGGAATTGAAAAGACTGGTAGCCAAAACACGGATCGTTCCCACGCGGAGCGTGGGAACGATCAATGACACACCGCTTTCGCGAGCAGGCTCGCTCCCACAGGGTAAATGAACTGCGCCGAGCAATAAAAGAGGCCTCCCGAAGGAGGCCTCTTTTGTCACGCCACTTACGCAGCGCTACCGGATCAGCAGCTGTAGTACAGCTCATATTCCAGTGGGTGTACGAAGGTGCGAACCTTGATTTCTTCTTCCGATTTCAGCGCGATGTAAGCGTCAATGAAGTCGTCGGAGAACACGCCGCCCTTGGTCAGGAAGGCGCGGCCCTTGTCCAGCTCTTCCAGGGCTTCTTTCAGGCTGCCGCAAACCTGTGGAATCTCTTTCGCCTCTTCAGGCGGCAGGTCGTACAGGTTTTTGTCGGCAGCATCGCCTGGGTGGATCTTGTTCTGGATACCGTCCAGACCGGCCATCAGCAGTGCTGCGAAGGCCAGGTACGGGTTGGCAGCCGGATCCGGGAAGCGTGCTTCGATACGGCGGGCTTTCGGGCTCGACACGTATGGAATACGGATCGAAGCGGAACGGTTGCGCGCCGAGTAGGCCAGCATTACCGGAGCTTCGAAGCCTGGCACCAGACGCTTGTAGGAGTTGGTCGCCGGGTTGGTGAAGCCGTTCAGGGCCTTACCGTGCTTGATGATGCCGCCGATGAAGTACAGAGCGGTGTCGGACAGGCCGGCATAGCCTTCACCTGCGAAGGTGTTCTTGCCGTCTTTCCAGATCGACATGTGTACGTGCATGCCCGAACCGTTGTCGCCGTACAGTGGCTTCGGCATGAAGGTCGCGGTGCGGCCGTAAGCGTCGGCAACGTTGTGCACAACGTATTTCAGGGTCTGAACTTCGTCAGCTTTCTTCACCAGGGTGTTGAACTTGACGCCGATTTCGTTCTGGCCGGCAGTCGCCACTTCGTGGTGGTGAACTTCAACCGACTGACCCATTTCTTCCAGTGCGTTGCACATGGCGGTACGGATTTCGTGGTCGTGGTCGAACGGTGGAACCGGGAAGTAGCCGCCTTTCACGCCTGGACGGTGACCCTTGTTGCCGCCTTCGATGTCCTGGTCGGACATCCACGAACCTTGCTCGGAGTAGATCTTGAACATCGAGCCGGAGATGTCCGACTTGAATTTCACCGAGTCAAAGATGAAGAACTCAGGCTCTGGACCGGCGAATACGGTGTCACCGATACCGGTGGCTTTCAGGTGCTCTTCGGCGCGCTTGGCGATCGCACGTGGGTCGCGATCGTAGCCCTGCATGCTCGAAGGCTCGATGATGTCGCACACCAGAATCAGGGTTGGGTCTTCGGTGAACGGATCGAGTACGGCAGTTTCGTCGACCGGCATCAGGATCATGTCGGAGGCTTCGATGCCTTTCCAGCCGGAGATGGAGGAACCGTCGAACATCTTGCCGACTTCGAAGAAGTCGTCATCCAGCGCATCGCGAGCCGGCATGGTCACGTGGTGCTGAGTGCCTTTGGTGTCCGTGAAGCGCAGATCAATCCACTTGACGTCATGATCTTTGATGAGTTGAACCGACTTCGACATAGTGTCCTCCGGGTGAATTAGGGCGGGTAGTGGATGCCCTTAATAATGGTGATGCCGGCGCGAATACTCTGCCAAGGCAACCTGCCTCACAAGGGAGCAAATTGCATGCCAGTGCCCCAGCATGGGTTTTTTGCCCCAAATTCACCCTTATTAAGGCGTGCGAGATACTTAATCGACAAATCCCGCCCCTTAATGTTGCGTTTAAATTCAGAAATGACCTGTTTTGGTGCAAGCAAAACCTTCTGCACATTAACTGGTTAAACCTTGAGCAATTTCCGCTATAATCCGCGCCCCCCTTTTTCGGCTGGCCGTTCGCGCGCTGTTTTCATGAAACTTATCGTAAAAGTCTTCCCCGAGATCACCATCAAAAGCCGACCTGTCCGGACGAAATTCATCCGCCAGTTGGCCAAGAACATCCGCACCGTGCTCCGTGACCTGGACCCGGCCGTGGTGGTGAACGGCGTGTGGGACAATCTCGAGCTGGAAACCCGCGTTACCGACCCCAAAGCCTTGAAGGAGATGGGCGAGCGCCTGACCTGCATGCCGGGTATCGCGCACTTTCTGCAGATCGACGAGTACCCGCTGGGCGACTTCGACGACATCACCGAGAAGTGCAAACAGCACTACGGCGATGCGCTGGCCGGGAAGATTTTCTCGGTGCGCTGCAAGCGCGCAGGCAAGCATGCGTTCAGCTCGATGGACGTGGAAAAATACGTCGGCAGCAAGCTGCGTCGTGAGTGCGGTGCGGCCGGAATCGACCTTAAAGCGCCGCAAATCGAAGTCCGTATCGAAGTTCGCGACAAACGGTTGTTCGTGATTCACAGCCAGCACAACGGCATCGGCGGCTACCCGCTGGGTGCGCTGGAGCAGACGCTGGTATTGATGTCCGGCGGCTTCGATTCGACCGTGGCGGCTTACCAGATCATGCGTCGCGGCCTGATGGCGCACTTCTGCTTCTTCAATCTCGGCGGGCGTGCCCACGAATTGGGCGTGATGGAAGTCGCGCACTTCATCTGGAAGAAGTACGGCAGCTCGCAACGCGTGCTATTTGTCAGTGTGCCGTTCGAGGAAGTGCTGGGCGAAATTCTCGGCAAAGTCGATAACAGTCATATGGGCGTGGTTTTGAAGCGTATGATGTTGCGCGCCTCGTCCGAGATCGCCGAACGCCTGCACATCGATGCACTGGTGACCGGTGAAGCGATCTCCCAGGTGTCGAGCCAGACGCTGCCGAACCTGTCGGTGATCGACTGCGTGACCGACAAGCTGGTGCTGCGACCGCTGATCGTCGCGCACAAGCAGGACATCATCGACACCGCCAACGAGATCGGCACCGCCGATTTCGCCCGGCACATGCCGGAATATTGCGGCGTGATTTCGGTCAACCCCAAGACCGCCGCCAAGCGGGGCCGGGTTGAGCACGAAGAGAAAGAATTCGACATGGCGGTACTCGAGCGTGCGCTCGCCAACGCCAAACTGGTACCGATCGATCGGGTAATCGACGAGTTGGGCCAGGATTTGCAAATTGAAGAAGTCAGCGAAGCGCTGGCCGGTCAGATCGTCATCGACATCCGCCACCCGGATGCCGCCGAGGATGACCCGCTGGAACTCGCCGGCATAGAGGTACAGACGATGCCGTTCTATGCAGTGAACGCACGTTTCAAGGAACTGGACCCTACTCGCCAGTACCTGCTGTATTGCGACAAAGGCGTGATGAGTCGCCTGCATGCCCACCATTTGCTCAGTGAGGGGCATGCCAATGTGCGCGTTTATCGACCGAGCTAAGTGCCCGGGGCTGTTTGCCTGTGGCCTGCGTCACCGGCCCCCCGACACCGCCGTCAAGCTGTAACGGCCATGCCGGACACTACTGCTAATCGCTGCCATGACTTGTCAGCAAACCGAATCCTCTGATCGAGATACACAAGTGATCGAAAATCTACGCAACATCGCCATCATTGCCCACGTTGACCACGGTAAAACCACCCTGGTAGACAAACTCCTGCGTCAATCCGGCACCCTGGAGCGCAACGAGCTCAACGACGAGCGCGTGATGGACTCCAACGACCAGGAAAAAGAGCGCGGTATTACCATTCTGGCGAAGAACACCGCCATCAACTGGAACGGCTACCACATCAACATCGTGGACACCCCGGGCCACGCCGACTTCGGCGGCGAAGTTGAACGCGTAATGTCGATGGTCGACTCCGTTCTGCTGCTGGTTGACGCTCAAGACGGCCCTATGCCGCAAACCCGTTTCGTGACCAAGAAGGCTTTCGAAGCCGGCCTGCGTCCAATCGTGGTGATCAACAAGGTTGACCGTCCAGGCGCACGTCCGGACTGGGTTCTGGACCAGATCTTCGACCTGTTCGACAACCTCGGTGCGACCGAAGAACAACTGGACTTCCAGGTTGTTTACGCTTCGGCCCTGAACGGTATTGCCGGTCTGGACCACACCGCCATGGCGGAAGACATGACTCCGCTGTACCAGGCGGTAGTCGACCACGTTCCGCCTCCGGCCGTTGACCGTGACGGTCCGTTCCAGATGCAGATCTCCGCTCTGGACTACAACAGCTTCCTGGGTGTTATCGGTGTTGGCCGTATCGCTCGCGGTCGCGTCAAGCCGAACACCCCGGTTGTCGCTATCAGCGCCGACGGCAAGCGCCGCAACGGTCGTATCCTGAAGCTGATGGGTCACCACGGTCTGCACCGCATCGACGTTGACGAAGCAGCAGCTGGCGACATCGTCTGCATCAGCGGCTTCGACGAGCTGTTCATCTCCGACACTCTGTGCGATATCAACACCGTCGAGGCGATGAAGCCGCTGACCGTTGACGAGCCAACCGTTTCCATGACCTTCCAGGTAAACGACTCGCCATTCTGCGGTAAAGAAGGCAAGTTCGTGACCTCCCGTAACATCAAGGATCGTCTGGACAAAGAGCTGCTGTACAACGTTGCACTGCGCGTTGAAGAAGGCGACTCGGCTGACAAGTTCAAGGTTTCCGGCCGTGGTGAGCTGCACCTCTCGGTACTGATCGAAACCATGCGTCGCGAAGGCTTCGAGCTGGCCCTGGGCCGTCCTGAAGTGATCATCCGTGAAGTGGACGGCGTGAAGCAGGAACCGTTCGAAAACGTCACCATCGATATCCCTGAAGAATCGCAGGGCAAGGTCATGGAAGAGATGGGTCTGCGTAAGGGCGATCTGAGCAACATGGTGCCGGATGGCAAGGGCCGTGTTCGTCTGGAATACAACATCCCTGCTCGCGGTCTGATCGGTTTCCGTAACCAGTTCCTGACCCTGACCAACGGTGCTGGCATCCTGACCTCGATCTTCGACCGTTACGCTCCAGTGAAGTCGGGCCACATGTCCGGCCGTCAGAACGGCGTTCTGGTTTCGGTTGAAACCGGCAAGGCTCTGACCTACTCGCTGGAAACCCTGCAGGCTCGTGGCAAGCTGTTCGTAGAACACGGCCAGGAGATCTACAACGGTCAGATCGTTGGTCAGAACAGCCGCGACAACGACCTGGGTGTCAACCCAACCAAAGGCAAGAAGCTCGACAACATGCGTGCTTCGGGTAAAGACGAAACCATCGCTCTGGTCCCACCTGTTCGCTTCACCCTGGAACAGGCTCTGGAATACATCCAGGAAGACGAGCTGTGCGAAGTTACGCCTAAGTCGATCCGTCTTCGCAAGAAGATCCTCGACGAAAGCGAGCGTACCCGCGCTGCCAAGAAAGCCAAGGCGTAATCCAGCCCTGGAATAGAAAACGCCCCCGGTCGCGAGACCGGGGGCGTTTTTGTTTGTCTGGCTTTTATTCGGTATTTGCGCTGGCCTCTTCGCGAGCAGGCTCGCTCCCACAGGGATTTCGGGTGAACAGAAAATCTGTGTTCACTGATCTCTATTGTGGGAGCGAGCCTGCTCGCGAAGGCGGCCGATCAGCCGCCGTAAACTTCAGCAGCGATCAAAATTTGTCGATGGCCCGGAAATTCTGCACCCGCTCGACTTCTTTCGGCTTATAAGCGCAATACCCCGGCCGCGGGCCGATCTTCGGGTGGTTGCGGCAGGTGTCCGGGCGCTTGTCATAAATGGTGCACAGGCGGGTTTTACGATCCAGGTAATAGCAGTCGTTATTGCTCATGCGCTGGAGGGTGAAGATTCCCGACTTCTGATTGAAGCGCTCAACCAGACCTTCCTTTTGCAGACGCTTGGCGATGTTCTTTGGCGGATCGCCCAGTTCGAACTCGTCGACCACACCGATGCGCACCAGATCCTTGATCTTCACTTCGACCGGCAGCGTGCAGCAGCTGGACATGCACGAGCCGCACATCGGTGCCGAATATTTGGCCCACGTATCGAGACGATCAATCTCGGCGGCGGCGATCAGGTTGGGCTTCATCATCGGGAGTTACCAGGCGTGTATGCATCAGGGCGCGCGATAATACCGGGAGCGGTGGAATTTTGAACAACCTTTCGCCGGATATTTTCGCAGCGGCCGCATTTTGCCCGACAGGACGGCACGGCCCCTGCATTCATTGGCTCATCCGCCAGGGTTATGTCGCACTGGCGCACAGTCCGCGCAAATACTGCCGAACCAGAGCCGTTAGCGCCGGTCAGACCGTCTAGGCTCAGAAAATTCCCGCTCGCTCGAGGTCCTGTTGATGACTCAAGAACCACTAGTTCGCGAAGCAGAGGTGGCCGCATTCCGCGACGCCGTCCTGACCAAACTCACCTACGCCGTGGGCAAAGACCCCGATCACGCCTTCGACCATGACTGGTTCGAAGCCATCGCCCTGGCTGCGCGTGATCACATGGTCGAACACTGGATGGACCACACCCGACAGATCTATCGCAAAGGCCAGAAGCGGGTTTATTACCTCTCGCTGGAATTTCTCATCGGCCGTTTGCTCTACGACAGCCTGAGCAACCTCGGCCTGCTCGACGTCGCCCGTGAAGCGCTGACCGAACTGGGCGTCGATCTGGAGCGCATCCGCCTGCTGGAGCCCGACGCCGCTCTGGGCAACGGCGGCCTTGGTCGGCTCGCGGCGTGCTTCATGGAAAGCATGTCGACCCTCGGCATCGCCGGCCATGGCTATGGCATTCGTTATGAGCATGGCTTGTTCCGTCAGGCGATTGTCGATGGCTGGCAACAGGAGCAGACCGAACACTGGCTGGATTTCGGCAACCCTTGGGAATTCGAACGGCCGGAAGTGGCGTACCCGATCGGCTTCGGCGGCAGCGTCGAAACCGTCACCGACGCCTCCGGCAAGACTCGTCAGGTCTGGTCGCCGGCGGAAACCGTGCGCGCCATTGCTTATGACACGCCGGTGGTCGGCTGGCGCGGGGCGAGTGTCAACACTCTGCGTCTGTGGCGTGCCCGCGCCATGGAAGACCTGCACCTGGAACGCTTCAACGCCGGTGACCACCTGGGCGCCGTGGCGGAAGTGGCCCGCGCCGAAAGTATCTCCCGCGTCCTTTATCCGGCCGACAGCACCGAAGCCGGGCAAGAACTGCGCCTTCGTCAGGAATACTTCTTCGTCGCCGCTTCGTTGCAGGATCTGCTGCGCCGTCACCGCAACATGCACACCTCGGTGCTGACCCTCGGTGACCACGCGGCGATCCAGCTCAACGACACTCACCCCTCGATCGCCGTGGCCGAACTGATGCGCCAACTGGTCGACGTCTACGACGTGGCGTGGGACGCAGCATGGCAAGTCACCGTCGACACGCTGTCGTACACCAACCACACGCTGCTGCCGGAAGCGCTGGAAACCTGGCCGGTCGGGCTGATGGAACGCATGCTGCCACGGCACATGCAGATCATTTACCTGATCAACGCGCAGCACATCGATTCGCTGCGGGCCAAGGGCATTCATGACTTCGACGTGTTGCGCGCGGTGTCGCTGATCGAAGAAGACAACGGCCGCCGGGTGCGCATGGGCAACCTCGCGTTCCTCGGTTCGCACAGCGTCAACGGCGTGTCCGGTCTGCATACGCAGCTGATGCGCAAAACCGTATTCGCCGAACTGCACAAGCTCTATCCGGAGCGGATCAACAACAAAACCAACGGCATCACGTTCCGCCGCTGGTTGTATCAGGCCAACCCGGAACTGACTTCGATGCTGGTCGATGCCCTCGGCCCAGACCTGCTCGATCATCCTGAAGAGCGCCTGCTCGAACTCGAGCCGTTCGCCGAGAAAACCGCGTTCCGCAAAGCCTTCGCCGAGCAGCGTTTGCACAGCAAGAAGGCGCTGGCCTATCTGATTCACGAGCGCCTCGGGATCGCGGTCAACCCGGCGGCGATGTTCGACGTGCAGGTCAAACGTATCCACGAATATAAACGCCAGCTGCTCAACCTGATGCACACCGTGGCGTTGTACCAGGCGATTCGTGCCGAGCCGGAAGTCGACTGGGTGCCACGGGTGAAAATCTTCGCCGGTAAAGCGGCGGCGAGTTATCACCAGGCCAAGCTGATCATCAAGCTGACCAATGACATTGCTCGGGTGGTGAACAACGACCCGACCGTGCGCGGCCTGCTGAAAGTGGTGTTCCTGCCCAACTACAACGTCAGCCTGGCCGAAAGCATTATCCCCGCGGCGGACCTGTCCGAGCAGATTTCCACCGCCGGTTTCGAGGCGTCGGGCACCAGTAATATGAAGTTCGGCCTCAATGGCGCGCTGACCATCGGCACCCTCGACGGTGCCAACGTGGAAATGTGCGAGCGCATCGGTGCCGAGCACATGTTCATCTTCGGTCTCAGTGCGCAACAGGTTGAAGCGCGCAAGCACAACAACGAGTTCAGCGCCGTACCCGACATCGCCGCCTCCCATCGTTTGAACGATGTGCTGCAAGCGATTCGCAGCGGTGTGTTCTCGCCGGACGACACTTCGCGTTATACCGGCCTGATCGACTCGTTGATCGACTATGACCGCTTCCTGGTCTGCGCCGATTTCGACTCCTACTGGGAAGCGCAGAAGCGTGTCGATGCGCACTGGCATGACTCGCAGAACTGGTGGCGTTCGGCGGTGCTCAACACCTCGCGGATGGGCTGGTTCTCTTCCGATCGGACGATTCGCGAGTACGCCACGGATATCTGGAAAGCGCTGGAGTAACTTTCCCCGACAAATCTGCGCAAGGCCCAACGTTTGTTGGGCCGGATCGATATACTGAGCGCCGGTTAAAAGGCATCAATCACGGCCGTACCCTGTGGGAGCGAGCCTGCTCGCGAAGCGATCGTCGACTTAAACAGAAATGTTGGCTGACAATCCGCCTTCGCGAGCAGGCTCGCTCCCACACGGTTTGTGCCTAGACTGAAGCCATCGCCGGACTCGCCCCGCCCCGGGGCTGCTTAGGGATATCGACCATGCAATGGATGTTCATGTTGATCGGGCTGGTGCTCGGTGGACTGCTCGACGAGTCGTTCGGTGGCGCGCTGTTGGGTGCGCTGCTGGGGCTGGTCATCGGCCAGGCGCTGCGCATTGCGCGCCTTGGCTCGCAGGCGGCGGAGCAACAGCGTCAACTCGAGCAGGTGCGCGAAGCCTTGCAAGGCGTGGCTCAGCGGCTGTTTGTGCTGGAGGGTTCGCCCTCGCATGCGCCTGCGCCGTCACCTGAAGCCGAGCCAGTCGCCGAACCTGTCGACATGGTTGAGCAGGCTGCCCCGACCCCTGAACTGATCTGGGAACTGCCTCCCGAACTCGAACCGATTTCCGCCGTCGCCCGCGCAACCAGCCAGCCGCTGCCGGCGGATGTCTGGCGCGCCGAACCGGCTCCCGTTGCACCACCGCAAAAACCCGCCGAACCCCGTGGCCCGAACCTGATCGAACGCGGCATCGGCGCTGCACGCAACTGGCTGTTTGGCGGCAATACAGTGCTGCGCGTCGGTGTGGTGCTGCTGTTTTTCGGTCTGGCATTTTTACTGCGTTACGCCACCGAAGGCATGGTGGTGCCGATCGAGTTGCGGTACGCCGGCGTCGCGGCAGCGGCTTTGGCTCTGCTTGCGCTGGGCTGGTGGCTGCGCCGACGCAACAGCAACTATGCATTGATGCTGCAAGGCACCGGGATCGCGGTGTTGTACCTGACGGTGTTTGCGGCGATGCGTCTGCATCCGTTGCTTGATCCGTCCGCTGCACTCGGTTTGCTGGTCGCGGTGACGGTGTTCTCGGCCATTCTGGCAATTACCCAGGACGCGCTGGGGTTGGCCGCAGCGGCAGCTTTGGGCGGTTTCGCCGCGCCGATTCTCACCTCTACAGGCGAAGGCAATCACATCGCACTGTTCAGCTATTTCGCTCTGCTCAACGCGGGCATTCTTGCTATCGCCTGGTTCAAGGCTTGGCGCCTGCTCAACCTGATCGGTTTCGTCGGCACCTTCGGTATCGTTTTCGCCTGGGGCCTGCGTTCCTACACGCCGGAAGTGCTGTGGAGCACCGAGCCGTTCCTGATTTTGTTTTTCCTCATGTACCTCGCCATCGGCCTGCTGTTCGCCCGGCGCAAATTGCGCGACCTGCAGGATGCTCCGGCGGAGGCTGATCGCGAGGCGCTGCTGCAATGGTCTGCACGCAAGGGTGATTATGTCGACGGCACCATGCTGTTCGGCCCGCCGATCATTGGCTTCGGTTTGCAGTTTGCCTTGGTCCAGCACCTCGAATTTGCGGCGGCGTTCAGTGCGTTGGCGCTGGGCATGATCTATATGGCGCTGGCCAAAGTTTTGATGGGCGGGCGCGCGATGCTGCTGGGCGAAACCTGCCTGGCGCTGGGAGTGATTTTCGCCAGCCTGGCGATTCCGCTGGGGCTCGATGCGCGCTGGACTTCTGCGGCGTGGGCCGTGGAAGGCGCGGGAATTTTCTGGCTCGGGTTGCGTCAGCATCGACCGTTTGCCCGGGCCTTTGCCTTACTGCTGCAACTGGGTTCGGAACTGGCGTTTCTCAGCCAGTTGCAGCCCGGCGAGAGCAGCCTGCTCGACGGCGCACCGCTGGGCGCGCTGATGCTTGGCGCCGCGCTGCTGTTCAGTTTCTTCCAACTGCGCAAGGCTACGCCCGAGCAGACATCGCCATGGGAAAGGCAAGGCCTGCCAGTGCTGGCGTGTCTGGGCCTGACGTTCCTGTATTTGCTGGCGCCGTTGTTCCTGTTCATCCAGGGCACGGCAATCAGTTGGGCCTTGGCCGGGTTGGCGACCTTGTTTGTTGGCTTGCGAATTCAATCACGCACATTCCTGTTCACCGCATTCGCCGTGCAGTTGCTGGGCGGCGCGTTGTTCCTGCTGCGCCTGCAAACGGCCGGCGAAAATTCGACGGCGGTGTTCAGCGCTGGCTGGAGCGGTTTGCTCAGTGCATCGCTGATCGGTCTGGCCTTGATTGGCGGCATGCTGCTGGCGGCGCGGGCCGAGATGGTGCGCGGCGATGTGCGCCTGCTGCGCGGCTTGTCGGTGGTGCTGCTGGCCGGCTTGGTGCTGATCAATCTGGCGGTGCTGTTCGTGCTGCCGTGGCAAACCGCGAGTGCAGTGTGGGCGGCCAGCGGTTTGCTGATCATCTGGCTGAGCCTGTACCTGCAACAGCGTCTGAGTTTCGTTTTCGGGCTGCTGTTGCAGGTGGTCGGCGGCGCGGCGTTTCTGCTCGCCGGGCCTGAATGGCTCGGGCCGTTGTCTAGCGAAGGATTGCAACCATTGGCCCATGGCGGCTTCTGGACACCGCTGGTGCTGGGGCTGGCCGCGCTGATCGGTGCGTGGCGCTTGCAATTGGGCAACCATGCCACGGCTTTTGATGCCTTGAGTTTGCAGCGCTTGTCGCAAGTGCTGCTGGTCTGGGGCGCCGGTTGGTGGACGCTGGCGTGGGTCAGCGAAATCCTGCGTTTCGCCTCGCCGAACCTGCAAGGCACATTGTTGCTGCTGGTCGCTGCGATCAGTGTGGCGCTGTGGACGCTGTTGTCACTGCGCTTGAAATGGCCGGCGCTGGGGTTGCTCTGCACCTTACTGATTCCGGCGGCGGCGCTGGTTTTGCTCGGCGCTTGGCATTCGCGCTACCACCCGGCCGCCGACTTCGGCTGGCTGGCGTGGCCGGCGCTGTTCGCGGTGCACTTCTTCAGCCTGCGCCGCTTGGCGTCGATCTTGCCGGCGCGCGCATTGAGCGTGGCCCATGTGCTCGGTTGCTGGCTGCTGATTGGCGTGCTGGCGCTGGAGTTGCGTTACGGTCTGCTGCTGTTGTCCGAGCAGTACAATGCTTGGCGCTGGCTGGGTTGGGCGATTCTGCCGAGCCTCTATCTGTTGCTGATGGCTGCTCCCCGTACGTGGCCGTGGCCGGTGGCCGCGTTTGCCCGCGAGTACCGCTTGTATGCGGCGGCACCGCTGGCGGTGCTGATGCTGGCGTGGTTCTGGCTGGCCAATGGCGTCAGCGATGGCAATGCCGAACCGTTGCCTTACGTGCCGCTGCTCAACCCATTGGAGCTGGGGCTGCTGTTTGCGCTGTTCGGCGTTTATGTCTGGTCGCGCAGCGCCGTTGCGCAGTTGTCGATCCGTCAGGATCATGCCGACCACGCCACGCAACTGATCGCCGGGGTTTCGCTGTTCGCCTTCTGCACCGCGCTGGTCACCCGTGCGGCACATCACTGGGCCGGCATCCCGTTCGAGCTTGATCAACTGCTCGCGTCGATGCTGGTGCAGGCCGGCCTGTCGATCGTCTGGACGTTGATGGCGCTGGGGCTGATGATCGGCGGCCATCTGCGCCATCGCCGCGAAGTGTGGCTCATCGGCGCGGCACTGATTGCGCTGGTGGTGGCCAAACTGATTTTTGTCGAACTGAGCAACCGTGGCGGTCTCGCCCGGATCGTCTCGTTTATCGGTGTCGGCGTATTGCTGCTGGTGGTCGGCTACTTCGCGCCGCTGCCACCCAAACGCGTCGAGGCTGAACCGGCGGCGGACAAACCCGCGCCGGATACCGAAGGAGTTGCATCTTGAGTCGCATGCTGAATCTGGGGTGGTTGGCGCTGGGCGTGGTGATGGTCGCTGGTGCTCAGGAAAAACCGGCGGACTTCGCCACGCAAGTCCCGTTGACGGTGAGCGGCAATGGCCCGTGGTATCGCCTCGACCTGCCGCTGAGCGCGCAATTGCAGGCGCGCCAGACCGATCTCAGCGACTTGCGTGTGTTCAACGCCGCCGGCGAAGCGCAGGCCTACGCCTTGGCTCGCGAATCGGCGCAGACCCGCGACGACGGCAAGCTGCACGAGGTCAAATGGTTCCCGCTGTACAACGCTGCCGACGCCAGCGAGCGTGCGCCGAATGTGCGCGTGCAGTCGACCACCAACGGCACCCTGGTCGAAGTGCAACCGTCCTCGCAACTGGAGGCGGGCGAAGAAGTGCTGCGCGGCTGGCTGCTCGATGCCAGTGCGATCAAGGCACCGTTGCAGCAGTTGATCCTCGACTGGACCAGCGAGCGCGACGGTTTCCAGCGTTTCAGCATTGAGGCCAGCGACGATCTGCAGCACTGGCAGTTATGGGGCGAGGGCCAGGTGGCACGGCTGACCTTTTCCGATGAGCGCATCGAACAGCACGAAGTAACCCTGCCGGGGCAGAGCGCGCGCTATGTGCGCCTGTTGTGGGAGTCGCCGGGCTCGGCGCCCGTCCTGACGTCGGCACAATTGAAAAGCAGCGACCCGCGCAACCTGCCGCTGCCTTTGGTGTGGTCGCCCAGCGTGGCCGGCAGCAGCACCAAATCCGGGGAATACATCTGGCAGTTGCCGATGGGGCTGAATGTCGAGCGGGTGCAGATTGAGCTGAAGCAGCCGAACAGTCTGGCGCCGGTGACGTTGGCAGGCCGGCGCGAGAGCAACTTGCCGTGGCAGACGCTGAGCAGCGGTTTGTTGTATCGCCTGAGCCAGAACAATCAGGACGTGGTGCAGAACGAAATCCCGCTGTCCGGGCAGACCGTGCAGCAACTCAAGCTGACCGTGGATGAGCGCGGCGGCGGTCTGGGTGAGCAGGCGCCGGACCTGAAATATGCGGTGCGCGCCACGCAAGTGATCTTCCTCGCCCGGGGCGAAGGGCCGTACAGCCTGGCCTTGGGCAATGCCACGGTGAAAACGGCGAACCTGCCACTGGCAACGTTGATTCCGGACTTCAAGCCAGAAAAGCTGGCGAGCCTGGGCAAGGCGACGGTGCAGGACGAAGCAGTGGCCACGCAAACCTCAACGGCGACGACGGCTGCGGTGGCCGGAACCAATTGGAAGAAGTTCGGGCTGTGGGCGGTGTTGCTGCTCAGTGTGGTATTTCTCGGGGCGATGGCGTTCAGCCTGTTGCGCAAGCCGCCAGCCAATACCTGAGCATGGCGGCGCTTTGCGCCATTCGCGAGCGGGCTCGCTCCCACAATGGAATGCATTGCCCTGTGGGAGCGAGCCTGCTCGCGAAAGCGCCCGGGCAGACACTGAAAATCTTCAATCGCTCATGCCGAACCGAACTACGCTCAATCCGACACCTGAACTCTCCACCAACAATCACGTCTCATACAGGCAAATACACCCAGGCGCACGTTAGCCGGCGTCTTCGCTCGCTAGGTTTTCAGACTCCCTGTAAACTGCGCGGGATTTCCGCCCCCCATTCCACCGGAGCCGTCCATGTCCCGCGTTACCTTGAGTCGCTATTTGATTGAACAGACCCGCAGCAACAACACTCCTGCCGATCTGCGCTTTTTGATCGAAGTGGTAGCGCGTGCCTGCAAGGAGATCAGCCACGCCGTGTCCAAAGGCGCCCTGGGTGGTGTGCTGGGCAGCATGGGCACCGAGAACGTGCAAGGCGAAGTGCAGAAGAAGCTCGACGTGATCTCTAACGAGATCCTGCTCGAAGCCAACGAATGGGGCGGTCACCTGGCCGGCATGGCGTCCGAAGAAATGGACAACGCCTACCAGATCCCGGGCAAATACCCGAAAGGCGCATACCTGCTGGTCTTCGACCCACTGGACGGCTCGTCGAACATCGATATCAATGCCCCGGTCGGCACGATCTTCTCGGTACTGCGTTGCCCGAACGAGTACCTGAGCCAGAACGAGCCGCTGAACGAAAAAGCCTTCCTGCAGCCAGGCACTCAGCAAGTGGCCGCCGGTTACGCCATCTACGGCCCGCAGACCATGCTGGTGCTGACCCTGGGCGACGGCGTCAAAGGCTTCACCCTCGATCGCGAAATGGGCAGCTTCGTCCTGACTCACGAAGACATCACCATTCCTGAAACCACTCAGGAGTTCGCCATCAACATGTCCAACCAGCGTCACTGGGAAGCCCCGGTGCAGCGCTATGTCGGCGAGCTGCTGGCCGGTGAAGAAGGTCCACTGAAAAAGAACTACAACATGCGTTGGGTCGCGGCGATGGTTGCCGACGTCCACCGCATCCTGACCCGTGGTGGTCTGTTCATGTACCCGCGCGACAGCCGCGAGCCGTCGAAACCGGGCAAGCTGCGCCTGATGTACGAAGCCAACCCGATGTCGTTCCTCGTCGAACAAGCCGGCGGCGCGTCCACTGACGGTCACCAGCGTATTCTCGACATCCAGCCGGAAGGCCTGCACCAGCGCGTTGCAGTGTTCCTCGGTTCGAAAGAAGAAGTCGCCCGCGCCACGGCTTACCACAAGGAATAAACCATGCACGCGCCCTGGCAGCCGTTGCTCGACTGGTGGTTCGGACACGCCGAATCAGCCAGCGAAGTAGCGGCCGAAAAGGGCAAGTTGTGGTTCGGCAAGCGAAACAGCCAAGACCTCGAAGCGCAGACGCGTTTCGGGGTCTTTGTCGATCAGGCCCTTGCCGGCGAATTGACCGAGTGGACGCAATGTCCCGAAGGCTGGCTGGCGGTGGTGCTGTTGCTCGATCAACTGCCACGCATGATCTATCGCGAAACCCCCAAAGCGTTTTCCGGTGATCTGCGCGCACAGAAGCTCGTCGCCCAAGGCATTGCAGCGGATTTCGATCGGCAGTTGAAACCGATTCAGCGGGTATTCATTTATCTGGTATTCGAACACTGCGAAAACCTCGCAGTGCAGAACGAAGCCGTTTCCAGATTTATTGAATTGGTGGCTGAACAGCCAGAGTCGGAGCGGGCGGTGTTTGCCGATAACCTGGACTATGCCGAGCGGCATCGGAAGGTGATTGCGCAGTTTGGAAGATTTCCGCACCGCAATTCGGTGTTGGGGCGGAAGTCTACGACTGAGGAATTGGAGTTTCTGTCCAGGCCCGGTTCAAGATTCTGAATCTTCAGTGCGGCTTATGCCGCTTTCGCGAGCAGGCTCGCTCCCACAATTGAAATGCATTCCACTGTGGAAGCGAGCCTGCTCGCGAAGAGGCCTGAGGCCGCAGCTTAAATCCTGAAGCTGCCGACCAGATGCTTCAACCGCGCGGCTTGCTGCTCAAGGTCCGAACAGGCGCGCAACGTTGCCTGCAAGTTCTCTACCCCTTCCTGATTCAGCGTGTTGATCTCGTTGATATCAACGTTGATCGACTCGACCACGGCGGTCTGTTCTTCGGTCGCGGTGGCCACCGACTGGTTCATGCCATCGATTTCGCCGATGCGCTGGGTCACGCTGCCCAAGCGCTCGCCGGCCTGGTTGGCGATGCCGACGCTGCTTTCGCTCTCGCGCTGGCTCTCGGTCATGATGGTTACTGCCTGACGTGCGCCGACCTGCAGCTCTTCGATCATCTTCTGTACTTGCTGCGCCGAATCCTGGGTGCGGTGCGCGAGGTTGCGCACCTCGTCGGCGACCACGGCGAAGCCACGACCGGCCTCACCGGCGCGCGCAGCTTCGATAGCCGCGTTGAGTGCCAGCAGGTTGGTCTGCTGCGAGATGCTGGTGATCACTTCGAGAATCTGGCCGATGTTCACCGTGTTGCTGTTCAGGGTTTCGATGTTGCCGCAGGAGTCGCTGATCTTTGCCGACAGTTGCTGCATGGCCTGAATGGTTTTATTCACCACCTGCTGGCCATCGACCGCGAGGCTGCGCGCATCGCTGGAGTGTTGCGAGGCGAGGGCGGCGTTCTGGGCGATTTCCTGAGCGGCGGCGCCGAGCTGATTGATCGCTGCCGCAACGCTGTTGGTGCGGCTGGCCTGCTGGTCTGAGTTGTACATCGACGAGTTCGAGGCAGCGACCACACGCAGGGCGACTTCGTTGACCTGGCCGGTGGCCGAGGACACTTCGCGGATCGACGTATGAATGCGTTCGACGAAGCGGTTGAACGAAGTGCCCAGCGCGCCGAATTCATCGTTGCCGTGAATCACCAGACGCTTGGTCAGGTCGCCTTCGCCTTCAGCGATGTCATGCATCGCGCGGCCCATGGTCAGCAGTGGCTGCATCAGCACGCGAATCAGCATGCCGAGCAGGCCGATAATGATCAGCACCGCGATGACCATGGCGATCAGTGCCGAGGTGCGGAATTCACTGAGCATCGAGAACGCGGTGTCTTTGTCGAGCACCAGTGCCACGTACCAGTCAGCCGAAGGCACGCCGTTGACGCGAGTGAAGGAAATCAACTGGGTTTTGCCGTCGAAGTCGACTTCTTTCAAGCCCGGACTGACTTGAGGCGCGCCGTTCGGATAGGCCTCGGCGAGGGTCTTGAGCACCAGCTTGCTGTCCGGGTGAATCAGGATCTTGCCTTCGGCGCTGACGATGAACGCATGACCGTGGCCGCCGAAGTTCAGCGAGTTGATGATCGCGCTGACGCTGGTCAGATCGATGTCGGCCCCGGCCACGCCGAGCATCTGGCCCTGACGCTGCACCGGCGTCGCGACGGTGATCACCAGTTTGCCCGACGAAGCGGCAATGTACGGTTCGGTGACGATGGTCTGCTGTGCGCTATTGGCGGCTTTGTACCAGCCGCGCGCCCGTGGATCGTAGTCCGGCGCGCGGTTGCCGGCCGGCACCGAGAACATCACACCGTCAGCGCCACCGAAATAGCTGAGCTGGAAATTGCCGGTGTAGGCGGGCAGGTCAATGATGCGCTTCAGGCTGGCGGGCGCATTGCCATCGACGGCGACTTGCTGCGACAGCGATTGTAGCAATTGAATGCGGCTTTCCAGCCAGGTCTGGATGTTGCTGGTGGTCAGGCTGCCCAGTTCCTGCATGGTCGCTTCGGTGCTGCTGCTCAAGGCCTGACGCTGGCGATAGTCGTTGAAGAAGATGAAACAGGCGAACGCAACGGCCACCACAAGGGCAGCAGCCAGCAGAATCTTGTGGCTGAATTTCATGTTTCTGGTCATCGAATGAACTACCGCGAAGGGGCTGGTCAGGAAAGGGCGGCAATTTGCCATATTCGGCAGCGTTGCGCTGCTCTTATTTTCGACCGCGCCGCGCCAAAGATTAGGCGTTTGCAGGGAAAGTCGACGAAATGCTCGACGGCTTCACAAAGTTTTTGATTTACCGGCAAAAGCCGGACGGGCGGGCTGATAAATAGGCGTTCGGTCACGGAACCAGATGACACTTTTCTCTTCTAAGCTTCTGGTTGGCACCATGCCATCCCCCCTCGTTCCAGGAGTTTCACCATGTCGCTGCGATCTATCGCCCTGCTGTCGTTTTGCGTGCTATTGGCCGCATGCAGCAAGGTCAATCAGGAAAACTACTCCAAGCTCTCGGCCGGCATGGCCAAGTCCGAAGTGGAAACCCTTCTCGGCAAGCCCACTGATTGCTCGGGCGCGCTCGGTATGTCCAGCTGTACCTGGGGCGACAAGAACAGCTTTATCAGCGTGCAATACGCCGGTGACAAAGTGCTGATGTTTTCCGGCCAAGGCCTGAAGTAAACCGGGGCTTCGCGCCCACGGAGAAAAAAATGAAGCGGTTATTGCTGATCCTTTTTGCTGGCCTGGTACTGGCTGGCTGCGCCACTTCCGGCGTCGACCCGTTGGCGCCCAAGACCGTCAACAGCGTCAATCTCAAGCGTTATCAGGGCACCTGGTATGAACTGGCACGCTTGCCGATGTACTTCCAGCGCCACTGCGCGCAATCCGAAGCCCATTACACCCTCAAGCCTGACGGTAACGTCGGCGTGCTCAACCGTTGCCTGACCCCGGAGTGGCAGTGGGAAGAAGCCAAGGGCACGGCTTATCCACAAGTGCCGGGCAAGACCGACAAGCTCTGGGTCGAATTCGATAACTGGTTCTCGCGCCTGGTGCCGGGTGTGGCGAAGGGCGAGTACTGGGTGTTGTACGTCAGCGACGATTACAAGACCGCCATCGTCGGCGATCCGAGTCGCAAGTACCTGTGGCTGCTGTCACGCACGCCGACCGTCAACGGTGTAGTGCGTGAAGAATTGCTGAGCAAGGCGCGTCAACAGGGTTACGACACCACACGCCTGATCTGGCGCGCGTCGGATCGGCAGATGGCCAAGACGTCTAATTAAGAGCGAAAAGATCGCAGCCTTCGGCAGCTCCTCCATGAGAATGCGTTCGTGTGGGAGCTGCCGAAGGCTGCGATCTTTTGCTTTTCTTACCCTAAAAGATCGCGCAGGACCCGGGTGAAGGCTCGGGCGCTGTGCTCTTCGCCGGCATGCCGGCCATCGCGCACCACCCACTGACCATTGACCAGCACATCGCGCACCTGGCGATCGCCGCCGGCGAACAACCAGCGATTGAGAATCCCGTCCCCCGAAGCCGTCGCCAGATACGGATCGTTGCCATCCAGCACAATCCAGTCCGCGCGCTTGCCCACTTCCAGCGCGCCGATCGGCTGCCCCAGCGCCTGCGCGCCGCCGTCCAGCGCCGCGTCATACAGGGTGCGGCCGACCATCGGCTGCTGCGCGCCATACAAGCGATTGCGCCGCTGATCACGCAGGCGCTGGCCATATTCCAGCCAGCGCAACTCTTCCACCACGCTCAACGACACATGGCTGTCGGAGCCAATGCCCATGCGCCCGCCCTGGGCGAGGAAATCCACCGCCGGGAAAATCCCGTCGCCCAGATTTGCTTCAGTGGTCAGACACAGCCCGGCGATCGCGCGACTGTTGGCCATTAGCGTGACTTCTTCCGGGTTGGCGTGGGTGGCGTGGACCAGACACCAGCGCTGATCGACTTCAGCGTTCTCGTAGAGCCATTGCAACGGACGGCGACCGCTCCAGCTCAGGCAATCGTCGACTTCTTTCTGCTGCTCGGCGATGTGGATGTGCACCGGGCATTGTTTGTCACTGGCCGCCAACACTTCGCTGATCTGCTGCGGCGTCACCGCACGCAATGAGTGGAAACACAGGCCCAGCGATTGCGCCTTTTGCTGCGCCAGTAACGGCTGCAACCGCGCTTGCAGATTCAGATAGTTCTCAGTGCTGTTGATAAAGCGACGCTGGCCATCATTTGGCGTCTGCCCGCCGAAACCGGAATGACTGTAGAGCACTGGCAGCAGGGTCAGACCGATACCGCTTTCGCTGGCGGCCTGGCTGATGCGCAACGCCAGTTCCGCCGGATCGGCGTACGGTTGGCCGTTGCTGTCGTGGTGCACGTAGTGAAATTCGGCGACCGAGGTGTAACCGGCCTTGAGCATTTCGATGTACAGCTGACGGGCGATGATGCCGAGCTGATCCGGGCTGATTTTTCCGACGAGGCGATACATCAGATCGCGCCAGGTCCAGAAACTGTCGTTGGGGTTGCCGGCCACTTCGGCCAATCCAGCCATGGCACGCTGGAAGGCGTGGGAGTGCAGATTGGGCATTCCCGGCAGCAACGGCCCGCGCAGCCGTTCGGCGCCGTCTGCGCTGGAATCGGCCTGGATTCGGGTCAACAGGCCATCGGCGCTGACCTCGAGACGTACATTGTTGGCCCATCCGTTAGGCAGCAGTGCGCGTTCGGCAAAGAAGGCGGACATCGTTCGGCACCCCATCGTGTGTTATTTGTATATACATATACAGACGTTTGCCTGCCCGGTAAACTCCGGCAAGCTAGTCACTTTCATCCAATGAACAGGGATCAACCGTGCCGACTCCGCCTCCAGTTTCTCCGTTGGCCGCGAACATGGGCGACAGTCCGGCGCCCTTGTACGCCCGCGTCAAACAGATGATCACCCAGCAGATCGACAGCGGTAACTGGCCGCCGCACTACCGCGTGCCGTCCGAAAGCGAACTGGTAAGCCAGCTCGGCTTCAGCCGCATGACCATCAACCGCGCCCTGCGCGAGATGACCGCCGACGGCCTGCTGGTGCGCATGCAAGGCGTGGGCACGTTTGTCGCCGAACCGAAGAGCCAGTCTGCGCTGTTCGAAGTGCACAACATCGCCGATGAAATCGCCTCGCGCGGCCATCGCCACACCTGCCAGGTCATCACCCTCGAAGAAGAAGCTGCCGGCTCCGAACGCGCGCTGGCGCTGGACATGCGCGAAGGTCAGAAGGTCTTCCACTCGCTGATCGTGCATTACGAAAACGGCATTCCGGTGCAAATCGAAGACCGTTTCGTCAACGCCCTGGTCGCGCCGGAATACCTCAAGCAGGATTTCACCCTGCAAACGCCTTATGCCTATCTCAACCAGGTCGCGCCGCTGACCGAAGGCGAGCACGTGGTCGAAGCGATTCTTGCCGAGCCGTCGGAGTGCAAGTTGCTGCAGATCGAAAAGGGCGAGCCGTGCCTGCTGATCCGCCGGCGAACCTGGTCGGGGCGTCAACCGGTGACGGCGGCGCGTTTGATCCACCCCGGTTCCCGCCATCGTCTGGAAGGGCGCTTTCATAAATGAATTATCAAGTGAAGGTTCTACGCGCCGAAGGCTACCCGCGCATGCCGTGGAAAAACGGCGGCGGCAGCACCGAGGAAATCACCCGCGATGCGGGCGCTGGCCTGGACGGTTTCGGCTGGCGCCTGTCGATTGCCGACATCACCGAATCGGGCGGTTTCTCGACATTCGCCGGTTACCAGCGAGTGATCACCGTGTTGCAGGGCGACGGCATGACCCTGTGCGTCGACGGTGACGATACCCGTCCGCTGTTACCCTTGGACCCGTTTGCTTTCAGCGGCGAAAGCCAAGTGTCCTGCACTTTGCTCGGCGGTGCGATTCGCGACTTCAATCTGATCTACGCGCCGCAACGTTACAGCGCGCGGTTGCAGTGGCTGGCCGGTGAGCAGCGGTTTTTCAGCTCGGCATCGACGCTGCTGGTGTTCAGTGTCAGTGAGCTGATGGACGTGCGTGTTGGCGACGGCGTTTCGCAGCTCGGTCGGCATGATTGCCTGCAACTGGACGGTAACAGTGGGCTGGTCGAAGTCTCCACCAACGCGGCATGCTGCGTGATCGAACTCCCCCAGAACTGAACACACCCTGTGGCGAGGGGATTTATCCCCGCTGGGTCGCGAAGCGGCCCCATTCCTGATTTAAAAAGCGGTCTGCTGCGCAGCCCAGCGGGGATAAATCCCCTCGCCACAAAAGCCAACCCCACTCTTGTTTCCCTCCACGCACCAACTTGTTACCGAACGCCCCAGCGTGGCGCAAAACCACGCTCACTTGGCCCTGCCGCATCTCCTCAGAATCCCCACCCGAAAAATTTCATCCACGCCAGAACCCTCGATTCAGGCGGTCTCCAGCCATGCCCGTGATTTTTCCTGAACACGCCTCCAACAAGTTGGCCGCTTGATTGCATATGCTTGTATGTACAAGTAAAGACGTATGCGTATGAGTCGGTCGAGACTCTCCGCAGCGTCCACTGATTCGCTTGTCGCGCAGCACAGCGCGCAGGCTGCTGCCCACTGCCAGGGTTGGTTTGAATTGATCGCTGAGGAGTCTTTTTCGTGACTGACAATACCCAGAACAGCAACAAGTTTCGTGACGTGCAGATCCGCGCCGCACGCGGTAACACGCTGACCGCCAAGAGCTGGCTGACTGAAGCGCCGCTGCGCATGCTGATGAACAACCTCGACCCGGAAGTCGCCGAGAACCCGAAAGAACTGGTGGTCTACGGTGGCATCGGTCGCGCGGCGCGCAACTGGGAGTGCTACGACAAGATCGTCGAAAGCCTGACCAACCTGAATGACGACGAAACCCTGCTGGTGCAATCGGGCAAGCCGGTCGGCGTATTCAAGACTCATAGCAACGCGCCGCGCGTGCTGATCGCCAACTCTAACCTGGTGCCGCACTGGGCGAGCTGGGAACACTTCAACGAACTCGACGCCAAAGGCCTGGCCATGTACGGCCAGATGACCGCCGGCAGCTGGATCTACATCGGCAGCCAGGGCATCGTTCAGGGCACCTACGAAACCTTCGTCGAAGCCGGGCGCCAGCATTACAACGCTGACCTCAAGGGGCGCTGGGTGCTCACCGCCGGCCTCGGTGGCATGGGAGGCGCGCAACCGCTGGCCGCCACCCTGGCCGGCGCCTGCTCGCTGAACATCGAATGCCAGCAGGTCAGCATCGATTTCCGCCTGAAAAGCCGTTACGTCGATGAGCAAGCCAAAGACCTCGACGACGCTCTGGCGCGCATCGACAAATACACCAAAGAAGGCAAAGCGATTTCCATCGCCCTGCTCGGCAACGCGGCGGAAATCCTGCCGGAGCTGGTCAAGCGTGGCGTGCGCCCGGACATGGTCACCGACCAGACCAGCGCCCACGATCCGCTCAACGGTTACCTGCCGGCCGGCTGGAGCTGGGACGAATACCGCGCCCGCGCCAAGACCGAACCGGCCGCTGTGATCAAAGCCGCCAAGCAGTCGATGGCGGTGCATGTGAAAGCCATGCTGGAGTTCCAGAAGCAAGGCATCCCGACCTTCGACTACGGCAACAACATCCGTCAGATGGCTCAGGAAGAAGGCGTCGAAAACGCTTTCGATTTCCCGGGCTTCGTGCCGGCCTACATCCGTCCGCTGTTCTGCCGTGGCATCGGCCCGTTCCGTTGGGCGGCGCTGTCGGGTGATCCACAGGACATCTACAAAACCGACGCCAAAGTCAAAGAGCTGATCCCGGACGACGCGCATTTGCACAACTGGCTGGACATGGCCCGCGAGCGCATCAGCTTCCAGGGTCTGCCGGCACGTATCTGCTGGGTCGGTCTGGGCCAGCGCGCCAAGCTCGGTCTGGCCTTCAACGAAATGGTCCGTAGCGGTGAGCTGTCGGCACCCGTGGTGATTGGTCGCGACCACCTCGACTCCGGCTCGGTGGCCAGCCCGAACCGCGAAACCGAATCGATGCAGGACGGTTCCGACGCCGTCTCCGATTGGCCGCTGCTCAACGCCCTGCTGAACACCGCGAGTGGCGCGACCTGGGTGTCTTTGCACCACGGCGGCGGTGTCGGCATGGGCTTCTCGCAGCATTCGGGGATGGTGATCGTCTGCGACGGTAGCGACGAAGCCGCCGAGCGCATCGCTCGCGTGCTGCATAACGACCCGGCGACTGGCGTCATGCGCCATGCCGATGCCGGTTACCAGATCGCCATCGACTGCGCGAAAGAGCAGGGGCTGAATCTGCCGATGATCACTGGCGGGTAACACGCTCTGGTTTATGTGGGCGCGAGCCTGCTCGCGAAGGCGTCGTGTCAGCCGCTACTGCTGTGCCTGATACACCCGATTCGCGAGCAGGCTCGCTCCCACAGAGGAATTTCAGTGAACCCGAATAGCAATCCACAGAGGTTGAATCATGGCGGTTAACAACGAACGTGCAGGCAGTACTCCGTTGATCGAAAGGCGTTCGATCGACTACATCCCGGAAGCGGAAAGACACGGTCGTCTGTTCAGTCAGTTCACCCTGTGGATGGGCGCCAACCTGCAGATCACTGCGATCGTCACCGGGGCCTTGGCCGTGGTGCTCGGCGGTGATGTGTTCTGGTCGCTGATCGGTCTATTGATCGGTCAGTTGCTCGGCGGTGGTGTGATGGCGCTGCATGCCGCGCAGGGACCGAAACTGGGCTTGCCGCAGATGATCTCCAGTCGTGTGCAATTCGGCGTTTATGGCGCTGCGATTCCGATCGTGTTGGTGTGCCTGATGTACCTCGGCTTCACCGCCACCGGAACGGTGCTGTCCGGGCAAGCGCTGGGGCAGTTGTTCGGTGTCAGCGACAGTGTTGGCATCCTGATTTTCGCCAGCGTCATCGTGCTGGTCACAGTGCTCGGCTATCGGGTGATCCACTGGATCGGCCGCGTCGCCAGCGTGATTGGCGTGATCGCTTTCGTGTTCCTGTTCTGGCGGCTGATGAGCCAGACCGACGTCGGTGCGCTCCTGCAGATTCGTCACTTCAGCTGGAGCAGTTTCCTGTTGGCAGTGTCGTTGGCGGCGTCCTGGCAGATCGCCTTCGGCCCGTACGTGGCGGACTACTCGCGCTACCTGCCGAGCGCCACTTCATCGGTGAAAACCTTTTTCGCCGCTGGCGCAGGCTCGGTGATCGGCGCGCAGGTGGCGATGGTCCTCGGCGTGTTTGCCGCCGCTTCGGCCAACGGTCAATTCGCCGGCCATGAAGTCGCCTACATAGTCGGGCTCGGCGGTACCGGCGCCACGGCCGCGCTGCTGTATTTCAGCATCGCGTTCGGCAAGGTGACCATCTCGACGCTGAACTCCTACGGCAGCTTCATGTGCATCGCCACCATCATCAGTGGTTTCAAAGGGCACCTGACGGTTACTCGCATGCAGCGGCTGATCTTCGTGCTGTTCATCGTCGGCGCGGCAACCCTGATTGCCCTGCTCGGGCAGCACTCGTTCCTCGGTGCGTTCAAGTCGTTCATCCTGTTTCTGCTCGCCTTCTTCACCCCGTGGAGCGCGATCAATCTGGTCGACTACTACTGCATCACCCGCGAGCGTTACGACGTGCCGGCGCTGGCCGATCCGAACGGTCGCTACGGCCGCTGGAACCTGCTCGGTATCAGCGTCTATGTGTTCGGCGTGCTGGTGCAGCTGCCATTCATCTCGACCAAGTTCTACACCGGGCCGCTGGTGGCCGCCCTCGGTGATGTGGACATTTCCTGGATCATCGGCCTGATTCTCCCGGCCGCCGTCTATTACTTCTGCGCAAAGAAATGGCACAGCACCGTGCCCGATCGCCTGATTCTGCCGGTCGAGCAGAACAGCACCCAACAAGCAAAAACGAGCGGGGCCGGTCGCGCTGCGGCGCAGGCCTGATCTGGACGTGGACCAGGCTGGATGCCTCTTGAACTGCCGTAAGCCCATTCATGATTAGGAGCGTCACGACAATGAAATCGAACAAGACCCTGCTGACCACATTGCTGTCCATGGGCCTGTTGGCCAGTGCCGGTGCGACGCAAGCCGCCGGCTGGTGCGAATCGGGCAAACCGGTGAAATTCGCCGGGCTGAACTGGGAAAGCGGCATGCTCCTGACCGACGTTATGCAAGTGGTGCTGGAGAAAGGTTACGGCTGCAAGACCGACAGCCTGCCGGGCAATTCCATCACCATGGAAAACGCCCTGAGCAGCAACGATATTCAAGTGTTCGCCGAAGAGTGGGTCGGCCGCAGCGAGGTCTGGAACAAGGCCGAGAAGGCCGGCAAGGTCGTCGGCGTCGGTGCACCGGTGGTGGGCGCTGTCGAAGGCTGGTACGTGCCGCGTTACGTGATCGAAGGCGACGCCAAGCGCAAGCTCGAGGCGAAAGCCCCGGACCTGAAAAACATCGCTGATCTGGGCAAGTATTCCGCCGTGTTCAAGGATGCCGAAGAGCCGTCCAAGGGCCGCTTCTATAACTGCCCCGCCGGCTGGACCTGCGAGCTCGACAACAGCGAAATGCTCAAGAGCTACGGCCTCGAAAACAGCTATACCAACTTCCGCCCGGGCACCGGCCCTGCGCTGGATGCAGCGGTGCTGTCGAGTTACAAGCGTGGCGAGCCGATCCTCTTCTACTACTGGTCGCCGACGCCGCTGATGGGCCAGATCGATGCGGTCAAACTGGAAGAGAAACCCGGCGTCGACAAGACCGTCAGCATCAAGGTCGGCCTGTCGAAAACCTTCCACGACGAAGCCCCGGAACTGGTCGCCGTGCTGGAAAAGGTCAACCTGCCGATCGACCTGCTCAATCAGAACCTCGGGCGCATGGCCAAGGAACGTATCGAGTCGGCAAAACTGGCGAAAATCTTCCTCAAGGAACATCCTGAAGTCTGGCACGCATGGGTGAGCGACGACGCAGCCAAGAAAATCGACGCGGCCTTGTAGGTCAGGTTTCCCGGCTGCCAGCACGGCAGCCGGACGCTTGATCGCAACCCCTTGATTGAGAGTCCCTTATGTTTCCCGAAAGCTTTACCTTTTCCATCGCCGACTGGGTCAACGGTTGGGTCGATTCGCTGGTGACCAACTACGGCGACGTGTTCCGGCATATCTCCGACACGCTGCTGTGGGCCATCGTCAGTCTCGAAGGTTTGCTGCGTGCGGCGCCGTGGTGGTTGATGCTGGCAATCGTTGGTGTCATCGCCTGGCACGCCACGCGCAAAGTCGTGACCACCGCCGTGATTGTCGGTCTGTTGTTTCTGGTGGGCGCGGTCGGCCTCTGGGACAAACTCATGCAGACCCTGGCGCTGATGATGGTCGCGACGATCATTTCGGTGCTGATCGGCATCCCGCTGGGGATTCTCTCGGCGCGCAGCAATCGCCTGCGTTCGGTGCTGATGCCGCTGCTCGACATCATGCAGACCATGCCGAGTTTCGTTTACCTGATTCCGGTGCTGATGCTGTTCGGCCTGGGCAAGGTGCCGGCGATTTTCGCCACGGTGATCTACGCCGCGCCACCGCTGATCCGTTTGACTGATCTGGGTATTCGCCAGGTTGACGGCGAAGTCATGGAGGCGATCAACGCCTTCGGCGCCAACCGCTGGCAGCAACTGTTCGGCGTGCAACTGCCGCTGGCGCTACCGAGCATCATGGCCGGGATCAACCAGACCACGATGATGGCCCTGTCGATGGTGGTGATCGCCTCGATGATCGGCGCCCGTGGCCTCGGTGAAGACGTACTGGTGGGGATTCAGACCCTCAACGTCGGCCGTGGTCTCGAAGCCGGGCTGGCGATCGTGATTCTCGCGGTGGTCATCGACCGCATCACTCAAGCGTACGGTCGGCCACGCCATGAGGTGAGCAAATGAGCAACGCAAGCGTGAGCAAGATCGAAGTACGCAACGTCTTCAAGATTTTCGGCAACCGCGCCAAGGATGCGCTGGCCATGGTCGGCCAGGGCAAGAGCAAGGATCAGGTGCTCAACGAAACCGGTTGCGTGGTCGGCGTGAACGACTTGTCGCTGAGCATCGGCACCGGCGAAATCTTTGTGATCATGGGCCTGTCCGGCTCGGGCAAATCCACTCTGGTGCGCCACTTCAATCGCCTGATCGATCCCACCAGCGGGGCGATTCTGGTCGATGGCGAGGACATCCTGCAGTACGACATGGAGGCCCTGCGCGAATTTCGTCGACACAAGATCAGCATGGTGTTCCAGAGCTTCGGCCTGCTGCCGCACAAGACCGTGCTCGATAACGTCGCCTACGGTCTGAAAGTACGCGGCGAGAGCAAGCAGGTCTGCGCCGAGCGCGCGCTGCACTGGATCAACACCGTCGGCCTCAAAGGCTACGAAAACAAATACCCGCACCAGCTCTCCGGTGGCATGCGTCAGCGCGTCGGCCTGGCCCGTGCGTTGGCGGCGGACACCGACATCATCCTCATGGACGAAGCGTTCAGTGCGCTGGACCCGCTGATCCGCGCCGAAATGCAGGACCAGTTGCTGGAACTGCAAAAGACCCTGCACAAAACCATCGTCTTCATCACCCACGACCTCGACGAAGCCGTGCGCATCGGCAATCGCATCGCGATTCTCAAGGATGGCCGGTTGATCCAGGTGGGTACGCCAAGAGAGATCCTGCATTCGCCGGCCGATGAGTATGTCGACCGGTTCGTGCAGCGGCGGGCGGCGGTGGTGTGACGCTGAGTGGCCGTTGTGGTGAGGGGATTTATCCCCGTTCGGCTGCGAAGCAGTCGTAAAACCGGCCACTGCGGTCTGTCTGACGGATTTGCGGGCATGGTTTGGGGCGGCTTCGCCACCCAACGGGGATAAATCCCCTCACCACAGGGTTACCGGCATCAACAGAATTGGTATGAGGTTAGAGATGTCCCAGGCTGAAAAAATCGTTATCACAGGCAGCCCTCTGCGTTGGCAGGACGTGGTCGCTGTCGCCCGTCACGGTGCGCCGCTGGATCTGTCCAGCGACACCTGGGCGCGCATCGACAATGCTCAGGCCATCGTTCAGCGCATCGTCGCCAGCGGCGAGCGCGCCTATGGCGTCAACACCGGTCTCGGCGGTCTGTCCAACGTTTCGCTGCAAGACGAACAGCTCAGCCAGCTTTCGCGCAACACCCTGCTCAGCCATGCCTGCGGTGTCGGCCCGGTGCTCAGCGACGAGCAGACCCGCGCGATCATCTGCGCCGCGATCCACAACTACAGCCACGGCAAATCCGGCCTGCATCGGCGCGTGGTCGAAGGGCTGCTGGCGCTGCTCAATCTCGGCATTACCCCGCAGGTTCCGTCGCAGGGTTCGGTGGGTTATCTGACGCACATGGCGCACATCGGCATCGCGCTGCTCGGCGTCGGTAATGTCAGCTATCGCGGGCAGATCACCTCGGCGCAACAGGCGTTGGCCGAAGAAGGCCTGCAACCAGTGCAACTCGGTGCGAAGGATGGCTTGTGTCTGGTCAACGGCACGCCGTGCATGACTGGCCTCAGTTGCCTGGCGATTGCCGACGCTACGCGGCTGTTGCAATGGGCCGACGTCATCGGCGCGATGAGTTTCGAAGCCCAGCGCGGCCAGATCGATGCGTTCGATGCCGAGATCATTGCGCTCAAGCCGCATCCGGGCATGCAGCAGGTCGGCAACAACCTGCGCGCCTTGCTCGATGGCAGCGAAGTGATCGCTGCGAGCAAAGGCATTCGCACTCAGGATGCGCTGAGCATTCGTTCGATCCCGCAGGTCCACGGCGCCGCCCGTGATCAACTGAAGCATGCGATCAAACAGGTCGAAGCCGAACTCAACGGCTGCACCGACAACCCGTTACTGCTCGGCACGCCGGACAATTTCCGGGTGATGTCGCAGGCCAACCCGCACGGTCAATCCGTGGCGATGGCGGCGGATCTGCTGGCGATTGCCATGGCCGAAATCGGCTCGATCGCCGAGCGCCGTCTCGATCGCTTGGTCAACCCGCACGTCAGCGGTTTGCCGGCGTTTCTGGTGGCCAATCCCGGGGTCAACTCGGGGATGATGATCGTGCAATACGTCGCCGCCTCGCTGTGTGCGGAAAACCGTCAATTGGCGCAACCGGCGGTGCTCGACAACTACATCACCTCGGGCCTGCAGGAAGATCACCTGAGCATGGGCACCAACGCCGCGCTGAAGCTGCACCGCGCGCTGGAAAACTGCACGCAGATCCTCGCAATTGAATACCTGCTGGCGGCGCAGGCGTTTGAATTCCTCAAGAAACAGCGCTTTGGCGTGGGCACCGACCGCGCGTGGAAACTGCTGCGCGCAACGGTCCCGGCCTACGATCAGGACCGCTGGCTGGCGCCGGATATCGCTGCCGCTGCGACCGTGTTGAAAAACCCGAATCTGCCGCACAACGTTCTTCCGAATTTGCACTGACAACTACCCATACCAGCGTGCCAAGGCGTGGATCGTTCACAAGACGAGAAGCGACGGATAACGGAATGCTCCGGAGCGACTGGTAGTTAATAACAATGCCTGACAGGAGCATTTTAATGACTGCGCTGAACCTGATCCCCGGCCAACTGAGCCTGGCCCAACTGCGTGACGTCTACCAGCATCCGGTCACACTGACTCTCGACAACAGCGCCAGCGCGCAGGTCGAGGCCAGCGTCGCCTGCGTCGAACAGATTCTTGCGGAGAACCGCACCGCCTACGGCATCAACACCGGTTTCGGCCTGCTGGCCTCGACGCGCATCGCCAGCGAAGACCTGGAGAACCTGCAGCGTTCGCTGGTGCTCTCGCACGCTGCCAGCGTCGGCCAGCCGATCAGCGATGAGCTGGTGCGACTGATCATGGTGCTCAAGGTCAACAGCCTCAGCCGCGGTTTTTCCGGCATCCGTCGGCAGGTGATCGATGCGTTGATCGCGCTGATCAATGCCGAGGTCTATCCGCACATTCCGCTGAAAGGTTCGGTCGGTGCGTCGGGGGATCTGGCGCCGTTGGCGCACATGTCGCTGGTGCTGCTGGGCGAGGGCAAGGCGCGCTACAAGGGCGAATGGCTTGAAGCCACCGAAGCACTGAAAGTCGCCGGCCTGGCGCCGCTGACTTTAGCGGCTAAAGAAGGTCTGGCGCTGCTCAACGGTACCCAGGTTTCCACAGCCTTTGCCCTGCGCGGTTTGTTCGAAGGCGAGGATCTGTTTGCCGGTGCAGTGGCGCTGGGCAGTCTTACTGTTGAAGCCGTGCTCGGTTCGCGCTCGCCGTTCGACGCGCGCATTCATGCCGCACGTGGGCAGAAAGGGCAGATCGATGCCGCTGCGGCCTACCGCGATCTGCTCGGTGAGCGCAGCGAAGTCTCCGCCTCGCACCAGAATTGCGACAAGGTCCAGGACCCGTACTCGCTGCGCTGCCAGCCACAAGTCATGGGCGCCTGCCTGACCCAGTTCCGCCAGGCCGCTGAAGTGCTGGCGGTCGAAGCCAACGCGGTTTCCGACAACCCTCTGGTATTCGCCGCTGAAGGCGACGTGATTTCCGGCGGCAACTTCCACGCCGAACCAGTGGCCATGGCCGCTGACAACATGGCCCTGGCCATCGCTGAAATCGGCTCGCTGAGCGAGCGGCGCATCTCGCTGATGATGGACAAGCATATGTCGCAGCTGCCGCCGTTCCTCGTCGCCAATGGCGGGGTGAACTCCGGTTTCATGATCGCCCAGGTCACCGCTGCGGCGTTGGCCAGCGAAAACAAGGCGTTGTCCCATCCACATTCGGTGGACAGCCTGCCGACCTCGGCCAACCAGGAAGATCACGTATCGATGGCCCCGGCCGCCGGCAAGCGTTTGTGGGAAATGGCCGAGAACACTCGCGGCATTCTCGCCGTGGAATGGCTGGCAGCGGTGCAGGGCCTGGATCTGCGCAACGGTCTGAAGACCTCGCCGAAGCTGGAACAGGCACGGGCGATTTTGCGCAAGGAAGTGCCGTTCTATGAGAAGGACCGCTTCTTTGCGCCGGACATCAATGCTGCGACGCAATTGCTGGCGTCGCGGTGTTTGACCGAGCTGGTGCCGGCGAAGCTTTTGCCGAGCCTTTAACCCTACCCACTGATCGTTCCCACGCTCTGCGTGGGAATGCCTCAAGGGACGCTC
This sequence comes from Pseudomonas sp. RG1, assembly GCF_025910115.1. Classification (NCBI taxonomy): domain Bacteria; kingdom Pseudomonadati; phylum Pseudomonadota; class Gammaproteobacteria; order Pseudomonadales; family Pseudomonadaceae; genus Pseudomonas; species Pseudomonas sp. RG1. The sequence goes on from NZ_JAPCIK010000002.1 coordinate 273,178, forward strand.
CGCGTCCAGTGACGCGGAGCGTCACGGGCTGCATTCCCACGCAGAGCGTGGGAACGATCACTATAAGAGGAACCGGGATGAAAACCCTCTGGCAACACTGCCACGTCGCAACCATGGCCAACGGCGCCTATTCGATCATCGAGGATGCCGCGATCGTGACGTCCGGCACGCTGATCGAGTGGATCGGCCCACGCACTCAATTGCCGTCCGGCGAATACCCGGCGGTCAATGATTTGCAGGGTGCGTGGGTCACCCCCGGTCTGATTGACTGCCACACCCACACCGTGTTCGGCGGCAACCGCAGCGGCGAGTTCGAGCAGCGTCTGCAAGGCGTCAGCTATGCCGAGATCGCTGCGCAGGGCGGCGGCATCGCCAGCACCGTGCGCGCCACTCGCGAAGCCACTGAGGACGAGCTGTTCGCCAGCGCCGCCAAACGCCTGAAAAGCCTGATGCGCGACGGCGTGACTACGGTGGAAATGAAATCGGGCTACGGTCTCGATCTGGCCAATGAGCGCAAGCTGCTGCGAGTCATCCGGCGCCTGGCCGAAGAGCTGCCGATAAGCGTGCGCAGCACTTGCCTGGCGGCGCACGCGTTGCCGCCGGAGTACAAGGATCGCGCCGACGACTACATCGATCTGGTCTGCGAGCAGATGCTCCCGGCCCTTGCCGCCGAAGGTCTGGTCGATGCCGTGGATGCGTTCTGCGAATATCTGGCGTTCTCGCCGGAGCAGGTCGAGCGGGTGTTCGTCGCCGCGCAACAACTCGGACTGCCGGTGAAACTCCACGCCGAGCAATTGTCCTCGCTGCACGGCTCCAGCCTCGCCGCGCGCTACAAAGCCTTGTCCGCCGATCATCTGGAGTTCATGGACGAGGACGATGCCATCGTCATGGCCGCCGCCGACACCGTCGCCGTACTGCTGCCAGGCGCGTTCTACTTCTTGCGCGAAACCCAGTTGCCGCCGATGGAAGCGCTGCGCAAGCACAAGGTGAAAATCGCCATCGCCAGCGACCTCAACCCCGGCACCTCGCCGGCGCTGTCGTTGCGTCTGATGCTGAACATGGCCTGCACCTGTTTCCGCATGACCCCGGAAGAAGCTCTGGCCGGAGCGACCATCCATGCCGCGCAGGCGTTGGGCATGGCGCAGACCCATGGCTCGCTGGAGGTCGGCAAGGTCGCCGACTTTGTCGCGTGGGACATCGAGCGTCCGGCGGATCTGGCCTATTGGCTCGGTGGCGATCTGGACAAGCGCGTCGTGCGTCACGGCGTCGAATCGAATTTCTAGGAGGGTGGTTGTGGACAAGGTACTGAATTTCAAACAAGGCCGTGTGCCGCTGCTGATCAGCATGCCCCACGCTGGCGTGCGTCTGACCCCGGCTGTCGAAGTCGGGTTGATCCCCGCCGCGAAGAGTTTGCCGGACACCGACTGGCATATCCCGCAGCTCTACGATTTTGCCGAGGAACTGGGCGCGAGTACCCTGGCGGCTGAGTATTCGCGCTTCGTCATCGACCTCAACCGGCCGTCCGACGACAAGCCGTTGTATGCTGGGGCGACCACCGGGTTGTATCCGGCGACGTTGTTCGACGGTATTCCGTTATTTCAGCAAGGTCTGGAACCGTCGAAAGAGGAGCGCGCGACTTACCTGGAGCAGATCTGGACGCCGTACCATCGCACCTTGCAGCAAGAGCTGGCGCGACTGAAAGCCGAATTCGGCTACGCGCTGTTGTTCGATGCGCACTCGATCCGCTCGATCATCCCGCACCTGTTCGACGGCAAGCTGCCGGACTTCAACCTCGGCACCTTCAATGGCGCCAGCTGTGATCCACAATTGGCCAGTCAACTGGAAGCGATCTGCGCGCAGCACGAGCAGTTCACCCATGTGCTCAACGGTCGCTTCAAGGGCGGACACATCACCCGCCAATACGGCGACCCGGCGCAGAACATCCACGCCGTGCAGCTGGAACTGTGCCAGTCCACCTACATGGAAGAGTTCGAACCGTTCCGCTACCGCGCCGACCTCGCCGAACCGACGCGGGTGGTGCTCAGGGAATTGCTGCAGGGCTATCTGGCCTGGGCAAAATCTCACTACAGCGCCTAACCGCTGTGGGAGCGAGCCTGCTCGCGAAGGCGTCCGTTCAGCCGACAACCAGGCCGAATGACACACCGCGTTCGCGAGCAGGCTCGCTCCCACAGGATCGCGCTCAGCCCGTGAGGGTGATGGCTGACAAACGGTGACAGCGTACAGGCATGCTCATTGACGCAAATCGGGTTTATGATGCCCAACGGCAGAATAATACGAGTCCCCCCAGGGATGACCTCGACCCCTTACGGAGCGCGCAATGCAGACTTTGTTTCCGCAGATCAAACCCCACGCCCGGCACGATCTGGCTGTCGATGACACCCATACGCTGTACGTCGATGAAAGCGGCTCGCCGGAGGGTTTACCGGTGGTGTTCATCCACGGTGGCCCCGGCGCCGGCTGTGACGCCCAGAGCCGACGCTATTTCGATCCGAATCTGTATCGCATTGTCACCTTCGACCAGCGCGGCTGCGGTCGCTCGACGCCGCACGCGAGCCTGGAAAACAACACCACCTGGGATCTGGTCGAAGACCTTGAGCGCATCCGCAAACACCTGGGCATTGAAAAATGGGTGCTGTTCGGCGGCTCGTGGGGTTCGACCCTGGCGCTGGCCTACGCGCAAACCCACCCGGAGCGGGTCCATGGTCTGATTCTGCGCGGGATCTTTCTCTGCCGTCCGCAGGAAATCGAATGGTTCTATCAAGCCGGCGCCAGCCGTCTGTTCCCCGATTACTGGCAGGACTACATCGCGCCGATCCCGCTGGACGAGCGCGACGACCTGCTCAACGCTTTCCACAAACGCCTGATCGGCAACGATCAGATCGCCCAGATGCATGCGGCGAAGGCGTGGTCGACCTGGGAAGGGCGCACCGCGACCCTGCGCCCGAACCCGCTGGTGGTCGATCGTTTCTCCGAGCCGCAACGCGCGCTGTCGATCGCGCGGATCGAATGCCACTACTTCACCAACAATGCCTTCCTTGAGCCGAACCAGTTGATCCGCGACATGGGCAAGATCGCTCATCTGCCCGGCGTGATCATTCACGGTCGCTATGACGTGATCTGCCCGCTCGACAACGCCTGGGAGCTGCACCAGGCCTGGCCGAACAGCGAATTGCAGGTGATCCGCGACGCCGGCCACGCCGCGTCCGAGCCGGGCATCACCGATGCGCTGGTGCGCGCCGCGAGCAAAATGGCCCAGCGCCTGCTCGACCTGCCGCTCGAAGAAGCATGAAGGCGCTGTTACAACGCGTACGCGGTGCGCGGGTAGAGGTCGCCGGCGAGGTTGTCGGCGCGGTCGATCAAGGTTTGCTGGTGCTGGTGGCGGTAGAACCCGACGACACGCGTACCAGCGCCGACAAACTTCTGCATAAGCTGCTTAACTATCGGGTATTCAGTGACGCCGAGGGCAAGATGAATCTGTCCCTGGCGGATGTGCGTGGCGGGTTGCTGCTGGTCTCTCAGTTCACCCTCGCCGCCGACACCAAAAGCGGTCTGCGTCCGAGCTTTTCCACGGCCGCACCGCCGGCGCTGGGTGAAGAATTGTTCGACTATTTATTGAGTCAGGCGAAACAGGTGCATGGCACTGTGGCATCAGGTAGATTCGGCGCCGATATGCAGGTGCACTTGGTCAACGATGGCCCGGTAACCTTCCTGTTACAGACCTGACAGTGCCTGAAACATGTTTTTAGGCAATTTCGACTGTTTTTAGGCTGTTTTCGCGATAAATACTTTGTTACCCCTGATGCGTTGTCATCCGGGCTACTAGATAATCGCGCGCTGCGGGGATCGACATTCGTTGATCCGTTTTGACTTAGGTAGAGACTTGTCTGGATCCGATTGGGGAATCATTTTGCCCTGGCGGAGTCGGAACAATGCTCGCCAACCTGGCATGAGCGGTCTGTACGGCCATTTTTGTCAGCATTATTTCGAGGGCCATGAAGCCAGAGGCAAGGCGCTGCGACGACTCATAGCTCGCTATGGGGAGGAGCAGCAACGCAGTATCTGGCTTCATGGAACCGAAATAAGCTGACTAAAAATGGCCACACAGACGGCTTGCTGGCCGTTGGTTTATTGATCTGTTTTCGGCGAGGGTTGCTCGTGATTGTTAGTCCCTGTAATGCAGCAAAAATGTCTGCCAAACGCATGCGAAGTGCTCTGGTAGCGGGTTCGGCGCTCCTGTGCCTGCTCAGCGCCGGTCAGCTTTGGGCGTTCAATCTTGACGACGTATCGGCCAAGGCCAAAGAGCTGGCCGGGCAGAAGTTCGAAGCCCCGCGCAGCAACCTGCCGAACGAATTCCGCGAAATGAAGTTCGCGGACTACCAGAAGATCCGCTTCCTCACCGAAAAGGCTGAGTGGGCCGATCAGAAGACGCCGTTCAAGCTCTCCTTCTATCACCAGGGTATGCACTTCGATACACCGGTGAAAATCAACGAAATCACCACCAATACCGTCTCGGAGATCAAATACGATCCGAGTCGCTTCGATTTCGGCGATCTGAAATTCGATCCGAAAGCCACCGAGCAACTGGGCTATGCCGGTTTCCGTGTGCTGTACCCGATCAACAAGGCCGATAAGCAAGACGAGATCATGACCATGCTCGGCGCGAGTTACTTCCGCGTCGTCGGCAAGGGCCACACCTACGGTCTGTCGGCCCGTGGTCTGGCGATCGATACCGCGCTGCCGTCGGGTGAAGAGTTCCCGCGTTTCCGCGAGTTCTGGATTCAGCAGCCCAAGCCGGGCGACAAGCACCTGGTGATCTTCGCTCTGCTCGACTCGCCGCGTGCCACTGGTGCCTACCGCCTGATCCTGCGTCCGGGCAGCGACACCATCGTCGACGTCAAGGCGCAGATGTTCCTGCGTGACAAGGTTGGCAAACTGGGTATCGCGCCGCTGACCAGCATGTTCCTGTTCGGCGCCAACCAGCCGTCGAAAGTCCTCAACTACCGTCGTGAACTGCACGACTCCAACGGTCTGTCGATCCATGCCGGCAACGGCGAATGGATCTGGCGTCCACTGAACAACCCGAAACATCTGGCCGTGAGCAACTTTAGCGTCGAGAACCCGCGTGGTTTCGGTCTGCTGCAGCGTGGCCGTGACTTCAGCCACTACGAAGACCTCGACGACCGCTACGACAAGCGCCCAAGCGCCTGGATCGAGCCGAAGGGCGAGTGGGGCAAGGGCACTGTCGATCTGGTAGAGATTCCGACCGCTGACGAAACCAACGACAACATCGTTGCGTTCTGGAGCCCGGAAAAAATGCCGGAGCCAGGCCAGCCGCTGGACTTCGCCTACCGCATGCACTGGACCATGGACGAAGCAGCACTCCACGCGCCGGACAGCGCCTGGGTGGCACAGACCCTGCGTTCGACCGGTGACGTCAAGCAATCGAACCTGATCCGTCAGCCCGATGGCAGCGTTGCCTATCTGGTCGACTTCGAAGGTCCATCGCTGGCGGCACTGACGCCGGATGCCGACGTGCGCAGTCAGGTCAGCGTCGGTGACAACGCCGAACTGGTCGAGAACAGCGTGCGCTACAACCCGGAAACCAAGGGCTGGCGTTTGACCCTGCGGATGAAGATCAAGGATCCGAGCAAAGCGACCGAAATGCGTGCCGCCCTGGTTCAGCCGGTAGTCACCGCAGATCTGGGCAAATCGGTGCCGGCGTCCAATTCGTCGGTCGCCAAGGCTGACAAGGTTGCCGCCAAGCAACAGGAAAAACTCGACAAGGAAGCCAAGGCCGCCGAAGCCAAACAGGCTGAAGCCAAGCCAGCAGCCGACGCCAAGGACAAGGCCAACAAAGACGCCAAGCAGCCAGTCGCTGCCGACGCGGCCCCAGCCACACCGGAATCGGCGCCGACTGAAGAAGTCCTGACCGAGACCTGGAGCTATCAGTTGCCTGCCGATGAGTAATTCACCAGTACAGCCAGAGACTCTGTCCGAGTATCTGGCGCATCTGCCGATGACCGACGAGCAACGCGCGGAACTCGCGGGTTGCCAGTCGTTCAGCGAGCTGCATGAACGCCTGTCGTCCTCGACATTCGACGCTCCTGCCGAAGCCGCCCAGGCTTCGGTGGGCAAACGTCTGACCCTGAGCACTGCCGAAGAACTCGCTGAAGCGGAAATGCTGGTGCTCGACGCCAGTGGTCGGGTCAGCCTCAAGGCGACCCCGCCGATCCGCCGCACCAAGGTCGTGCCGGAGCCATGGCGCACTAATATCCTGGTGCGTGGCTGGCGCCGTCTGACCGGGCGCACCAATCCGCCGCAGCCGCCAAAGGACGCCAATGTCCTGCCGGCCGCGCGCTGGCGCACCGTCGGTTCGATCCGCCGCTACATTCTGTTGCTGCTGATGCTCGGCCAGACCATCGTTGCCGGCTGGTACATGAAAGGCATCATGCCGTACCAGGGCTGGTCGTTCGTCGATCTGGAAGAAGTCCTGCATCAGCCGCTGCTGCAAACCGCCACGCAAGTGCTGCCGTACGCGCTGCAAACCAGCATCCTGATTCTGTTCGGGGTTCTGTTCTGCTGGGTCTCGGCCGGTTTCTGGACCGCGCTGATGGGCTTCCTCGAGTTGCTCACCGGCCACGATAAATACCGTATCTCCGGGAAAAGCGCCGGTAACGAGCCGATTCCCAAAGATGCGCGTACTGCGCTGGTAATGCCGATCTGCAACGAAGACGTGCCGCGTGTATTCGCCGGTCTGCGTGCGACGTTCGAATCGGTCGCCGCTACAGGTGATCTGGATCGCTTCGACTTTTTCGTCCTCAGCGACAGTAACGACACCGATATCTGCGTCGCCGAGCAACAGGCCTGGCTGGATGTCTGCCGCGAGGCCAAGGGCTTCGGCAAGATCTTCTATCGCCGTCGTCGCCGTCGTGTGAAACGCAAGAGCGGCAACCTCGACGACTTCTGCCGTCGTTGGGGTGGTGACTACAAGTACATGGTCGTGCTCGACGCCGATTCGGTGATGAGCGGCGAGTGCCTGACCAGTCTGGTACGTCTGATGGAAGCCACGCCGGACGCCGGGATCATCCAGACCGCGCCACGTGCGTCGGGCATGGACACCCTGTATGCGCGGATGCAGCAGTTCGCCACCCGCGTGTACGGCCCGCTGTTTACTGCCGGTCTGCACTTCTGGCAGCTGGGTGAATCCCACTACTGGGGTCACAACGCGATCATCCGCATGAAGCCGTTCATCGACCACTGCGCTCTGGCGCCGTTGCCGGGCAAGGGCGCGTTCTCCGGTGCGATCCTTTCCCACGACTTCGTCGAAGCTGCGCTGATGCGCCGTGCCGGCTGGGGCGTGTGGATTGCCTACGACTTGCCGGGCAGTTACGAAGAGTTGCCGCCGAACCTGCTCGACGAGCTCAAGCGTGACCGTCGCTGGTGCCACGGCAACCTGATGAACTTCCGCCTGTTCCTGGTCAAGGGCATGCACCCGGTGCACCGCGCGGTGTTCCTCACCGGCGTGATGTCCTACCTGTCGGCGCCGTTGTGGTTCTTCTTCCTGGTGTTGTCGACCGCGCTGCTGGCGGTGAACACGCTGATGGAGCCGCAGTACTTCCTCGAACCGCGTCAGCTCTATCCGCTGTGGCCACAATGGCACCCGGACAAGGCCATCGCGCTGTTCTCGACGACCATCGTGCTGCTGTTCCTGCCGAAGCTGTTGAGCATCATCCTGATCTGGGCCAAGGGCGCGAAAGAGTTCGGCGGCAAGTTCAAGGTGACCCTGTCGATGCTGCTGGAGATGCTGTTCTCCATGCTGCTGGCGCCGGTGCGGATGATTTTCCACACCCGCTTCGTCCTCGCCGCGTTCCTCGGCTGGGCCGCGACCTGGAACTCGCCGCAGCGTGACGACGACTCGACGCCGTGGAGCGAAGCGGTCAAGCGCCACGGTCCGCAGACGTTGCTTGGCTTCTTGTGGGCGCTGCTGGTGATCTGGCTGAACCCGAGCTTCCTCTGGTGGCTGGTGCCGATCGTCGGTTCGCTGATGCTGTCGATCCCGGTATCGGTGATCTCCAGCCGTGTCGGCCTGGGCCTGAAGACCCGTGACGAGAGCCTGTTCCTCATCCCTGAGGAATACAATCCGCCACAGGCGCTGCTGGCAACCGATCAGTACACCCACGAGAACCGTTACCACGCCCTCAACGACGGCTTCGTCCGCGCCGTGGTCGATCCTCAGCAGAACGCCCTGGCGTGCTCGCTGGCGACCTCGCGTCATGGCCAGGCCGAGCCGATCGAGTGGCTGCGTCAGGAACGTGTGCGTCACGCGATCAAGGTCGGCCCGGCCGGGCTGAACAACCATGATCGCCTGCAACTGCTTAGCGACCCTGTCGCACTGGCACGCCTGCACGAGCAGGTCTGGGCCGAAGGTCACGCCGAGTGGCTGGACGCCTGGCGCGCTTCGGTGAAAGCCGATCCGCATGCCCCGTTGCTGCCGCTGCGACCTGTGAGCCTGCAGGCTCAGCCGGCCTGATGAGAAAACCCCGCTGATTCAGCGGGGTTTTTTTATGTCCGCTGATTTGCGAACAAATCCGGATAAAGCCTAAAACCAGTGCATAGCATCCGTCGCCAAATTGGCGCGCCCGTTATCTACGACGCGCAGACCGCGCCGCTGCCTTCGCGAGCAGGCTCGCTCCCACCTTGGAATGCGTTTCCCTGTGGGAGCGAGCCTGCTCGCGAATGGCATCACCTCGGTTCCAGGCGAACCGAGGTCGTGCATCAACTCAGACTTTGAAACGGCCCACCAGCATCTGCAGATGCGTGCCCAACCGCGCCAGTTCAACGCTGGACGCAGCGGTCTCCTCGCTCGCCGCCGAGGTCTGATCGGACACATCGCGCACGTTCAGTACGCTGCGGTTGATCTCTTCGGCCACGGCGCTCTGCTGCTCGGCGGCTGCGGCGATCTGCTGGTTCATTGCCTGGATCGCCGACACAGTGCGGGTGATGCTCTCCAGTGAGCCACCGGCACGCCGGGTCAGTTCGACGCTGCTGTCGGTGAGGCTGCGGCTGTTGTCCATGATCGTCGCCACTTGCTGGGTACCGTTTTGCAGACCGACGATCAGCTCCTCGATCTCTTCCGTGGACTTCTGCGTGCGCTGGGCGAGGCTGCGAACTTCGTCGGCAACCACGGCGAAACCACGTCCGGCTTCACCGGCGCGGGCCGCTTCGATGGCGGCGTTGAGGGCCAGCAGGTTGGTTTGCTGGGCCACCGACTTGATCACATCGAGGACGCTGCCGATCTTGTCGCTTTCACGCTTGAGCTCGCCCATGGCTTCGGTGGAGTGGCCGACCTCGACCGCCAGACGTTCGATCTGGGCGATGGCTTCGCCGACGACCTTGTCACCTTCGCGGGCCTGTTGATCAGCGGCGACAGCGGCCTCAGAAGCTTCTTCAGCGTTGCGCGCGACTTCCTGCACGGTAGCCGCCATTTCGTTCATAGCGGTGGCGACCTGATCGGTCTCGATCTTCTGATTATTGACCCCGGCGCTGGTCTGCTCAGTCACCGCGGATAGCTCTTCAGCGGCGCTGGCGATCTGCGTGACGCCGTCGCTGATACCGCCGATCAACTCGCGAAGGCCCTGGGTCATGCTTTGCATCGAGCGCTGCAATTGTCCGAGTTCGTCGCGACGCAGGGAAACCAGGTTGTGGGTCAGGTCGCCAGCGGCCACGCGCTCGGCGACTTTCAGGGTCTGGGTCAGCGGAATGATGATTTGTCGGGTGATCGCCCAAGCGGCAATCAGACCGAAGGCCAGTGCCAGCGCAGTGGCGACCAGCAGCATGTTCTTGGCATGGGCAGCATCGGTGTCGCGCACCACGGTTTGCGATTCAGTGAGCTTCTTGCTGACCGACATCAGGATCTCGCCCTGAGCCGACATGTTCGCCAGTGCAGCAGTGTTCTTGACCTGCGAATCACGGAATTGAGCGACGGCGGCGCGATAGGCCTTGAGCGAGTCGGTGGCCTGCTGCAGGTTGGCGATGTGCTGCTCTGGCACGCGGGTCGGCAGGCTTTCGAGGTTTTTCAGGGCGTTGTCGATGGCGGTCAGCGCCGGTTGCTCGGCATCGGCCTTGCCGCTGTAGGTGTAGCCGCGCACCTGATAGCGCGCCTGCTGCAACAGTTTGCTCAGCTCGATCACCGCGTTGTACTGCGCAACGCTGTCACCTTGCAGCAGTGCACTTTCGACTTCGCCGACCTTGGCCACGGCATTATCGGCATTGGCGCCAAGCTTGCTGCGCGCATCTTCACGCTGGACGGTGGCCTGGGTCATTTCGCCGAAGGCGCGTTTGTATTCGGCGACCGCAGCAAGCTGTTGATCGACCATCGCCACATCGGATGGCTGCTCGATCATGCCGCGTGCCGATTGCAGACCGCTTTCGAGTTTGCTGAGCAATTCATTGACCGCGCCCGGACCCTGTTCACCACGACGCATGTCGTAGTCCATGCGCGCCAGGCGCAGGTCTTTGGTCAGCTCATTGAGGCTGGAAATGAAGCCGAGCTTGTCGCCACGGCTGATGATGCCGCTCATGCCGGTCCAGCCGGTGAAAGTGATCAACAGCGTCAGCAACAGCACCAGGCCGAAACCGATGCCCAGCTTGCGTTTGACGCTGACGTTTCCAAGACTCTCGGCTAACCAACGGTACATGCGACCACTCCCTTCGGACCACTTAATTGGACTTATAGGGGCTGTATCGGCTGGGTGATGGCAATCTGTAACGCCACTTGTCTGCGACTGTAGGGGCTTGTAGGAGCTGACGAGTGCAACGAGGCTGCGATCCTTTGATCTTGTTTTTAAACAAGATCAAAGGATCGCAGCCTTCGGCAGCTCCTACACAGGATCGGTGTCGCGCTAGAACAGGCGTGCAAGCAGGGCGGTGACGGCGGTTTCGACGCGCAGGATGCGCTCGCCCAGTTGCACCGGTTGCAGGCCGGATTTGGCCAGCAGATCGATTTCGTAGGGAATCCAGCCACCCTCGGGGCCGATGGCCAGGGTCACCGGTTCGCTCAGAGCGCGCGGGCAGGGCGGGAAGTTGCCGGGGTGGCCGACCAGGCCGAGGGTGCCCTCGGCGATCGCCGGCAAGCGATCTTCAACAAAAGGCTTGAAGCGCTTTTCAATGACGATCTCCGGCAGCACCGTATCGCGAGCCTGTTCGAGCCCGAGGATCAACTGCTCACGAATCGCTTCCGGCTCCAGAAATGGCGTCTGCCAGAAGCTTTTTTCGACGCGATAGCTGTTGACCAGAATCACCTTGGCCACGCCCATGGTCGCGACGGTCTGGAACACGCGGCGGAGCATTTTCGGCCGGGGCAGGGCCAGCACCAGGGTCAGCGGCAGTTTGGCCGGCGGTGGCTGATCGAGGTTGACGCGCAGCTCCGCTTCGCCGGCTTCCAGACGCAGCAACTCGGCCGAACCCATCAACCCGTTGATGCGCCCGACGCGCAGGCTGTCGCCGACTTCCGAACGATGCACTTCCTGCATGTGGATCAGGCGGCGATCACGCAGAATCACGCGGTCGGCCGCAATGAAGTCGGCCTCTTCGAGCAGCAGCAGGTTCATGCCTGGGTCGCTGGCGGCTGGTCGTTGTGGTCGTCGGCCGGCGTTTCGTCCGGGCGTTCGCGCTTGCTGACCAGCGCGCCGAAAAGGATGCCGATTTCGAACAGCATCCACATCGGCACAGCCAGCAGGGTCTGCGAAAAGATGTCCGGCGGGGTCAGGATCATGCCGACCACGAAGCAGCCGATGATCACGTACGGGCGGATCTTCTTCAGGTATTTGACGTCGACCACGCCGATCCACACCAGCAGGACTACGGCCACCGGAATCTCGAACGCCACGCCGAAGGCGAAGAACAGCGTCATGACGAAATCGAGGTAGCTGGCGATGTCGGTCATCATTTCCACGCCGGCCGGGGTGGCAGCGGCGAAAAACTTGAAGATCAGCGGAAATACGAAGTAATAGGCGAACGCCATGCCGATGTAGAAGAGCAGGATGCTGGAGATCAGCAGCGGCACCGCGACGCGTTTTTCATGCTTGTACAGGCCTGGCGCAATAAAGCCCCAGATCTGATGCAGGATCACCGGAATCGCAAGGAACAGCGAAACCATCATCGTCAGTTTCAGCGGCGTCAGGAACGGCGACGACACGTCGGTGGCGATCATCGTCGCGCCGACCGGCAGGTACTGGCGCAGCGGCGTCGAGACGAAGGTGTAGATCTGCTGGGTGAACGCGAACAGCCCGGCAAAGATAATGAAGATCGCCGCCACGCAACGCAGCAGGCGGGTGCGCAACTCGGTGAGGTGCGAAACCAGCGGCATGTGCTGGTCGTTTTCGGGGAGATCGCTCATGGGGCTCGCGGCGGCAGTGTAGGGTCTTGAGGCGCTGGTGTAGTCGGCGCGGCGGAGGGCGCTACGTGTTCAACCGATGTATTCGCAGTAACCGGCGCCGGTCCTGGCGGTGTTACAACAGGTGCAGGAGTCGGAGCGGCAGCGCTGTGAATCGTCTGCTCGCCCACAGGCTCGACCGGCGACGGCTCCTGCTGGTTCGGATTGAAGATCTTCCGCGCCTCTTGCTCCAGCGACAGAATATGTTCGTTGTGCAGTTGCCGACGGATCTCGTCGGCACCGATTTCACGTTCAACTTCCTGTTTGATCGCGTTGAAGCTGCGCTTCAGGCGGCCGACCCACAGACCGGCGGTGCGCGCCGCGCCCGGCAGACGCTCGGGGCCGAGCACCAGCAGGGCGACGAGGCCGACGAGCAGCAGTTCAGAGAAGCTGATACCAAACATTAGTCAGTGCTCACACGTCTTTGCGGATCGGCTCTTCGACTTTTTGCGCCTGCACGTCGATGGTGTGCGGCGGGTTGGCCTGAGCGGTGGTTTGCGGCTGCACCGGTGGCACAGGCTGGGCCGGCGGGGTCACGCTAGGCTCGGCCGGTTTTTCGTCGTCGTTCATGGCTTTGCGAAAGCCCTTGATCGATTCGCCAACGTCGGTGCCGAGGTTTTTCAGTTTCTTGGTACCGAATACCAGCACCACGACAATCAGAATGACGACCCAGTGTTTCCAGTCAAAAATGCCCATGTGGCGATTCCTCTCTAAAAGTTGTTCAGGCGGACGGACGCGAGGCTTTCTCGACGTGTCCGGACAGGCCGAAGCGACGGTCCAGTTCATCCAGCACGGCCTGCGGATGCTGCCCCAGTTGGGCGAGCATGACCATGCTGTGGAACCACAGGTCGGCGGTCTCGTAGATCACATCACTGCAATCGCCGCTGATGGCGGCATCCTTGGCGGCAATAATGGTTTCGACCGACTCTTCGCCGACTTTCTCCAGAATCTTGTTCAGCCCCTTGTGATACAGGCTGGCGACATACGAGCTGTCGGCGGCTGCGCCTTTGCGCTCTTCAAGTACCTGAGCGAGGCGGGTCAGGGTGTCACTCATGTGTGTGTCCTGCGGAATAGATAGCGTGCGGGTCTTTCAGTACCGGGTCGACCGTTTTCCAGTCGCCGTTTTCGAAGACCCGGTAAAAGCAGCTTTGACGGCCGGTGTGGCAGGCGATGTCGCCGATCTGTTCAACCATCAGGATGATCACGTCGGCGTCACAGTCCAGGCGCATCTCATGCAGGGTCTGCACATGGCCGGACTCTTCGCCCTTGCGCCACAGCTTGCCACGGGAACGTGACCAGTAGATTGCACGATTTTCCGCAGCGGTCAGTTCCAGCGCTTCGCGGTTCATCCAGGCCATCATCAATACGCGCCCGGTCTTGTGATCCTGGGCAATCGCCGGCACCAGGCCGTCAGCATCCCACTTGATCTCGTCCAGCCAGTTTTCCATCTTCAATTCCTGAAAAGCAGCTTCGAGTTTCAAGCTTCAAGCTGCAAGTAAAAGCAGGTTGCGGTGTTCCGGTGTCGTCAAGCTTGCAGCGGGCAGCTTATAACTTGCAGCTCAATCGTGCTATCGGCGAACGACCAGATACAAACCGACCGCCACCATGATTCCGGCGGGCCAGTGCGACCAATCGGTCAACGGACCACCCGCTGCGAGGATCGCGCCGCCGGCCAGATGCGCGCAGCCGAGCAGGCGCAGGAACCAGTCGTCCTTGCGTTTGCGCCACGGCGGCGGTGGGTCTTTGGCGTGGGGTTGCGACATGCGTTCGAGCAGATCGCGGGCCATGTTCGACAGGTGCGGAATCTGCTCCAGCTGGCTCTGCACGTTGCCCAGCAAGGCTTTCGGGCTGACGCGTTCGCGCATCCAGCGCTCGAGAAACGGCTGCGCGGTGTTCCACAGATCCAGATCCGGGTACAGCTGACGCCCGAGGCCTTCGATATTCAGCAAGGTCTTCTGCAACAGCACCAATTGCGGCTGCACTTCCATGTTGAAACGGCGAGCGGTCTGGAACAGGCGCATCAGCACCTGGCCAAATGAAATATCTTTTAACGGTTTTTCGAAGATCGGTTCGCACACCGTACGGATCGCCGCTTCGAATTCGTTGAGTTTGGTTTCCGCCGGCACCCACCCCGAATCGATGTGCAACTGCGCCACACGGCGGTAGTCACGCTTGAAGAAGGCGAACAGGTTGCGCGCCAGATAATCCTGGTCTTCCGGGGTCAGGCTGCCGACGATGCCGCAGTCGATCGCGATGTATTGCGGGCTCCACGGATTGACCGTGCTGACGAAAATGTTGCCCGGGTGCATGTCGGCGTGGAAGAAGCTGTCGCGGAACACTTGCGTGAAGAAAATCTCCACGCCGCGCTCGGCGAGCATTTTCATGTCGGTGCGCTGGTCGGCGAGGGTCGCCAGATCGGTGACCTGGATGCCGTAGATGCGCTCCATCACCAGCACTTTCGGCCGGCACCAGTCCCAATAGACTTGCGGTACATAAAGCAGCTGCGAGCCTTCGAAGTTGCGGCGCAACTGGCTGGCGTTGGCCGCCTCGCGCAACAGATCGAGTTCGTCGTAAATGGTCTTTTCGTAATCCTGCACCACATCGACCGGGTGCAGCAGGCGCGCGTCAGCAGAGAATTTTTCCGCCGCGCGGGCGAGGATGAACAGCCATGCCAGATCCTGCGCGATGATCGGTTTCAGGCCCGGGCGAATCACCTTGACCACGACTTCTTCGCCGCTTTTGAGCTGCGCCGCGTGCACCTGCGCCACCGAGGCCGAGGCCAGCGGGGCAACGTCGAAACGGCTGAACACTTCGCTGATTTTCTTGCCCAGCTGTTCTTCGATCAGCTTGATCGACACTTGCGAATCGAACGGCGGCACGCGGTCCTGCAGCAGCATCAGCTCATCGGCGATGTCTTCCGGCAACAGGTCGCGGCGGGTCGAAAGAATCTGCCCGAACTTGATGAAGATCGGCCCCAGATCCTGCAACGCCAGACGCAAGCGCGCACCACGGTTGAGTTCCAGCGGCTTGCGCGGCAGCCAGCGCCACGGCAGCAAAAAGCGCACGGCCAGAAGGAACCAGGGCAGTGGCAGATCGAACAGCAGGTCATCGAGGCGGTAGCGGATCACGACGCGCTGGATGCGCAACAGACGGCGGACGGCAAGCAGCTTCATGCGTTATCGCTTGGGTCGAGGGATCGGGAAAGGCGCTCGAAACGCGCCTCGAGTCGTTCCAGATCAAGTTTGATCCGGTCCAGTTCGCTGAATCGCGCTTCCGCTTCGCGCTGCCCGACGAGGGTGCGCGATTCTTCGGCGAGGTATTCGGCAAGATTCTGGTTGAGGCTGGCAAATCCTTGTTGATACCAGCGCGCGCGGCTGCGCAGGTGACCACCGAGCAATTGCGTGGCGACCGGACCGAGCCAGCGCGAGAGTTCGTACTCCCAGTCCAGCTCAAGATCCTGCAGTACGCCGGCCAGCTCCAGCAGCACGCCGCTGTCGCCATCGAGCTCGACTTCCGGTGCGTGCAGCACCGCGGTCTTGTCTTTGCTCAGGGCCAGTTTCACCAGGCTCGAGGCCGGTGCACGCAACGTGCAATCGACGTCCGCCGCCCACTGCGATGCGAGCATCAGGCCTTCGTCACTGGGCAGTATGAACAATTGCAGCGCCGGGCTGCGGCAGTCGACGGCAATCACCTTGCCGGCCAAATGCGCCAGGCGCGGCAGCGCCGTGCTGTCGAGACGCAGCACCCGGTTGAGGCCGAGTTCGACGCTGGCGAGCAGCCCGGTGAGCAACATCAGGGTTTGATGCCGCGGTGCAGGGCGACGATGCCTGCGGTCATGTTGTGATAGGTCACGCGGTCGAAACCGGCCTCGACCATCATCGACTTCAGGGTTTCCTGATTCGGGTGCATACGGATCGATTCGGCCAGGTAGCGATAGCTTTCCGAATCGTTGGTGATCAGCTTGCCCATCAGCGGCATGAAGGCGAACGAGTAGGCGTCGTAGGCTTTCGACATCAGTGCGTTGGTCGGCTTGGAGAACTCCAGCACCAGCAGGCGTCCGCCGGGCTTGAGTACGCGCAGCATCGAACGCAACGCGTCTTCTTTGTGCGTTACGTTGCGCAGGCCGAAGGCGATGGTCACGCAGTCGAAATGGTTGTCCGGGAACGGCAGTTTTTCCGCGTCGGCCTGGACGAATTCGACGTTGCCGGCAACGCCCAGATCGAGCAGACGATCACGGCCGACCTTGAGCATCGACTCGTTGATGTCGGCCAGCACGACCTGGCCGGTCGGGCCGACGAGGTTCGAGAACTTGCGGGTCAGGTCGCCGGTGCCACCAGCGATGTCGAGCACGCGGTTGCCACTGCGCACGCCGGAAAGCTCGATCGCGAATCGCTTCCACAGACGGTGCATGCCGCCCGACAGAAGGTCGTTCATCAGGTCGTATTTAGCGGCTACGGAATGGAAAACCTCAGCGACTTTTTCCGCTTTCTGGCTTTCCGGAACGTTTTTGAAGCCGAAGTGAGTGGTGGGTTCGGCATCGCTGCCTTTGCGCTGATCAGTCATATCGCTGTCACCAAAAGAGAATGCGCGACATTCTAATCCCCAAGCCATGCTTTGTCTTGGAATGGCTAAAGGTAAGATGGGCAACCTTCGGGACGATTTGCCGCAGATGCGGTCAAGATTCAACGTCAGCCATTCAATCATCAGGAGTCATTCCATGGCCAAAATCAGTGTTGAGCGCGCCCACACCCTGGGCAAGGACGCCGCCCGCGAAAAGGCCGACAAACTGGCCAAAAAGCTCAATGAACAATACGGCCTGGAGCCGCAATGGTCGGGCGACACCCTGAACCTCAAACGCTCTGGCGTGAAAGGTGAAGTGCATGTGGCGGACGATTCGATCAGGGTCGACGTCGAACTGGGCCTGATGATGTCGGCCATGAGCGGCATGATCAAAGCCGAGATCGAGAAAGCCCTAGACAAAGCCCTCGCCTGATTGCCAGATTGAAATCCAGTCCCCTGTGGGAGCGAGCCTGCTCGCGAAAGCGGTCTTTCAGTCAAATTATCCGTGACTGACAAACCGCTTTCGCGAGCAGGCTCGCTCCCACATTTGTTTAGTGATGCTCCCGCTGGTTAGGGTGCCCTTTCTAATTTTTCTCCCTACTTTGTGCCTGAGCCCGACACTCGTCCGGCAGTTCCTCAAACCTTCTGCGCGTGAGGTGCACCATGGCCAAAGTCATTTTGAAGAAAAAAATCGACGCTTCGACTTCCACTCTGAGCGACGTCAAATCCTATGCCCGCAAGATCTGGCTGGCAGGCCTGGGCGCCTACACCAAGGTCGGCCAGGAGGGCAGCGAGTACTTTCAAGAGCTCGTAGCCGCCGGTCAAACCGTTGAAAAGAAAGGCAAAAAAGCCGTCAGCGAAAAACTCCTCGCGGCCAACGCCGAGATCGACGACGCGGCCACTCAGGTCAGCTCGTTCAAGGGTCGCGTTGAAGTTCAGCTCGACAAGGTCGAGAAGGCCTTCGACAACCGTGTGGCCAGCGCCTTGAATCGGATCGGCATTCCGTCTAAACATGACGTTGAGGCACTCTCTGCTAAGCTCGATGAGCTGACGGCATTGCTCGAACGCGTCGCGCGAAAATCTTAAGGAGAACGGGATGGCTGGCAAAAAGAACACCGATAAAGAAAGCAGCTCGTGGGTCGGGAAGGTCGAGTCCTACTCCCGCAAAATCTGGCTGGCTGGTTTAGGCGTGTACTCGAAGATCGACACTGACGGCAGCAAACTCTTCGATGCATTGGTCAAAGACGGCGAGAAAGCCGAGAAGCTCACCAAGACTGCCGTCGGCAAGAAAGTCGAGGACTCGACCTCTTCGGCCAAGTCGCGCATCAGCGGCGTGAAAGACCGCGCCATGGGCAAGTGGGACGAGCTGGAAGGCGCTTTCGACAAGCGCCTGAACAGCGCGATTTCGCGCCTGGGTGTGCCGAGCCGCAATGAGGTCAAGGCGCTCAACGCCAAGGTCGACACGCTGACCAAACAGATCGAAAAACTCACCGGTCTGAAAGCTCAGCCTGTGGCGGCGAAAACCGCTGCGGCGAAACCTGCCACTAAAACTGCAGCGGCCAAACCTGCGGCGAAAACCGCGGCCAAGCCACTGGCCAAAGCGGCGGCAAAACCTGCAGCAAAGGCTGCGGCCAAAACGGCAGCCGCCAAGCCTGCGGCCAAAGCGGCAGCCAAACCGGTTGCCGCCAAGGCCGCTGCCAAACCGGCAACCAAAGCAGCAGCAAAACCTGCGGCTAAAGCTGCAGCGAAACCAGCGGCCAAGCCAGCAGCGAAGACCGCTGCCGCCAAACCCGCTGCGAAGCCTGCGGCCAAACCGGCTGCGGCGAAAAAGCCAGCAGTGAAAAAACCGGCCGCGCCGAAAGCCGCTGCGCCGAAACCGGCCGCCGCGCCGTCGACTGCTCCAACAGCTCCGGCCAACGCGGCAAACTCCGCTGCGGCACCTACGGCAGCCGCTACCCCGACTGCAGCATCGACACCGTCGACGCCATCCAGTCAGTCCTGATTTCAGGGCAAATCAAAAACGCCCGGCCTGTGAAGGCCGGGCGTTTTTGTTTGTGGAGATTATCTTGATCACTGCAAGTCCCTGTGGGAGCGAGCCTGCTCGCGAAAGCGGTGGATCAGTTACACAGGCATCAGGGGAAAGTTTGCATTCGCGAGCAGGCTCGCTCCCACATTGGATTGTAAGTAGGCGCAGCGCTCGGATCAGTCGTGATCCTCAAGGTATTGCAGCGCCATCCGCTCTGTCGCCACCTTCACTGGCGGCAGCAAATGCGGCGCCACCAGCATCATGATCTGATAAACCACCAACCTGACCTCTCCCTCACGATCAAGAATCCGCTGGTAATCCAGCGAGAACAGCAGCGTCATGGTCACCTGCTCCACCAGTTGCCCCAAGGCCTGGGTATCGCTGACCAGTTGCCCCGAAGCCTTCAATCGCGCCAGCAACGACGCCAGCGTCCGCTTCAGCGCATTGAGCAGATTGCGAATCCCCTTGGCCAGTTTCGGCAAGCGCCCGGCGAGGTTCGACAGGTCCTGGAACAGGAACCGGTATTGCGCCAGGCGCTCGACGATCAAATGCAAGAACAACCAGTAATCCTCCGGCGCCAGCTCCACGTCCGGCGGCGGGTCGAGCAGGGGTGCGAGTTCGTGCTGGAAGCGTTCGAACAGACCGAGAATCAGCGGTTCCTTGCCGTGGAAGTGGTAGTAGAGATTGCCCGGGCTGATCCCCATTTCGTTGGCCACCTCCATGGTGGAAACGTTCGGCTCACCCTTTTCGTTGAACAGTTGCAGCGCACATTCGAGAATCCGGTCGCGGGTTTTCATCCAGTCTTCTTAGAAAATTTCGGTTGAGCGTCAGCGCACATGCACATAGGTGCCGGGTGCCGCTTCCATCGGTGGATAGTTCGGGTTACCCAGTGTTGTGCGGGTCTCGTTAAGGGCGCCGGAGCGCTGCGCGACCCATTCCAGCCACTGCGGCCACCAGCTGCCGTCGACGTGTCTGGCATCGTAGTACCAAGCGCGCGGGTCACTGCTCAGTTTGGCGTTTTCGACGTAGGCAGCTTTCGGGTTGCTCGGCGGGTTGAGGATGCTCTGCACGTGGCCGCTGTTGGACAGCACGAAACGTCGCTCGCCACCGAGCAGCAGGGTCGAGCGATACACCGCGTCCCACGGCGTGATGTGGTCGTTCATGCCGGCGACGCTGAAGCTGTCGACATTGACCTTCTGCAGATCGATCGGCGTACCGCACACTTCTAGACCGCCCGCGTGGATCAGCGGGTTGTGCTTGAAGAAGTCCAGCAGATCGCCGTGCAGCGCCGCCGGCAGCCGGGTGTTGTCGTTGTTCCAGTAGAGAATGTCGAAGGCTGGCGGCTCCTTGCCCAGCAGGTAGTTGTTGACGAAATAGCTCCAGATCAAATCGTTGGGGCGCATCCAGGCGAAGACTTTGGCCATGTCGCGACCATCGAGCACGCCTTGCTGATACGAGCGACGCTTGGCCGCTTCCAGTGTTTGTTCATCGGCGAACAGCGTGGCCGGGGTTTCGATTTGGCTGTCGAGCAGACTGACCAGATAGGTCGCGCTGGCGACCCGGCGCAGTTGCCGTTTGGCCTGCAAGTGCCCTTGCAGGGCGGCGATGGTCAGGCCGCCGGCGCAGGCGCCCATCAGGTTGACTTCGCGGGCGCCGGTAATCGCCCGGCAGATGTTCATCGCTTCTTCGACCGCTTCGACGTAACTCGACAGGCCCCACTCGCGATGGCGCACATCAGGATTGCGCCAACTGATCATGAAGGTCTGCAGGCTGTTTTTCAGGGCGTACTGGACGAAGCTGTTCTGCGGGCTCAGATCGAAAATGTAGTACTTGTTGATTTGCGGCGGCACCACCAGCAGCGGTTTGGCGTACTGCTTTTCGCTCATCGATTTGTACTGGATCAGCTCGAACATTTCATTGCGAAAGACCACCGATCCGCTGGTGGTCGCCACGGTTTTGCCGACCTCGAACGCCTGCCTGGTCACTTGCCGTGGCAGGCCGTCGTTGTGCAAAAGATCATCGAACAGATGGCTCAGGCCACGCACCAGACTCTGCCCGCCGGAATTGAACAGCTCCTTGACCGCCAGCGGATTGAGCAGGGTGTTGGAGGGCGCCACGGCGTCATTGAGCAGGGTGAAAGCGAAGTGCGCACGGGCACGATCTTCAGGGCTCATGTCGCCTTCATCGATCCAGCTCTTGACCTGTTTCTGCCAGGCCAGATACGCCTGCAGGCTGCGCCGGTAGAACGGGTTGAGGCTCCACGCCGGATCGGCGAAGCGGCTGTCTTGCGGATTGGTCGGGTGCAGGGTTTCGCCGAGCAGCACGCGCCCCAACTGTCCGCCAAGCTTCAGCGCATGCTTTGCGCTGTGCAACGGATTGCGCAAGCCGTGGGCGGCGACGCTGCGCAGTGTCGACAGCAGATCCCTGCCACGCAGACCGGCGATCGCACTTTGGGCGTTGATAAACACGGCGGGGCTGGGCACCACGCCCGTCGCTGGTTTTTCGCGCATGACTCAACACTCCTTCGTCTTCAGGGCAAAAACACACTCACCGAACCAGAACACCATAGACGCTGTTACCGGTTGCTGCCTGCGCGGCGTCCTGCCGCGCGCTTGATTTGAAAAGTGCTGCATAAAGCAGGCCGCCGCGATCAGCCGCCGAGCGGGGTCGGATGCGGGTGCATGACTGCGCGCAGACGCTCCTCTTCGAGAAACTTCATGATGATCGGCGCCACCGCTTCGGCGCGGGTAATCAGGAACAGATGGCCGTCATCGATGATGTGCAACTGCGCGTTGGGAATGCGCCAGGCGAGCATGCGCATGTTGATCAGCGGAATCAGTGGGTCGTCATCGCCGGCCAGCACCAGCGTCGGCTGATGGATCTTGTGCAGCCAGTGGATGCTGGTCCAGCCGAGGCCTGCGAACAGCTGCCAGTAGTAACCGAGCTTGCCCGCCGAGCGCACTTTCGCCGCATGGCTGGCAGCCAGCGTCGGATCGCGGCGGAACGAGCCGCCGTAGATCATCGGCGCGATGCGAATCACATGGGATGGCTGGATGTAGCGGCGCGGGCTGGCCATCATCCACAGTACTTTCGGTTTGCCGGGGACCATCACCGCACCGGCCGCGGTCGCCGCCAGTACCAGTTTCTTGCAGCGCTCGGGGTAGTCGTAGGCAAACTGCTGCGCCAGGGCGCCGCCCCACGACACGCCGATCACATTGACCTGACCGTAGTCGAGATAGTCGAGCATCCGCGCCGTCAGTTTGGCCAGGCCGGGGAAGCGATACGGTCGGTTCGGCGTCGACGACCCACCGACCCCGGGCACGTCGAAGGCGATCACTTCCAGATCCGAGTCGAGCGCTGCGACAAACGGAAACACCAGCTCCAGGTTGGCGCCGATGCCGTTGAAAATCAGCAGAGGCGTCAAATGAGGCTTGCCGGGACGCACCGCCGTGCGGAGGGTCTGGCCATCCAGATCGACGGTGCGGAATATGAACGGTTGCGGCATGCGTGAGGCCCTGTAGATTTCAAGTCCACCCGTATTCCTGTAGGAGCGGGCCTTGTGGTGAGGGGATTTATCCCCGTTGGGTTGCGAAGCGACCCCGAATCCTGAAACCACGATTTGTCAGACTGATCGCGGCTAGTCGATTCACGACTGCTTCGCAGCCGAACGGGGATAAATCCCCTCGCCACAAGGCCCTCTCCCACAATGGGTGGTGTCAGTTACCGTTCGTGAACATAAGTGCCCGGCGAAGCCTCGCCTGCCGGGTACGCTTTGTTGCCCAGTTTCGTCGGGGCCTTTTTCAGGTTGCCCGAGCGCTCGGCCAGCCATGACTGCCAGTACAGCCACCAGGAATCGGTGTGCTTGGTCGAATTTTCCTGCCAGTCATCGGCGGTCGGCGCCATCTCTTCGCCGGTCATGTAGCGCGACTTCGGATTGCCCGGCGGGTTGAGGATGCTCTGGATATGGCCGCTGCTCGACAGCACGAATTCGACTTTGCCGCCGAACAGCTGCGCCGACTTGTAGCAGGACTTCCATGGCGTGATGTGATCGTTGGTGCCGGCCAGCGAGAAGATGTCGGCGGTGACCTGCTTGAGGTCGATCGGCGTGCCGCACACTTCCAGTGCATTGGGGCGGATCAGTGGATTGTTTTTGAACATCTCGATCAGGTCGCCGTGGAACGCGGCGGGCAGGCGGGTGGTGTCGTTGTTCCAGAACAGGATGTCGAACACCGGCGGCTCGTTGCCGAGCAGGTAGTTGTTGACCCAGTAGTTCCAGATCAGATCGTTGGGGCGCATCCAGGCGAAGACCTTGGCCATGTCTTTGCCTTCGAGCACGCCGGCCTGGTAGGAGTGGCGCTTGGCGGTCTCCAGGGTCTGCTCATCGACGAACAGGGCGACGTCGCTGTCCAGGGTGGTGTCGAGCACGCTGACCAGCAGGGTGAGGGCGTTGACCTTGTTCTCGCCGAGCGCGGCGTAGTGGCCGAGCAGGGCGGTGCAGGTGATGCCGCCGGAGCAGGCGCCGAGCATGTTGACGTCTTTGCTGCCGGTGATCGCGGTGACCACATCGACGGCTTCTTTCAGCGCTTCGATGTAGGTCGACAGGCCCCACTCGCGCTGGGCCTTGGTCGGGTTGCGCCAGCTGATGATGAAGGTCGGCACGTTGTTGCGCAGGCAGAAGCGCGCCAGGCTCTTGTCCGGGCTCAAGTCGAAAACGTAGAACTTGTTGATCTGCGGCGGCACTACCAGCAGCGGGCGCTCGTGGACCTGCTCGGTGATCGGCCGGTACTGGATCAGCTCCAGCACATCATTGCGGAACACCACCGCGCCTTCGGTGACGCCGAGGCTCTTGCCCACCTCGAACGCGCCCATGTTGACCTGGCTCGGCATGCCGCCGTTGTGCACCAGATCCTTGGCCAGATGCGAGAGGCCATCGAGCAGGCTTTTGCCGCCGGTTTCGAAGAAGCGTTTGACCGCCGCCGGATTGGCCGCCGTATTGGTCGGCGCCATGGCTTCGGTCATCAGGTTGATGACGAAATGCCCGCGAGCGATGTCTTTGGCGGACAGGCTGCTGTCATCAATCCAGGCATGCAGTTCCTTGCGCCAGGCCAGGTAGGTTTGCAGATAACGTTTGTATAGCGGGTTCTGGCTCCACGCCGGGTCGGCGAAACGGCGGTCGTCACCGGCCGGTTGCAGCGCGGATTTGCCCAGCAGCACGTTTTTCAGTTCGAGGCCGAAATGGGTCACGTGCCTGACGCTGTGAATCGGTTGTCTGATGGCCTGTTTCAGCACCATTCGAGCAGAGGCCAGCAGATCCTTTCCGCGCAGCCCGACGACGGGGTTAAGCCCCAGAGTGTTTTCCGAGGCTTGGTACTTCAGGTCATCGTTATTCTTGTCACTCATCTACGACGCTCCATTGTCCTGAGACGAGTACCCGGTTTCACGCTGTCGCTTCCACAGCCAATGCCGGGTACTACTGCTCGGGTGACCGTTGATTCTGCATAGCTGCTTTACAGTCGTAGAGCACTGCAGGGAACTTGCCAGCTCCATTGGTTACCCGAGTTTAATTTTTTTCGCAAGCGGCCGATCCGGGGCCGTATGCGCGGAGCATTCAAACAGATGAAGTTAGAAAATGCCCTCTAAAGAGCAAGAGCCACGGCCTAGAGCATCAGCTTGACGAACGACTCGTTCGGATCGCGGGATTTTCCGGCAGCGCGCAGCTCGGCAAGATAATCGTCCCAGAGTTCGTTCTGGCGCTTGCCGAGTTCGTAGAGGTATTCCCAAGTGAACAGGCCGCTGTCGTGACCGTCGTCGAAGGTCAGTTTCAGTGCATAGTTGCCAGCCGGTTCCAGCTTGCTCAGACCCACGTTGAGCTTGCCGAATTGCAGGATCGGTTTGCCGTGGCCCTGGACCTCGGCGGAGGGAGAGTGCACACGCAGAAACTCGGCGGGCAGGGTGAATTCCTCGCCGGACGCGTAAGTGAGCGTCAGGGTTTTCGAGGCTTTGTGCAGTTTGATGTCGGTGGGAATCATGAAAAACAGCCTTTAGCTGCAAGCTACAAGTTGCAAGCTTAACTCAGCTTGCCGCTTGTAGCTTGTAGCTTGCCGCTCTACAGAATGTAGCGGGACAGATCTTCGTTCTGCGCCAATTCGCCGAGGTGGCTGTTGACGTAGTCGGCGTCGATCAGAATCGCCTTGTCATCATGGGCGCTGGCGAGGTCGCCGGCGCTGAACGACACCTCTTCGAGCAGGCGCTCGAGCAGGGTGTGCAGGCGACGGGCACCGATGTTCTCGGTTTTCTCGTTGACCTGCCAAGCGATCTCCGCCAGACGCTTGATGCCCTCGGGCTGGAACTGGATGTTCAGGCCTTCGGTCTTCAGCAGCGCGCAGTATTGCTCGGTGAGCGAGGCGTGCGGTTCGCTGAGGATGCGTTCGAAGTCTTCCGGGCTCAGCGCCTTGAGCTCGACGCGGATCGGCAGACGGCCTTGCAGCTCCGGCACCAGATCGCTTGGCTTGCTCAGGTGGAACGCACCGGAGGCGATGAACAGGATGTGGTCAGTCTTGACCATGCCCAGCTTGGTGTTGACGGTGCAGCCCTCGATCAGCGGCAGCAGGTCGCGCTGTACGCCTTCGCGGGAAACATCGGCGCCGCCGACATTGCCGCGCTTGGCGACCTTGTCGATTTCGTCGATGAAGACGATACCGTGCTGCTCGACCGCTTCCAGCGCCTTGGCCTTCAGTTCTTCTTCGTTGACCAGACGCCCGGCTTCTTCATCGCGCACCAGTTTCAGCGCTTCCTTGACCTTGAGCTTGCGCGACTTCTTCTTGCCCTTGCCCATGTTGGCAAACAGCGATTGCAGCTGGTTGGTCATCTCTTCCATGCCTGGCGGCGTGGCGATCTCGATGCCGGTGACTTCGGCGACTTCGATTTCGATTTCCTTGTCGTCCAGCTGGCCTTCGCGCAGACGCTTGCGGAACAGCTGACGCGTGTTGGAATCGGAGCTCGGCGCTTCTTCGTTGCTGAAGCCCATGCGTGCCGGCGGCAGCAGCGCGTCGAGGATGCGATCCTCGGCGGCGTCTTCGGCGCGGTGGCGTACGCGGGTCATTTCCTGTTCGCGGAGCATCTTGATCGCGGCATCGGCCAGATCACGGATGATCGACTCGACGTCACGGCCGACATAACCAACTTCGGTGAATTTGGTCGCTTCGACCTTGATAAACGGCGCATTGGCCAGTTTCGCCAGGCGACGGGCGATCTCGGTTTTACCGACACCGGTCGGGCCGATCATCAGGATGTTCTTCGGGGTCACCTCAACGCGCAGCTCTTCAGGCAGCTGCATGCGGCGCCAGCGGTTGCGCAGGGCAATCGCGACGGCGCGCTTGGCATCGTCCTGGCCGATGATATGGCGGTTGAGTTCGTGGACGATTTCGCGGGGAGTCATGGACATAGTAATTGACGGTCCTCAAGCAGAAACAAGCCGTGGCACATGGGCCGCAACAGGCTTATTCAGCGAGATCCTGCTCCTCAATGGTCTGGGTGTGGTTGGTGAATACACAGATGTCGCCGGCGATCCCGAGAGCGGTTTCGACGATCTCGCGCGCCGACAGGTCGGTCTTTTTCAGCAGGGCGCTGGCGGCGGCTTGCGCGTAGGCGCCGCCGGAACCCATGGCGATCAGGCCATCTTCGGGTTCGACCACGTCACCGTTGCCGGTGATGATCAGCGAGGCATCCTTGTTGGCAACCGCGAGCATCGCTTCGAGGCGGCTCAGGGAGCGGTCGGTGCGCCATTCCTTGGCGAGTTCGACGGCGGCGCGGATCAGGTGACCCTGATGTTTTTCGAGCTGGCCTTCGAAACGTTCGAACAGGGTGAAGGCGTCGGCGGTGGCACCGGCGAAACCGGCGATGACCTGGCCGTGGTACAGGCGACGGACCTTTTTGGCGTTGCCTTTCATCACGGTGTTGCCGAGAGAAACCTGGCCGTCGCCGCCCATGACGACTTTGCCGTGGCGGCGGACTGAAACGATGGTGGTCAAGGGAAGAGTCTCCACGCAGCGGGGCGAAAATGCCTTATGCCCATTCATATGGGGGTGCTGGAGGGGATTTCAACCGGTAGGGGCGATGGGAGACGAATGGTGTGTGTGATGACTGTGGCGAGGGGATTTATCCCCGTTCGGCTGCGAAGCAGTCGCGAAACCATCATTTGCGGTATGCCTGCGGCACTGCAATGGCTGGTTTCAGGGCTGCTCCGCAGCCAAACGGGGATAAATCCCCTCGCCACAAAGTTTGAAGGTCACCTGCAAGTTGCAGCTGACCTCTGGGAGCCTTAGCGGCTCTGGCGTTGTTGTAACAACAGGTTGCTGAAGCCGGCGCCAGCCAGTTGTTTCTGCGCCGTGGTCAGTTGCTCGCGGTTGCTGAACGGGCCGACCAAGACGCGATACCAGGTTTCATCCTTGACCGTGCCGGACTCCACCGCCACGGCTTGGCCGAGCAGAATGATCTGCGCACGCACCTTGTCAGCATCGGTTTCCTTGCGGAACGAACCGGCCTGGAGGAAGAACTTGGTCACTGGCGCGGCCTTGCTCACGGGTGGCGCTGGCGGCGGCGTGATCCCGGCAAGAGCCGCTTGAGCCCGTGCGGTGTCGATCTTCGCCGCTTCGGCCGGGGTTACCGGCGTGGTCGGGATGGCCGGCACTTGCGGCGTCGGCAGGGTCTTC
Source organism: Pseudomonas sp. RG1 (assembly GCF_025910115.1). Classification (NCBI taxonomy): domain Bacteria; kingdom Pseudomonadati; phylum Pseudomonadota; class Gammaproteobacteria; order Pseudomonadales; family Pseudomonadaceae; genus Pseudomonas; species Pseudomonas sp. RG1. Next base: position 300,929 of record NZ_JAPCIK010000002.1, read on the forward strand.
TCCGGTACCGCGTCCGGCGGCACGATCACTTCCGATTCCGGCAGCAGGGTGTAGAAGTCGTATTTCGGCTTCACCGGTTGCGTCGGGCTCGGCGGGGTCTTGTTGGCCTCGGCGATCTTCGACGCTTTCTGCTGCTGTTCGACTTTCTCGCGCTTGACCGTGTCGCTGCCCTTGCCCGGTTCCAGTTTCATCAGAAACACGATGAACGCGCCGACGGTCAGGCCGATGGCCATCCACAGCCAGCCCGGAATCGGTTGTTTCGCCGGGGCCTGATAGCGACTGGCGCCGCGTTTGGGTGCAGGTTTTTTCTTGGCAGCCAACTTACATACGCTCCAGAGTTTCCAGACCCAACAGCTCCAGGCCTTGCTTGAGGGTGCGACCGGTCAGTGCGGCCAGACGCAGACGGCTCTGCATCTGCGCCGGGGTGTCGGCGGCGAGGATCGGGCAGTTCTCGTAGAAGCTGGAGAACAGGCCGGCGACGTCGTACAGGTAGGTGCAGAGAATGTGCGGGGTGCCTTTTTCAGCGACGTTGTTCAGCACTTCGCCGAACTGCGCCAGCTTCGCCGCCAGCTCCTGCTCGTGCGCCGCTTCGAGGACGATCTGGCCGTCGACTTCGCTGAAGTCCTTGCCCAGTTTGCGGAACACACCGGCCACGCGGGTGTAGGCGTACAGCAGATACGGCGCGGTGTTGCCTTCGAAATTGAGCATCAGGTCGAAGTTGAAGCTGTAGTCGCTGGTGCGATGCTTGGACAGGTCGGCGTATTTCACCGCGCCGATGCCGACGACCTTGGCGATGTTGCGCAACTCGTCTTCGGCCAGGGTCGGGTTCTTCTCTTTCACCAGGTTGTAGGCACGTTCCTGGGCTTCGGTCAGCAAATCGATCAGCTTCACGGTGCCGCCATCACGGGTCTTGAACGGACGGCCGTCGGCGCCGTTCATGGTGCCGAACCCCATGTGCTCCATTTCCATCGGATGGGTGACGAAACCGGCCTTGCGCGCCACAGCGAAGACCTGCTGGAAGTGCAGGGCCTGGCGCTGGTCGACGAAATACAGCGCACGATCAGCCTTGAGCTTGCCGCTGCGGTAGCGCACGGCCGCCAGGTCAGTGGTGGCGTACAGGTAACCGCCATCGGCCTTGACGATGATCACCGGCAGCGGGTCGCCATCGGCGTTCTTGAACTCGTCGAGGAACACGCACTGGGCGCCGTTGCTCTCGACCAGCATGCCCGCTGCTTTCAGGTCGTTGACCACATTGATCAGGTCGTCGTTGTAGGCGCTTTCGCCCATCACGTCGGCCATGGTCAGTTTGACGTTGAGCAGTTCGTAGATCTTCTGGCAGTGCGACAGGGAGATGTCCTTGAACTTGGTCCACAGCGCCAGGCATTCGGCATCGCCAGCCTGCAACTTGACCACCAGGCCACGGGCGCGGTCGGCGAACTCTTCGGACTCGTCGAAACGCTGCTTGGCCGCACGGTAGAAGTTTTCCAGGTCGGACAGCTCGTCGCTGGTGATCGGATTTTCCTGCAGATAAGCCATCAGCATGCCGAACTGAGTGCCCCAGTCGCCGACGTGATTCTGGCGGATCACTTCGTCGCCGAGGAACTCAAGCACGCGGGCCACGCCGTCGCCGATGATGGTCGAGCGCAAGTGGCCGACGTGCATCTCTTTGGCCAGGTTCGGCGCCGACAGATCGACCACGGTGCGCTGCGCCGGGCCGGCCTTGCGCACGCCGACACGGGCGTCGGCCAGTGCGGCGTCGAGGCGCGAGGCCAGTGCCTGGGTGTTCTGGAAGAAATTGATGAAGCCCGGGCCGGCGATTTCGGCCTTGGTGACGTTCTCGTCAGCGGGCAGAGCGGCGATGATTTTCTCCGCCAGATCGCGCGGCTTCATGCCGGCAGGCTTGGCCAGCATCATGGCGATGTTGCTGGCGAAGTCGCCGTGGGTCTTGTCGCGGGCGTTCTCCACCTGGATCGCCGGCGTCAGGCCTTCAGGCAACACACCTTCGTTGAGGAGTTGGGTGAGGGCTTGCTGGATCAGCTGGCGAATGGTGTCTTTCATGGTCTTCTCTTTCGACCGCAAGCGCGGCGGGCGCATCGATGCGCGGGTGGAAAAACTGGGCATTATCCGTTGCGAAGACGGGCTTGCCAACCTTAGCAGGCAGCTTATGGATTTGTGGTGACAATTCGACCGTTATCGCTGGCAAGCCAGCTCCCACAAGAGCGGCGCAGTCCCTGTGGGAGCTGGCTTGCCAGCGATAGCAATCGATCAATCAGTACAAGTCGACGGGATCAACATCCAGCGACCAGCGCACCGCCCGCCCACTCGGCATCTGCTCCAGCATCAGCATCCAGCTGGCCAATAAGCGATGCAACGGCGCCCGCGCGGTCGCCTGCAACAACAGCTGGGCGCGATAACGCCCGGCGCGGCGCTCCATCGGTGCCGGCACCGGCCCGAGCAGCTCGATGCCGCTCAGATTCAATTCGGCCAGCAGGCGTTCGGCCGCGCTGCACGCTTCGTCGAGAAAACCTTCCGCCTGCCCCGGCTTGTGCGCTTCGGCGCGCAGCAGCGCCAGATGGGCAAACGGCGGCAACCCGGCCGCGCGGCGTTCGCTCAAGGCTTGTTCGGCGAAGGCGAAATAACCCTGCTCGGTCAGTTGCACCAATAAAGGGTGGTCGGCCAAATGCGTCTGGATGATCACCTTGCCCGGCTCCTCAGCCCGGCCGGCGCGCCCGGCGACCTGGACGATCAACTGCGCCATGCGCTCGCTGGCGCGGAAGTCGCCGGAAAACAGGCCACCGTCGGCATCCAGAATCGATACCAGCGTCACCCTTGGGAAATGGTGCCCTTTGGCCAACATCTGCGTGCCGACCAGAATGCACGGCTGACCCTTTTGAATCGTCGCAAACAGCTGATTCATCGCGTCCTTGCGCGAAGTGCTGTCGCGATCGACGCGCAGTACCGGGTAATCCGGGAACAGAATCGCCAAGCGTTCTTCGGCGCGTTCGGTACCGGCGCCGACCGGGCGCAGATCGACCTTGCTGCATTTCGGGCATTGGCGCGGTGTGCGCTCAACGTTGCCGCAGTGGTGACAGCGCAACTCGCCGTAACGCTGGTGCACGGTCATGCGCGCATCGCAGCGCGAGCATTCGGACATCCAGCCGCAATCGTGGCAGAGCAGGGTCGGGGCAAAGCCGCGCCGGTTGAGGAACACCAGCACCTGCTGGCCGTTGGCGAGGGTCTGGCCGATGGCTTGCTGCATCGGCCCGGAAATACCACTGTCGAGCGGACGGCTTTTCACGTCCAGACGCAGGAAACGCGGTTGCTTGGCGCCGCCGGCGCGCTCGTTCAGGCGCAGCAGGCCGTAGCGGCCGGTGTAAGCGTTGTGCAGACTTTCCAGCGACGGCGTGGCGGAGCCGAGCACGATCGGGATGTTTTCCTGCCGTGCGCGTACCAGCGCCAGATCGCGAGCGTGGTAGCGCAGACCTTCCTGCTGTTTATAGGAACCGTCGTGCTCTTCATCGATGATGATCAGCCCGGGATTTTTCATCGGCGTGAACAGGGCCGAACGGGTGCCGATAATAATGTCGGCCTCGCCATCACGGGCGGCGAGCCAGGCTTCCAGGCGTTCGCGATCATTTACCGCCGAGTGCAGCAGGGCGATCCGCGCGTTGAAGCGCTGTTCGAAACGCGCCAGGGTCTGCGGGCCGAGGTTGATCTCCGGAATCAGTACCAGGGCCTGTTTGCCGGCTTCGAGGGTCTCGCGAATCAGTTGCAGATAGACTTCGGTCTTGCCGCTGCCAGTGACACCAGCCAGCAGAAAAGCGTGGTAACTGTCGAAGCCGGCGCGAATCGCTTCATACGCCGCGCGCTGTTCGCTATTGAGCGGCAGCTCCGGTTGCGCCAGCCAGTGTTCATGGCGAACGCCGGGGGCGTGGCGGCGGATTTCGACCTGCACCAGCCCCTTGGCCAGCAGCAGATCGAGGCTGTCCTTGCTCAGCATCAGTTTGCTCAACAACTGATGGGCGACGCCGTGGGGGTGCTGGGCCAGCGTGGTCAGCGCCTCGCGCTGGCGTGGCGCGCGGGCCACTCGCGGGTCGTCAACGCTGGCGCCCGGAGCAATCGACCAGAAGCGTTCCTGCCGGGCCTCGGCCAGCTCGCCCTGACGCAGCAGCACCGGCAAGGCCCAGTTCAAGGTGTCGCCGAGGCTGTGCTGGTAATACTGCGCGGTCCACAGGCACAGCTTGAACAGCGCTGGCGGCAGTGGCGAAGTCGTATCGAGGAGGGCCAGCGCCGGCTTGAGTTTTTCTGCCGGCACTTCGCTGGTGTCGGTGACCTCGACCAGAATCCCGATCATCTCGCGCCGACCGAACGGCACCCGCAGGCGCATGCCCGGCTGCAATTGCTCGCGCCGCACCCCGGCCGGCGCCCGGTAATCGAACAGGCGGCGCAGAGGCGAAGGCAGGGCAAGGCGCAGAATGGCGTCGGGCACGCGGGGGGATCTCGATACGCAAAATGATCGGATATGCATGACCTGTGGGAGCGAGCCTGCTCGCGAAGGCGGTGGGTCAGGCAACACATGTGTCGACTGACCTGGCGTCTTCGCGAGCAGGCTCGCTCCCACACGGAAGTGCGTTCAAGGCCGGGAGCCTAGCAGACGGTCGGTCTCGGTGACAGCTTGCGCGATTGAAAAGGTCTGGTAGAATCCGCGGCCTAATTACGTGCGGTATTCAACAATAGTGTTGGGTGGCGGCACGCTAGCCTGAGGAAGACACCATGAAAGCCGAAATCCATCCGAACTACCCGGAAATCGCTGTTACCTGCAGCTGCGGTAACAAGTTCGAAACTCGTTCGACCTACGGCAAAGCCCTGGCGATCGACGTTTGCAACGAATGCCACCCGTTCTACACCGGTAAGCAGAAGACTCTGGACACCGGCGGCCGTGTGCAGAAGTTCGCAGACCGTTTCGCTACTTTCGGCGTCGGCAAAAAAGCCTGAGGCTGATCATTTTGGAAGGTCGCTTCGACTTCTCCAGACTGATGAAAAAGGCGTCCCTTGCGGGCGCCTTTTTTGTGTCTGCGATTTGGCTGTCCGCCGCCCAGGCGTTCTGCCCGGCACCCGCAGGGCTGACCAGCGTCAGTGTGCAGCGGGTGGTCGATGGCGACACCCTGCGCCTGAGCGACGGGCGCAATGTGCGCATGATCGGCCTCAATACGCCGGAGCTGGGCAAGCAGGGCCGCAGCGACGAACCGTTCGCCGCGGCGGCGCGCAAACGCTTGCAAGCGCTGGTGGATGAGAGCGGCGGCCGGGTCGGTCTGCGGCCCGGCAAGCAGGCAAAAGACCATTACGGGCGTACGCTGGCGCATGTTTACAGCGTCAGCGGAGTCAATCTCGAAGCGCAGATGCTTGCCGCTGGCCTGGGTTTTCAGGTCGCGGTGGCGCCGAACGTCGATCTGGTCGCCTGCCAACAGGCCGCCGAACGCAGCGCGCGACGAGCCGGGCTTGGTCTCTGGCGGCAATCGCCGGTCCAGAAAGCGCAGCAGATCCAGCGTTCGGGCTTTGCCGTAGTCAGCGGTCGGGTGAGCAAGGTGCAGCGCAATCGCGGCGGAATCTGGATCGAATTGCAGGACACGCTTGTATTGCGGGTTGCACCCAATCTGCTCGGACAATTTGACAGTGATGGCATGCGAGCATTGAAAGGCAGGCAGATCGAGGCCCGTGGCTGGGTGGTTGACCGATCCCGGCGCGGTGGTCTGCAAAAAGGTCAGGCGCGCTGGTTGCTGCCGTTGACCGATCCTTCGATGCTGCAGGTATCGCGCTGAAGAAAAATTGTAGACATTTTTACGGCTGATTGTGAACAGTCCAGCCCTTGTGCGCCGTGGCTCTTGGCCCAAAGTCGTAGGGCAGGGCGCTTGACAGCGGTGACTGCCCAGTCTTGTGGGGACTTTGCGAGGCGCGTATCCTCGCTGACCAGTCTGTCCAACAGTAAAAAAGCGGAATGCCAAAATGTCTGATCTGAAAACTGCCGCTCTCGAATACCACGCCAATCCTCGTCCGGGGAAGCTGAGTGTCGAGCTCACCAAGGCCACTGCTACCGCCCGCGACCTGTCGCTGGCCTACAGCCCCGGCGTAGCTGAACCAGTACGCGAGATCGCTCGCGATCCTGAACTGGCCTACAAATACACCGGCAAGGGCAACCTGGTGGCAGTCATTTCCGACGGCACCGCGATTCTCGGCCTGGGCAACCTCGGCCCACTGGCTTCCAAGCCTGTAATGGAAGGCAAGGGCGTACTGTTCAAGCGTTTCGCCGGCATCGACGTATTCGACATCGAAGTCGACTCGGAAAGCCCGCAAGCCTTCATCGACACCGTCAAGCGCATCTCCATCACCTTCGGTGGCATCAACCTGGAAGACATCAAGGCGCCAGAGTGCTTTGAGATCGAACGCGCTCTGATCGAGCAGTGCGATATTCCGGTGTTCCACGATGACCAGCACGGCACCGCGATCGTGACCGCTGCGGGCATGATCAACGCCCTGGAAATCGCTGGCAAAACCCTGCCGGAAGCGAAGATTGTCTGCCTCGGCGCCGGTGCTGCCGCCATCTCCTGCATGAAACTGCTGGTGAGCATGGGCGCTCGCATCGAAAACATCTTCATGGTTGACCGTACCGGCGTGATCCACTCCGGCCGTGACGACCTGAACCAGTACAAAGCCGTGTTCGCCCACGCTACCGAGAAGCGCACCCTGGCAGACGCACTGGCAGGCGCTGACGTATTCGTCGGTCTGTCCGGTCCGAACCTGCTGAGCGCCGAAGGCCTGCTGTCGATGGCGGCCAACCCGATCGTCTTCGCCTGCTCCAACCCGGATCCGGAAATCTCCCCGGAACTGGCGCACGCCACCCGTAGCGACGTGATCATGGCCACCGGCCGTTCGGACTACCCGAACCAGGTCAACAACGTGCTGGGCTTCCCTTTCATCTTCCGTGGTGCCCTGGACGTTCGCGCCAAGCGCATCAACGAAGAAATGAAAGTCGCCGCCGCCAACGCCCTGCGCGAACTGGCCAAACTGCCGGTTCCACAGGACGTATGCGATGCCTACGGCGGTGCTCCGCTGGAATTCGGCCGTGAGTACATCATTCCGAAACCAATGGACAAGCGCTTGATCACCCTGATCTCCGACGCCGTGGCCAAGGCTGCGATCGAGACCGGCGTGGCCACCCTGCCGTATCCGAAGAACTACCCGCTGAAAAGCGTGGATGACGTGTTCAACGGCTAAGTCGTTGTAGCGTGTCAAACAAAAGCCCCGGCTCGTGAGAGTCGGGGCTTTTTTATGCCTGAAGATCAAGAGCCCCTCACCCTAACCCTCTCCCAGAGGGAGAGGGGACTGATTGGGGGACGCTTGGGAGCTACGCCGACCTGAATGTATGGTTTTGAATCCATAGTCGACACCACCCTTTCAGGTCGGTGTTTGACCCCAGACAACTCGGTAAGTCCCCTCTCCCTCTGGGAGAGGGTTAGGGTGAGGGGCTTTTGATCTTCGGGTAATAAAAAGCCCCGCACTTCTCACGAAGACGGGGCCTTTTTGCGGCATCAGGATCAGAACAAATCGATCGGCGCCTGTTCATCCGCCGGCAGCGGGCTGCCTGGTACGGCGCCGTTGCCCAGCTCGTTCACCGATGGCGGCGTGTCTTCGGCCTTGAACAGTTCGAAATACGCGCCCGGCGTGCTCGGCGTCGCGGCGCGGCCACTGACCGGATCCACCCGCAGGCTGAGCAGACCTTCTGGCTCAGGCTGCACATGCGGCGGCTTGTCTTTCAGCGCGGCCGACATGTAATTCATCCAGATCGGCAGCGCCACGGTGCCGCCGAACTCACGGCGTCCGAGGCTTTCCGGCTGGTCGAAACCGGTCCACACGGTGGTTACGTAATCAGCGTTGTAACCGGAGAACCAGGCATCTTTCGATTCGTTGGTGGTACCGGTCTTGCCGGCGATGTCACTGCGGCCCATGGCCAGTGCACGGCGGCCGGTGCCGAGTTTGATTACGTCCTGCAGCATGCTGTTGAGGATGTAGGTGGTACGTCCATCGACAATCCGCTCGGCCACGGCCGGCGCTTGCGGCACTGCCGGATTGCCGGGCGCTTCACCGGCAACCGGAGCGGCATTGACCGTGAACGACTCGGTAGCCGGCGCAGCGATACCGTCGGTCGCCGCACCACCCTGTGGCACGGTCGGCGGGTTGGCGACGAACAGCGTGTCGCCGTTACGGCTTTCGATCTTGTCGATGATGTACGGGGTGATCTTGTAGCCGCCGTTGGCAAAGGTGCTCCAGCCAGTGGCGATTTCCATTGGTGTCAGCGTTGCGGTGCCGAGTGCCAGCGACAGGTTCGGCGGCAGGTCCTGCTTGTTGAAGCCGAAGCGGGTGATGTAGTCGATGGTCTTGCCCACGCCCATGGCCTGCAACAGGCGGATCGACACCAGGTTGCGCGACTTGTACAGCGCTTCACGCAGGCGGATCGGGCCGAGGAAAGTGTTGGTGTCGTTCTTCGGTCGCCAGACCTTGTCCAGGTACTCGTCGACGAACACGATCGGCGCATCGTTGACCAGACTGGCAGCGGTGTAGCCGTTATCCAGCGCAGCGCTGTAAACGAATGGCTTGAAGCTCGAGCCCGGCTGACGCTTGGCCTGCATGGCGCGGTTGTAGTTGCTTTGCTCGAAAGCGAAGCCACCCACCAGCGAACGGATCGCACCGTTCTGCGGATCCAGCGACACCAGTGCGCCCTGAGCCTGGGGAATCTGGCTGAATTTCAGCGAATTGTCGGTCTGGCGCTGCACGCGGATCAGATCACCGACCTGCGCGACATCCGACGGCTGGCGCGGGTTGGCGCCCATGCTGTTGGTGTTGAGGAACGGTCGCGCCCATTTCATCGTGTCCCAGGCAACGTGCTCTTCACCGGTGCGGGTCAACACTTGCAGGCCGGTTTTATCGACTTGGGTAACGATCGCAGGTTCGAGGCTGCTGATGGTGCGCTGCTTGGTCAGTTCGCTGGCCCACGCTTCGCGGGTCTTGCCTGGCAGGCGCGACTCGGGGCCACGGTAGCCGTGGCGCTGGTCGTAAGTCATCAAGCCTTCGTGCAGCGCGGTGTTGGCCATTTCCTGCAGATTGCTTGGCACCGTGGTGGTGACGCGGAAGCCTTCGGTGTAGGCCTCGCTGCCATAACGGCCGACCATTTCGGCGCGGGCCATTTCGGCGATGTACGGTGCGTTCACTTCCGGGGTCGGCACGTGGTAGCTGGCGTTCAGCGGCTCGTTGATCGCCGCGGTGTAGTCGGCTTCGCTGATCTTGCCCAGCTTGTACATGCGCCCGAGGATCCAGTCGCGGCGTTCTTTGCTGCGCGCCGGGTTGGCCAGCGGGTTGAAGCGCGACGGAGCCTTTGGCAGACCGGCGATCATCGCCATCTGCGCGAGGCTGATGTCACGGATCGATTTGCCGTAATACACCTGCGCCGCCGCCTCGATGCCGTAGGCGCGGTTACCCAGGTAGATCTTGTTGACGTACAGCTCCAGGATCTCGTCCTTGGTCAGCTGCCGTTCGATCTGCAGGGCCAGCAGGATTTCCGTAGTTTTACGCGAGAAGCTGCGCTCGCTGGTGAGGAAGAAGTTCTTCGCCACCTGCATGGTGATGGTGCTGCCGCCGGACTGAATGTGCCCACTCTTGACCAATTGCGTTGCCGCGCGCATCAGGCTGCTCGGATCGACGCCATAGTGATTGGCAAAATTGTCGTCTTCAGCACTTAGTAACGCATTGATGAAATTGGGCGGAATGTCGGCGAAACGGATCGGTGTACGGCGCATTTCGCCAAATTCTGCGATCAACTTGTTGTCGCTGCTGTAGACGCGCAGAGGAATCTGCAACTGAATGCTTCTCAGCGCCTCCACAGACGGCAAACCCGGACTAAGGTAAAGAAAGGCGCCGCTGAGACTTAAGAGCAGTCCGCAGAAAACGGCGACGATGGACCAACCGAAAAATTTCAGCAGACGAATCAAGGCTTTTGGACATCCAGGGCAAAGAATGAATTTGGCACGGGGCTGCGGTTACACACAGAGCCATCCGCGCGGGCAGTAAAAAGCGGAGAAAATCGCTGGGCATTATAAGCACTTTTCCGTCGGAGGGGTCATTGGCGCTTCTGTCAAGACGGGGGTGAAGGAACGCAATGCGTATTACAGAGTCCGTAACTCACGGAAAGTCATAGGGAATTGGTAGTGCTGGGACTCTTCAATAAAAAGACCAATGCGTTACTGGGGATCGACATCAGCTCCACGTCGGTGAAGCTGCTGGAACTGAGCCGTCAGGGCGAGCGCTACCGGGTCGAGGCCTATGCGGTGGAGCCGTTGCCGGCGAACGCTGTGGTCGAAAAGAACATCGCCGAACTCGAGGGCGTTGGCCAGGCACTGAGCCGCCTGCTGGTCAAGGCGCGTACCGGGGTCAAGAGCGTGGCGGTGGCAGTGGCGGGTTCGGCGGTGATCACCAAGGTCATCGAGATGGACGCCGGGCTGTCCGACGACGAACTGGAAAACCAGCTCAAGATCGAGGCCGACCAATACATTCCCTATCCGCTGGACGAAGTCGCCATCGACTTTGAAGTCCAGGGCGTCTCGCCGCGCAACCCGGAACGGGTCAACGTGCTGCTTGCCGCCTGTCGCAAGGAAAACGTCGAGGTGCGTGAAGCGGCGCTGGCGCTCGCCGGCCTGACCGCGCGTGTGGTGGATGTCGAGGCCTACGCGCTGGAGCGCTCGTTCGGCCTGCTGGCAACGCATCTGGCGGCCTCCCAGGAGCGCCTGACCGTGGCGGTGGTCGACATCGGCGCCACCATGACCACCCTCAGCGTCCTGCACAACGGCAAGATCATCTATACCCGCGAGCAATTGTTTGGCGGGCGCCAACTCACCGAGGAGATCCAGCGCCGCTACGGCCTCACGGTCGAACAGGCGGGCCTGGCGAAAAAGCAGGGCGGGCTGCCTGACGATTACGTCAGCGAGGTCCTGCAGCCATTTCGCGAGGCGCTGGTGCAGCAAGTCTCGCGCTCGCTGCAGTTCTTCTTCGCCTCCGGCCAGTACAACGCGGTCGACCATATCCTGCTGGCGGGCGGCACCGCCTCGGTGCCCGGCCTGGACCGTCTGATCGAACAGCGTCTGGACACGCCGACGCAGGTCGCCAACCCGTTCGCCGACATGGCTTTAGGCAGCAAGGTCAATGCTGGGGCGCTGGCCAGTGATGCGCCAGCCTTGATGATTGCCTGCGGGCTCGCGCTCAGGAGTTTCGACTGATGGCGCGGATCAACCTTCTCCCCTGGCGCGAGGAGCGCCGCGAAGAACGGCGCAAGCGCTTTCTGCTGGTCCTGATCGGCGTGCTGGCCGGCTCGATCGGCGCGGTGCTGATTGCTGACCAGATCATCACTGCGGCCATCGAGCGGCAAATGGCGCGCAACGATTACATCGGCAAACAGATTGCCGTGGTCGACGAACGCATCAAGCAGATCAGCGAGCTCAAGGCGCGCCGCCAGCAATTGGTCGAGCGCATGCGCATCATCCAGGACCTGCAGGGCAACCGGCAGATCAGCGGGCGAATCTTCGACCAGTTGGCTCGCACGTTGCCGGACGGCGTGTATTTCACCGATGTGAAAATGGCCGGCAAGACCCTGTCCATCAGTGGCGCGGCGGAGTCGAACAACCGGGTCTCCGAGCTGATGCGCAATCTCGACGCGTCCGACTGGTTCGACGCGCCGAGCCTGAATGAGGTCAAGGCCACCAGCGCCGATCAGGTCGAACAGGCCAACGTCTTCCAGCTGACCGTTCGTCAGACCCAGCCCAAGGTTGTGGAGGACGAGCAATGAACGCCTCCGAGTGGCTGCATAGCCTGCGCAACATCGATTTCAACGACCTCGACACCAGCAACATCGGCTCCTGGCCGCCGGCCGTGAAAACCCTGTGCGGTGTGCTGGTGATGGTGTTGATTCTCGCGCTTGGCTATTACTTCTTCATCAGCGACATGGAAAATCAGCTCGACCTCAAGCGCGAAGAAGAAATCACCCTCAAGGAACAATTCGCCAGCAAGGCGCGGCTGTCGGCGAACCTTGAGCTCTATACCCAGCAAATGAAGGAAATGGAAAACACCTTCGGCGTGCTGCTGCGGCAATTGCCCAGCGATACCGAAGTGCCGGGCCTGCTCGAAGACATCACCCGCACCGGTCTGGGCAGCGGCCTGGAATTCGAGGAAATCAAGCTGCTGCCGGAAGTGACTCAGCCGTTCTACATCGAACTGCCGATCCAGATCACCGTGACCGGCGCCTATCACGACCTCGCCACCTTCGTCAGCGGCGTCGCCGGCCTGCCACGGATTGTGACTCTGCACGATTTCGAACTGGCGCCGGCCAATCCCGAGGGCGGGACGAAGCTGCGCATGAGTATTCTTGCCAAGACGTACCGCTATAACGACAAGGGGCTGGAGAAATGACCCCGATTCGTTACTTCGTCCTGCCCATGGTGCTGGCGTTGAGCGGCTGCGGTGGCGGCGATGACTTCAGCGACCTCGACGCGTACCTCAACGAAGTGCGCCTGCGCCCGGCGGGCAAGATTGAACCAACGCCGACATTCCGGTCTTACCCCACATTCACTTACAGCGCCGCCAACCTGCGCAGCCCGTTTTCGCGGCAGGCGCGGGTCGATCTGGCCGGGCAGAAGCACGGCTCGCGCAACGTCAAACCCGACCCCAACCGGGTCAAGCAATATCTTGAAGGATTCAATATCGAGCAGTTCGAAATGGTCGGCACGATCGCCAATGCCTCGGGCTCGTTTGCGCTGTTGCGCGGCGCAGGCGGGGTGCATCGCCTGAAGGTCGGCGACTACCTGGGCCGCAACGACGGCCGCATTGTCGCCATCAGCCCTACCCAGGTCGATGTCGTGGAGATCGTGCCCGACGGCGCCGGCGCCTGGCTGGAGCGGCCGCGCACCATTCCTTTGAAAGAGCACTCATAGTGGAAGTCGAACAATGAACAGGATTTTCTCCACCCTCGGTTTTTCGCTATGGATAGCGCTGGTGTCACCGATGGTAATGGCGGCCAGTCTGAAAGCGCTGGATGTTGCCGCGCTGCCGGGTGACCGCGTCGAACTGAAGCTGTCGTTCGACGGCCCGCCCCCACAGCCCAAGGGCTACACAACCGAGTCACCGGCACGCATTGCGCTGGATCTGCCGGGCGTGACCAGCCAGTTGGCCAACAGGAATCTTGATCTGGGCAGCGGCAACGCGCGCACGGCCACGGTGGCCGAAGCCAAGGATCGCACGCGGCTGATTGTCAGCCTGACGCAATTGGCGCCGTACAGCACGCGGGTCGAGGGCAATAATCTGTTTGTGGTGGTCGGTCAGGGCGCCTCCACGACTGCGCCGCGCCCGGCTGCCGTGGCACCGCGTGCCGCCACGGCCGCTGCGGCACCTGCCAGACCAGCCGCGCAACGAAGCAGGGCGATCCGCGGCGTCGATTTCCAGCGCGGCACCGAGGGCGAGGGCAACGTAGTCATCGACCTCTCCGATCCGACCATCGCCCCGGATATCCAGGAGCACGATGGCAAGATCATCCTCAGCTTCGCCCGCACGCAATTGCCGGAAAAGCTGCGCGTGCGCCTCGACGTCAAGGACTTCGCCACGCCGGTGCAGTTCGTCAACGCAGCGCTCACCGGCGATCGCACCGTGATCAGTGTCGAGCCCAGCGGCACCTTCGACTATTCCACGTTCCAGACCGACAACAAGCTCACCGTCAGCGTTCGGCCGATGAGCATCGACGACCTGCAAAAGCGCAACGCCGACCGTCAGGCCTATGTCGGCGATAAGCTCTCGCTGAATTTTCAGGACATCGACGTGCGCTCGGTGCTGCAACTGATCGCGGACTTCACCAATCTCAATCTGGTGGCGAGCGATACGGTGCAGGGCGGTATCACTTTGCGCCTGCAGAACGTGCCGTGGGATCAGGCGCTGGATCTGGTGCTGAAAACCAAGGGGCTGGACAAGCGCAAGATCGGCAACGTGCTGCTGGTCGCGCCGGCCGATGAAATTGCCGCTCGTGAGCGTCAGGAACTGGAATCGCAGAAGCAGATCGCCGAGCTGGCGCCCCTGCGTCGTGAGCTGCTGCAAGTCAATTACGCCAAGGCGGCGGACATCGCCAAGCTGTTCCAGTCGGTGACCAGTGCCGAGGCCAAGGTCGACGAGCGCGGTTCGATTACCGTCGATGAGCGAACCAACAACATCATTGCCTACCAGACCCAGGATCGCCTCGACGAACTCCGGCGGATCGTCGCGCAGCTGGATATTCCGGTACGCCAGGTGATGATCGAGGCGCGCATCGTTGAGGCCAACGTCGATTACGACAAGAGCCTGGGCGTGCGCTGGGGCGGTTCGGTGCAGAACAAGGGCAACTGGAACGCCTCCGGGGTCAACGGTTCGTCGAGCACCATCGGTACGCCGGGCAGCACCGGCACCAACTCGCCGTTCGTCGACATGGGCACGGTCAATAACACTTCGGGGATCGGCATCGCATTCATCACCGACAACGTGTTGCTGGATCTCGAACTGACGGCGATGGAAAAGACCGGCAACGGTGAAATCGTCTCGCAGCCGAAAGTGGTCACCTCGGACAAGGAAACCGCGAAGATCCTCAAAGGCACCGAGATTCCCTATCAGGAGGCCAGTTCCAGCGGCGCGACCTCGGTGTCGTTCAAGGAGGCCTCGCTGTCGCTGGAAGTCACTCCGCAGATCACCCCGGACAACCGCATCATCATGGAGGTCAAGGTCACAAAGGATGAGCCGGACTACCTGAATAAAGTGCAGGATGTGCCGCCAATCAAGAAAAACGAGGTCAACGCCAAAGTGCTGGTAAATGACGGCGAGACCATCGTAATCGGCGGTGTTTTTTCAAATAACCAAAGCAAGGTCGTAGATAAGGTGCCATTTCTTGGCGATGTGCCGTATCTTGGCCGCCTTTTCCGGCGTGATGTGGTTTCGGAGAAAAAATCCGAGCTGCTGGTATTTCTCACTCCGCGTATCATGAATAACCAGGCGATTGCTGTGAGTCGTTGATTCTGTGCGAAATTTGATACTTGTAGGACCGATGGGTGCTGGCAAAAGCACCATCGGCCGATTGCTGGCCAAAGAGCTGCGCCTGCCGTTCAAGGATTCCGACAAGGAAATTGAGCTGCGCACGGGTGCCAATATCCCATGGATCTTCGACAAGGAAGGCGAGCCCGGCTTTCGTGACCGTGAGCAGGCGATGATCGCCGAGCTGTGTGCCTTCGATGGCGTGGTGCTGGCGACCGGCGGCGGCGCAGTGATGCGTGATGCCAATCGCAAGGCCCTGCATGAAGGCGGGCGCGTGGTGTATCTGCACGCCTCCGTCGAGCAGCAGGTCGGCCGCACCTCCCGCGATCGCAACCGGCCGCTGCTGCGTACCGCCGATCCGGCGAAAACCCTGCGCGACCTGCTCGAGATCCGTGATCCGCTTTATCGGGAAATTGCCGATCTGGTGGTGGAAACCGACGAGCGGCCGCCACGCATGGTGGTGCTCGACATTCTTGACCGCCTCGCGCAGTTGCCGCCCCGTTAAAGCATCGTCCGAAATGCGCTATCCTCGGCGTCCTGTCAGCGTCCGCCGAGGGTGTGGCGGATGCCGGGCGAGCGGCGTCATACCGCTACAGGCCGCAGAACACCAATAATTTCAGGGCAGGATGCCTGCTTCCATCTTCACTGTGGGGACACATGCAGACACTCAAGGTCGATCTAGGCGAGCGCAGCTACCCGATTCATATTGGCGAAGGTCTGTTGGATCAGCCGGAACTGCTGGCGCCGCATATCCATGGGCGGCAGGTGGCAATCATCTCCAACGAAACCGTCGCGCCGCTCTATCTCGAACGTCTGACCCGCAGCCTTGCGCAGTTCTCGGTGATCTCGGTGGTGTTGCCTGATGGCGAAGCCTTCAAGAACTGGGAAACCCTGCAACTGATTTTCGATGGTCTGCTGACCGCCCGTCATGACCGCCGCACCACCGTGATCGCCTTGGGCGGCGGGGTGATCGGCGACATGGCCGGTTTCGCGGCCGCCTGTTATCAGCGCGGTGTCGATTTCATCCAGATTCCTACCACGCTGTTGTCGCAGGTCGATTCCTCGGTCGGCGGCAAGACCGGCATCAACCATCCGCTGGGCAAGAACATGGTCGGCGCGTTCTATCAGCCGAACGTGGTGCTGATCGATACCGCATCGCTGAAAACCCTGCCGCAGCGCGAGTTGTCGGCGGGCCTGGCGGAAGTCATCAAGTACGGCCTGATCTGCGACGAGCCGTTCCTGACCTGGCTGGAAGAAAACGTTGACGCCCTGCGCGCGCTGGACCAGACCGCGCTGACCTATGCGATCGAGCGTTCCTGCGCGGCCAAGGCTGCGGTGGTCGGCGCCGATGAAAAGGAAACCGGCGTCCGCGCTACGCTCAACCTCGGCCACACCTTCGGCCACGCCATCGAAACCCACATGGGCTATGGTGTCTGGCTGCATGGCGAGGCGGTGGCGGCGGGCACGGTGATGGCGCTGGAAATGTCTGCGCGCCTGGGCTGGATCAGCGAGCAGGAGCGTGATCGCGGCATTCGTCTGTTCCAGCGTGCCGGCTTGCCGGTCATTCCGCCTGAAGAGATGAGCGAAGCCGATTTTCTCCAACACATGGCAATTGATAAAAAAGTGATCGACGGTCGTCTGCGCCTGGTGCTGCTGCGCCGGATGGGCGAAGCGGTAGTGACCGACGATTATCCGAAAGAGGTTCTACAGGCCACGCTGGGAGCGGATTACCGCGCCCTGGCTCAGCTTAAAGGTTAAAACGATTCCGATGACTAGTTTGCATGCCGACGAGGCGTTTCTCGGCCATTTCCAGTTAAGTCACGACCCGTTCGCGCCACGGGTGCCGGGCTTCAAATTCTTCCCGGCCCAGCGCAAACCGGTGCTGGGTCAACTGCATCACCTGGCGCGCTACAGCCAGTTGCTGCTGGTGGTCACCGGCCCGCAAGGCAGCGGCAAGACCCTGCTGCGGCAAGCGCTCGTTGCCAGTACCAACAAACAATCGGTGCAGAGCGTGGTGGTTTCCGCCCGTGGCGCCGGTGATGCGGCCGGCGTGCTGCGCCAGGTGGCGCAGGCGCTGGATGTCGCTCAGGCCGAAGTCGGTGCGATTCTCGAGCAGGTGGTGCAACTGGGTCTGACCGGGCAGGAAGTCTATCTGCTCGTGGACGATGCCGAGCAGCTCGACGAGTCCGCGCTGGAAGCATTGATGGCGCTCGGCGCCGGCACGCCGGAAGGTCGTCCGCATGTGTTCCTGTTCGGCGAGTCTTCGCTGATCGCTCAGCTCGAGGCGTTGCAGCTCGAGGAAGAGCGTTTCCACGTCATCGAATTGCAGCCGTACACCGAAGAAGAGACCCGCGAATATCTCGACCAGCGGCTGGAAGGCGCGGGCCGGGGTGTCGAACTTTTCACCGCAGATCAGATCTCTGATATTCACGAAAGCTCCGAGGGCTGGCCGGGCAACATCAACCAGGTCGCTCGCGATGCACTGATCGAAGTCATGATTGCCAGCCGCTCCGCGGTCAAGCGTCCAAGTATGGGGTTCAACATGCCGAAGAAACACGTATTGGCGATTTCCGCCGTCGTTGTGGTCGCGGTTGCCGCCGCCTGGCTGATGCCAGGACGCAGCAAGGCACCGACCACCGGTGCTCCGGCCAATGAACAGGCGCAACTGCCACTGGGTCAGGGTGCAGCGAATGGCGCCAACCCGTCCGTCGAATTCGCCGGCAACACCCAGCCGATGCCGCTGCCATTGGTCGGCAACTCGCAGCCGGTCATGCGTGGCCCGCTGGCAGAAGCCGCCGGTGGCATCACCGAAGGCGACGACGGCGTATCGCTGGAAGGCTCCAGCGATACGCCGCCGACCGTAACCACCTCCGCGCCGCCTGCTGGCGTTCCGGCCGGTCCCGCGCCGACACCGGTTCCGACTCCTGCCGCCAAACCGGCACCAACCCCGGCACCGACGCAGATCGCCACGGCCAAGCCTGCTCCGGCCACCCCGGCGCCAGCTGCGAAACCGGCTCCTGCTCCGGCCAAGCCTGCCGACAAGCCAGTTACCGTGGCCAAGGCTGCCGGTGGCAGCTGGTACGCCGGTCAGCCGACCAGCAACTATGTCGTGCAGATCCTCGGCACCAGCTCGGAAACCGCTGCGCAGAACTTCGTCAAGGAGCAGGGCGGCGAGTACCGTTATTTCAAGAAAGTCCTCAATGGCAAGCCGCTTTACGTGATCACCTACGGCAACTTTGCCAATCGTGATGCGGCCGTTTCTGCCATCAAGGCCTTGCCAGCGAAGGTTCAGGCTGGTAAACCTTGGCCTCGCACTGTCGCCAGCGTCCAACAGGAACTGGCAACAACTCGCTGAAGATTCGGCGGCCTTACCCAGGCCGCCTCTCCAAGCACCTCAAAATTTCTACGAGTGCGCGCCGCCTCCAGGGACGGTTGGCGCTTGCTGACGACCGCGACGCCGCCCCATTTTTTGCTGGGCAAGGCGCGAGGAACGTAGTTTGGTTTTTCCAAATAAGTTCCGAGCAACGCTGCCCAGCGAAAAATGGGGCGCGTCCCTTCGGGTTGCGCGCCAACGTGTGCGAGGCTGCGTTGCGGGATTTGCCAAGGGAACAACCATTGGCAGCATCCCGCGCCTTGCCTCGCACACGTTGGCGTGCAACGCGGTTCGCCAGCAAGCGCCAACCGTCCCTGCGGTCGCGTGCCTTGTGGTGTCTGCGTCACAGTAGTCTTTGAGTCGTTGCGGTCAAAATTAAAAAAGTTTTGACTAGCACAGCAGATCGCTTTAAACCTTTCACAAATGCGACATGAATTTGCGACAGTTCGTCGTCAAATTTGTGAGCCTCTGTGTCGCTGTGTACAATGACCACCCTTTTGCCCCCGCTAAGCCGGCGTACGTTCGGCGCGGAACGCAAGTGGTTGAATTGAAAAGAAATTTGCCTCGAGTAGAGGCAGCCTGGTGAGAAAGTGTCTATGAAAGCAGGTCTGTACCAACCAGATGAATTCAAGGATAACTGCGGTTTCGGCCTGATAGCTCATATGCAGGGCGAGCCCAGTCATACCCTTTTGCAAACGGCCATCGAGGCCCTGACCTGCATGACCCACCGCGGTGGGATTAATGCCGACGGCAAGACCGGTGACGGTTGCGGTCTGCTGATTCAAAAACCCGACGCCTTCCTGCGAGCCATTGCCCGGGAAAGCTTCGGCGTCGATATGCCCAAGCAATATGCCGTGGGCATGGTGTTCTTCAATCAGGATCCGGCCAAGGCCGAAGCCGCTCGCGAGAACATGAACCGCGAGATCCTCGCCGAAGGCCTGCAACTGATCGGCTGGCGCAAAGTGCCGATCGACACCAGCGTCCTCGGCCGCCTCGCCCTTGAACGCCTGCCGCAGATCGAGCAGGTCTACATCGGCGGCGAAGGCCTGAGCGATCAGGACATGGCCGTGAAGCTGTTCAGCGCCCGTCGCCGTTCGTCGGTGGCCAACGCCGCTGACACCGACCACTACATCTGCAGCTTTTCGCACAAGACCATCATCTATAAAGGCCTGATGATGCCGGCCGACCTGGCCGCGTTCTATCCAGACCTGAGTGACGAGCGCCTGCAAACCGCAATCTGCGTGTTCCACCAGCGCTTCTCTACCAACACCCTGCCGAAATGGCCGCTGGCGCAGCCGTTCCGCTTCCTCGCCCACAACGGCGAGATCAACACCATCACCGGTAACCGCAACTGGGCGCAGGCCCGGCGGACCAAGTTCACCAACGATCTGATGGATCTGGAAGAACTCGGCCCGCTGGTCAACCGTGTCGGGTCCGACTCCTCGAGCATGGACAACATGCTCGAACTGATGGTCACCGGCGGCATCGACCTGTTCCGTGGCGTGCGCATGATCATTCCGCCAGCGTGGCAGAACGTCGAAACCATGGACCCGGATCTGCGTGCGTTCTACGAGTACAACTCGATGCACATGGAGCCGTGGGACGGCCCGGCCGGCGTGGTAATGACCGACGGTCGTTACGCGGTGTGCCTGCTCGACCGTAACGGTCTGCGTCCGGCGCGCTGGGTCACCACCAAGAATGGTTTCATCACCCTCGCCTCGGAAATCGGCGTGTGGAACTACCAGCCCGAAGACGTGCTCGCCAAGGGCCGTGTCGGCCCTGGCCAGATCTTCGCTGTGGACACCGAGACCGGGCAGATCCTCGATACCGATGCGATCGACAACCGTCTGAAATCCCGTCATCCGTACAAGCAATGGCTGCGCAAGAATGCCCTGCGCATTCAGGCGACCATGGAAGACAACGACCACGGTTCGGCTTTCTACGACGTCGATCAGCTCAAGCAGTACATGAAGATGTATCAGGTCACGTTCGAAGAGCGTGATCAGGTGCTGCGTCCGCTCGGCGAGCAAGGTTACGAAGCCGTGGGCTCGATGGGCGACGACACGCCGATGGCCGTGCTGTCCCAGCGTGTACGCACGCCGTACGACTATTTCCGCCAGCAGTTCGCGCAGGTCACCAACCCGCCGATCGACCCGCTGCGTGAAGCGATCGTGATGTCGCTGGAAATCTGCCTCGGTGCCGAGCGCAACATTTTCCAGGAGTCGCCAGAACACGCCTCGCGCGTGATCCTCAGCTCGCCAGTGATCTCGCCGGCCAAGTGGCGCTCGCTGATGAACCTCGACCGTCCGGGTTTCGAACGGGCGATCATCGACCTCAACTACGACGAAAGCCTCGGCCTCGAAGCGGCGATCCGCAACGTTGCCGATCAGGCTGAAGAAGCCGTGCGCGCCGGGCGTACCCAGATCGTCCTCAGCGACCGCCATATCGCCCCGGGCAAGCTGCCGATCCACGCTTCGCTGGCGACCGGTGCCGTGCACCACCGCCTGACCGAAAAAGGCTTGCGTTGCGATTCCAACATCCTCGTTGAAACCGCGACCGCCCGTGACCCGCATCACTTCGCGGTGCTGATCGGTTTTGGCGCCTCGGCGGTGTATCCGTTCCTGGCCTACGAAGTGCTGGGCGACCTGATCCGTACCGGTGAAGTGCTGGGCGACCTCTACGAGGTGTTCAAGAACTACCGCAAGGGCATCACCAAAGGTCTGCTGAAGATCCTGTCGAAGATGGGTATCTCGACCATCGCTTCGTATCGCGGTGCGCAGCTGTTCGAGGCCATCGGTCTGTCTGAAGAAGTCTGCGAGCTGAGCTTCCGTGGTGTGCCAAGCCGCATCAAGGGCGCGCGTTTCGTCGACATCGAAGCCGAGCAGAAGGCCCTCGCCGTCGAAGCCTGGAGCCCGCGCAAGCCGATCCAGCAGGGCGGTCTGCTGAAGTTCGTCCACGGTGGCGAATATCACGCCTACAACCCGGACGTGGTCAACACCCTGCAAGCCGCTGTGCAGCAGGGCGACTACGCCAAGTTCAAGGAATACACCTCGCTGGTGGACAACCGTCCGGTGTCGATGATTCGCGACCTGTTCAAGGTCAAGACCCTCGACACGCCGCTGGACATCAGTGAAGTCGAGCCGCTGGAGTCGGTGCTCAAGCGCTTCGACTCCGCCGGTATCTCGCTGGGCGCACTGTCGCCGGAAGCTCACGAAGCCCTGGCCGAAGCCATGAACCGCCTCGGCGCGCGTTCCAACTCCGGCGAAGGCGGCGAAGACCCGGCGCGATACGGCACCATCAAGAGTTCGAAAATCAAGCAGGTTGCCACCGGCCGTTTCGGTGTGACTCCGGAATACCTGGTCAACGCCGAAGTGCTGCAGATCAAGGTCGCCCAAGGCGCCAAGCCGGGCGAGGGCGGGCAACTGCCGGGCGGCAAGGTCAACGGGCTGATCGCCAAGCTGCGTTACGCAGTGCCGGGCGTGACCCTGATTTCGCCACCGCCGCACCACGACATCTATTCGATCGAAGATTTGTCGCAGTTGATCTTTGACTTGAAGCAGGTCAACCCGCAGGCGCTGGTTTCGGTGAAGCTGGTAGCAGAAGCGGGCGTCGGCACCATCGCCGCCGGTGTGGCCAAGGCCTATGCGGACTTGATCACCATTTCCGGCTACGACGGTGGCACCGGTGCTTCGCCGCTGACCTCGATCAAGTACGCTGGCGCGCCGTGGGAGCTCGGCCTGGCTGAAACCCACCAGACCCTGCGCGGCAACGACCTGCGCGGCAAAGTCCGGGTGCAGACCGACGGCGGCCTGAAAACCGGCCTCGACGTGATCAAGGCCGCAATCCTCGGCGCCGAGAGCTTCGGCTTCGGTACCGCGCCGATGATCGCACTGGGCTGCAAATACCTGCGCATCTGCCATCTGAACAACTGCGCCACTGGCGTCGCGACGCAGAACGAGAAACTGCGCAAGGATCACTACATCGGCACCGTCGACATGGTGGTGAATTTCTTCACCTACGTCGCCGAAGAAACCCGTGAGTGGCTGGCCAAACTGGGTGTGCGCTCCCTCGAAGAGCTGATCGGTCGCACTGATCTGCTGGAAATCCTCGAAGGCCAGACCGCCAAGCAGCATCACCTGGACCTGACGCCGCTGTTGGGCAGCGATCACATCCCGGCGGACAAACCGCAGTTCTGCGGCGTTGAGCGCAACCCGCCGTTCGACAAAGGTCTGCTCGCGGAGAAGATGGTCGAGCTGGCCTCGTCGGCGATCAACGACCTCAGCGGTGCTGAGTTTGAGCTGGATATCTGCAACTGCGACCGTTCGATTGGCGCCCGGATCTCCGGCGAAATCGCGCGCAAGCATGGCAACCAGGGGATGGCGAAAGCGCCGATCACCTTCCGTTTCAAAGGCACGGCCGGGCAGAGCTTCGGTGTGTGGAACGCCGGCGGTCTGAACATGTACCTGGAAGGCGACGCCAACGACTACGTCGGCAAAGGCATGACCGGCGGCAAGCTGGTCATCGTGCCGCCGAAGGGCAGCGTCTACAAGACTCAGGAAAGCGCCATCATTGGCAACACCTGCCTGTACGGCGCAACGGGCGGCAAGCTGTTTGCCGCCGGCACCGCAGGCGAGCGTTTCGCCGTGCGTAACTCCGGTGCCCACACCGTCGTGGAAGGCACTGGCGATCACTGCTGCGAGTACATGACCGGTGGTTTCGTCTGCGTGCTGGGCAAGACCGGTTACAACTTCGGTTCTGGCATGACCGGTGGTTTCGCCTACGTGCTCGATCAGGACAACACCTTCGTTGACCGGGTCAATCACGAACTGGTGGAGATCCAGCGGATCAGCGGCGAGGCGATGGAAGCCTATCGCAGCCACCTGCAGAACGTGCTGAACGAGTACGTCGCCGAAACCGACAGCGAGTGGGGTCGTGAACTCGCCGAGAATCTCGACGATTACGTGCGTCGTTTCTGGTTGGTCAAACCGAAGGCAGCGAGTCTGAAATCTCTGCTCTCCAGTACTCGTGCGAGTCCGCAGTAACGACGCAGCTGCAAGTCACTAGCTTCAAGCGACAAGCTGAAGCTAGTACGCGTTGTACCGGACTAATGTGATTTTCTTGCAGCTTGAAGCTTGTAGCTTGGAGCTGTCGTGTAAGAGGTTTTAGTAATGGCTGAACGTCTGAATAACGACTTCCAGTTCATCGATGTCGGGCGCAAGGATCCGAAGAAGAAACTGTTGCGTCAACGCAAGAAAGAGTTCGTTGAAATCTACGAGCCGTTCAAACCCCAGCAGTCGGCCGATCAGGCCCACCGCTGCCTGGGTTGCGGCAACCCGTATTGCGAATGGAAGTGCCCGGTGCACAACTTCATTCCCAACTGGCTCAAATTGGTCGCCGAGGGCAACATCCTTCAGGCCGCCGAGCTGTCGCACCAGACCAACACCCTGCCGGAAGTCTGCGGCCGGGTGTGCCCGCAGGATCGTCTGTGCGAGGGTGCCTGCACCCTCAACGACGGCTTCGGCGCGGTGACCATCGGTTCGGTCGAGAAGTACATCACCGACACCGCGTTCGCCATGGGCTGGCGCCCGGACATGTCCAAGGTCAAACCGACCGGCAAACGTGTCGCGATCATCGGCGCAGGCCCGGCGGGTCTGGGTTGTGCCGACGTGCTGGTGCGTGGCGGCGTAACCCCGGTGGTGTTCGACAAGAACCCGGAAATCGGCGGCTTGCTGACCTTCGGCATCCCCGAGTTCAAGCTGGAAAAGACCGTGCTGAGCAATCGTCGCGAAGTCTTCACCGGCATGGGCATCGAGTTCCGTCTCAACACCGAAGTCGGCAAAGACGTGACCATGGAACAACTGCTCGCCGAGTACGATGCGGTGTTCATGGGCATGGGGACCTACACCTACATGAAGGGCGGCTTTGCCGGTGAGGACCTGCCGGGCGTTTACGACGCGCTGGATTTCCTGATCGCCAACGTCAACCGCAACCTGGGCTTTGAAAAGTCGCCGGAAGATTTCGTCGACATGAAAGGCAAGAAGGTTGTGGTCCTGGGCGGCGGCGACACGGCGATGGACTGCAACCGCACGTCGATCCGTCAGGGCGCCAAATCGGTGACCTGTGCCTATCGTCGTGACGAAGCGAACATGCCCGGCTCGCGCAAAGAGGTGAAGAACGCCAAGGAAGAAGGCGTGAAATTCCTCTACAACCGCCAGCCGATCGCCATCGTCGGTGAAGACAAGGTCGAAGGCGTGAAAGTGGTCGAGACCCGTCTCGGCGAACCGGACGCCCGTGGCCGTCGTAGCCCCGAGCCGATCCCGGGTTCCGAAGAGATCATCCCGGCCGACGCCGTGGTCATCGCCTTCGGCTTCCGTCCGAGCCCGGCACCGTGGTTCGAACAGTTCGAGATCCAGACCGACAGCCAGGGCCGCGTTGTTGCGCCTGAGCAAGGTCAGTACAAGCACCAGACCAGCAACCCGAAAATCTTCGCCGGTGGCGACATGGTGCGCGGTTCCGACCTGGTGGTGACGGCGATCTTTGAAGGGCGCAATGCGGCGGAAGGGATCCTCGATTACCTGGGTGTCTAACCCCGGCGCCTGAGCCAAACGCAATACTCCTGTGGGAGCGAGCCTGCTCGCGAAAGCGGTCTGTCAGCCAACTTCAATGTTGGATGTGCCGGCCTCTTCGCGAGCAGGCTCGCTCCCACAGTTGTTTTAGGGTGTTGCGGAAAATCGTGTTCCAGCGCGACAAATTGACCCGATAGACAAAAGGCTGACCCACATCCGTGCCTTTTGCCTCGCGCTCTGAGAAAATGCCCGCACTTTTTTTCCGGATGCCGACATGACTGCCCTGAAGAACGACCGTTTCCTCCGCGCCCTGCTCAAGCAACCCGTTGACGTCACCCCTGTGTGGATGATGCGCCAGGCCGGTCGCTACCTGCCGGAGTACCGCGCCAGCCGCGCCCATGCCGGCGACTTCATGAGCCTGTGCATGAATCCGGAGTTCGCCTGCGAAGTCACCCTGCAACCGCTCGACCGCTACCCCCAACTGGACGCGGCGATCCTGTTTTCCGACATCCTCACCATTCCCGATGCCATGGGCCAGGGCCTGTACTTCGAGACCGGTGAAGGCCCGCGCTTCAAAAAAGTTGTCAGCACCCTGGCCGACATCGAAGCCCTGCCGATCCCGGATCCGCACAAAGACCTCGGCTACGTGATGGACGCGGTCAGCACCATCCGTCGCGAGCTGAACGGACGTGTGCCGCTGATCGGTTTCTCCGGCAGCCCGTGGACCCTCGCCACTTACATGGTTGAAGGCGGCTCGTCGAAAGACTTCCGCAAGACCAAGGCGATGCTCTACGACAATCCGCAAGCCATGCACCTGCTGCTCGACAAGCTGGCGCAGTCGGTGACCTCGTACCTCAACGGCCAGATCATGGCCGGTGCACAAGCGGTGCAGATCTTCGATACCTGGGGCGGCAACCTGTCGGCGGCGGCGTATCAGGAATTCTCCCTGGCCTACATGAAGAAAATCGTCAGCGGCCTGATCCGCGAGAACGATGGACGCAAAGTGCCGGTGATCCTCTTCACCAAGAACGGCGGCCTGTGGCTGGAAAGCATCGCCGAAGCCGGCGCCGACGCCCTCGGCCTGGACTGGACCTGCGACATCGGCAACGCCCGCGCCCGCGTCGGCGACAAGGTCGCGTTGCAAGGCAACATGGACCCGACCGTGCTCTACGCCAAACCGGAAGCGATCCGCACTGAAGTCGGGCGCATCCTCGCCAGCTACGGCAAGGGCAGCGGCCACGTGTTCAACCTTGGCCACGGCATTACGCCGGAAGTCGATCCGGAACATGCCGGCGCGTTCCTGCGTGCGGTGCATGAGCTGTCGGCGCAGTATCACGAGTGATCAACGCCCGATAAAAAACGCCCGGCCAATGCCGGGCGTTTTCTTTTGCACGATCTAATGTCGTACCCAAATCAACTGTGGGAGCGAGCCTGCTCGCGAAAGCGGTGTGTCATTCAACACTGATGTTGCCTGACACAGTGCATTCGCGAGCAGGCTCGCTCCCACAGGGTTGTATGTCAGGCTTTGACACCCTGCAACGGCGGCAACTTCGCCAGCTTCAACGCCACCAGCAGGGCAATCAGCAACAACGCACCAATGAACAGGCCGATGCCATTCCACCCACCCAGATGCCAGAACACCCCGCCCGCCGTCCCGGCAATGCTCGAACCGGCGTAATAACTGAACAGATACAGCGACGACGCCTGACCCTTGGCGGTCAACGCGCGCCGGCCGATCCAGCTGCTCGCCACCGAGTGCGCGGCGAAGAAGCCGAAGGTGAACACCAGCATGCCGACGATCACCAGCAACAACGAGGTGAACATGGTCAGTGCCAGTCCGGCGAACATCAGTGCAATGGTCGCCCAGAGCACTTTGCGTCGCCCCAGCTTGTCCGCCAAAGAACCGATTTTCGCCGAGCTGTAGATCCCCGACAGATACACCACCGAGAGCAATCCGACAAATACCTGATCGAGGTTGTACGGCGCCGCCAGCAAGCGGTAGCCGATGTAGTTGAACAGCGTGACAAACGCGCCCATCAGCACAAACGCTTCAAGAAACAGCAGCGGCAGGCCGGCGTCGCGAAAGTGCATGGTGAAGCCGTCGAGCAGGCTGCGCGGGTGCAGCGAGCGGGCGCGGAAGTTGCGCGACTCCGGGAGGATCTTCCAGAACACCGCCGCTGCGACCAGCGCCAGACCGCCAATCACCAGCATCGCCGTGTGCCAGCTGACAAAGTCGATCAGCACGCCGGTGATCAAGCGTCCGCTCATCCCGCCGATCGCGTTGCCGCCGATGTACAAACCCATTGCCAGGCCGATGTGCTGTGGATGGATTTCTTCGCTCAGATAGGTCATCGCCACCGCTGCCAGGCCGCTCAATGACAGGCCGATCAATGCGCGCATGATCAGCACGCCTTGCCAGCTCGGCATCATCGAACTGGCGATGGTGCACAACGCGGCAGCGAACAGTGCGGCGACCATCACCGGTTTACGGCCGATGCGGTCGGAAATCGGCCCGGTGATCAGCAGACCGAAGGCCAACATGCCGGTCGCCACCGAGAGGATCAGGCTGCTCTGCGCCGCGTTGATCCCGTATTCGTGGGACAGCAGCGGCATCATCGGTTGCACGCAATAGAGCAGCGCGAACGTCGCAAAGCCGCCACAGAATAGTGCCAGCACCGTGCGCATGAAGGCCGGCGTGCCTTTTTCGATGTAGATCTCCTGCAGCTCGGCGCGGGCATCGTCGTCGGCAGGGGGCGGGATTTCGTGGGCAAGGGGCGCGACAGCAGTTTTCACTTCAGACCTCGGAGAGCGCAGCCGGGCAGGCAATGAAAAAATCATATAGCTGGCTAATGTTTCTATCCAATATATTGTTCGACCTGTTTGATAGCTTCAGCGACCTAATGGAAATCCTATGGAACTGCGTCATCTGCGTTACTTCATCGCCGTCGCCGAAGAACTTCATTTTGGCCGGGCCGCACAGGTGCTGGGCATCTCCCAGCCACCGCTGAGCCAGCAGATTCAGGCGCTGGAGCAAGAGCTCGGCGCGCGATTGTTCGAGCGCACCAATCGTCGGGTGGAATTGAGCGAGGCGGGCAGGTTGTTTCTGCAGGAGGCGCGGCTGGTGCTGGCACAAGTCGACAAGGCAGCGGATGTCGCCCGCCGTGCGCAACTTGGCGAGCTGGGTGAGTTGAAGATTGGCTTCACCTCGTCAGCACCGTTCAATTCGACCATTCCGCAGGCGATTTTTTCCTTTCGTCAGCGCTTTCCGGCGGTGCATCTGAATCTGCGCGAAATGAGCAGCACCATGGTCGCCGATGCCTTGGTGGACGAGTCGATCGAAGTCGGCATCATGCGCCCGCTCGGATTGCCGGATTCACTGAGTGTTGTGGAGTTGATGCGCGAGCCATTGGTGGCGGTGCTCAGTTCCAAGCATTCGTTGGCCCAAGGCAGCGACGAAGGTCTGTTTCTCTCGGCGCTGGCGCTGGAGCCCTTCGTGTTTTTCCCGCGCAGCTATGGCAGCGGGCTGTACGCACAACTGCTCAGTCTGGCCCGTGACGCCGGCTTCAGCCCGCACTTCGCTCAAGAGGCTGGCGAGGCGATGACCATCATCGGTCTGGTGGCGGCGGGCTTGGGTGTATCGGTGCTGCCAGCGTCCTACCAACGCATGCGCATCGACGGCGTGGTCTACCGCCCGCTGCTCGATCCTGAAGCGATTTCGGCGGTTTGGCTGGTGCAGCGCAAAGATCAGAAATCACCGATGGCCAAGGCGTTTGTCGAACTGCTGACGCGCAAGGTTGAGCCTCTGACGGTGTGAAGGCCGCTGGCGCTTTCGCGAGCAGGCTCGCTCCCACAGGGAAACGCATTCCAAGGTGGGAGCGAGCCTGCTCGCGAAGGCGTCGGCCCAAACATCACAGATTTCAGGGCAACCGCACCAAATCCCCCTTCAAAGCCACCCGGGTAACAAAAACTCCTGCCCGGCACTCGTACGTATTCAAATCCTTGCGCACATGCTGGTCGTAGTAACTGACTATATTCACAACCGCATTCGCCCCGACCCGCTTGGCATCAGCCTGCAATTTGATCAGATTCGACTGCAACACCCATTCACACGAAGCCTGGTCGCTCTTGTTGAAACCGTTGGTTTTCAAATCACTGACCACCCCTTGGCGCAGCAACTGCTGAGTGCCCTGCGGCCCGTTGCCGATCAGGTAGAACTTCACACTGCCATCCAGCCGACCGGCGCGAATGGCGTCCGACAGCACGGTTTCGAAAGGCATGTACATGAGGTTGGTGGCATTGCTGGCACTGGGCAGCAGGGCGATAAGCGCAGCGGCCATCAGGGCTTTCACTTGCATGGTCATCTCCTTTGACGGTGAAAGAGACTGCGAGGGCAGGTTATGGTGCTGCGACCTGCATCAGCGAGTGTAGATGCTGTTCAATCACCGCAAAAAAAAGGGCGCCAAACGGCGCCCTTTGTCGTTTCTGGCGTTTATTGAACCTTCGCCAGATCACCCTTCAACGCAACGCCCGCCATGATCGCGCCGGCGTGGCATTCGTAGGTTTGCGCGTCCTTGCGCTCGTTGCGCTTGTAGAAGCTGACGATGTTGGTCACGGCGTTGGCGCCGGCGTTCTTCGCGGCCTGGTGCAGGCTGATGATTGCCGATTGGGCGACCCATTCGCAGGCGACTTCGTCGGACTTGTTGAAGGCGTTGGTTTTCTTGTTGGTCACAGCGTCGGGGCTGACCACGGTGACTTTGCCCGCCGGGGTGTTGCCGGCCAGATAGAATTTCACGCTGCCATCGATCTTGCCGGAGCGGGTGGCTTCGGCGACGGCTTTGTCGAATGGCAGGTAGACCGCCGTGTCGCGTGCCTGGCTGACCGCTGGCAGGGCGCAGAGCAGCAGGGTGACAGCGGCGAGTTTGTTGAAGTGCATGTAGGTCTCCTTGACCTGAATTGATTCGGTTATGCCCAGCGGCGGAAGATCAACGAGGTGTTGACGCCGCCGAAAGCGAAATTGTTGTTCATCACGTAGTCGTGATGCATCTGACGGAATTCGCCGCGCAGGTAATCGAGCTTGCCGCAGTGCGGGTCGACCTCGTCGAGGTTGAAGGTGTGCACGTAACGGTCGCTGTTGAGCATCTCGATGCTGAACCATGACTCCAGCGCACCGCAGGCACCGAGGGTGTGGCCGAGAAAACTCTTCTGCGAGCTGATCGGCATATGTTCGCCAAACAGGCTGCTGGTGGCCAGCGTTTCGGCGATGTCGCCCTGTTCGGTGGCGGTGCCGTGGCCGTTCACATAGCCGATGGCGTCCGGGGTGAGGCCGGCATCTTCCAGGGCCAGCTCCATGGCGCGGCGCATCGTGAGCTGTTCCGGGCGGGTGGTGTGCTGGCCGTCGGCGTTGCTGCCGAAACCGACGATTTCCGCGTGAATGTGCGCGCCACGGGCGAGGGCGTGTTCCAGCTCCTCAAGCACGAGCATGCCGCCACCTTCGCCGATCACCAGACCGTCGCGGCCCTTGTCGTACGGGCGTGGGCTGGTCTGTGGTGCATCGTTTTTCAGGCTGGTGGCGTAGAGCGCGTCGAACACCATGGCTTCGGTCGGGCAGAGTTCTTCGGCGCCGCCGGCGAGCATCAACGGCAGGCGGCCAAACTTGATTGCTTCGTAGGCGTAGCCGATGCCCTGGCTGCCGCTGGTGCAGGCGCTGGACGTCGGAATCAAGCGGCCGGTGAGGCCGAAGAAAATGCTGATATTGGCGGCGGTGGTGTGCGGCATCATCCGCACATAGGAGTTGGCGTTCAGGCCCTCGGCCACCGAGTTGAGCAACATGTTGCCGAACGCTTTGATTTCGTCGGTGCTGCCGGTAGACGAACCACAAGCGACGCCCATGCGCCCGTCCTTGATCGATTCGTCACCGAGCAGGCCAGCAGCGGCCAGAGCCTTTTCTGCTGCGCCGACCGCCAGTCGCGAAACCCGGCCCATGCTGCGCAACTGCTTGCGGGTCCAGTGCGACGGTACGAGAAAATCATCGATAGGCCCGGCCAGACGCGTGTTCAGCTCAGTGAAGCGATCCCACTCGTCCATGCGGCGAATGCCGCTGCGATTGGCCGCGAAATTGCCGGCAATGGTCGGCCAGTCGCTGCCCAGCGAGGTGATGCCGGCCATGCCGGTGACGACGACGCGCTTCATCAGCACAGGCCTCCGTTGACCGCCAGCACCTGGCGGGTGATGTACGAGGCTTCCGCCGACATCAGGAAATTCACCGCAGCGGCCACTTCCTCAGGGGTGCCCATGCGTTGCGCGGGGATCATTTTCATCAGTTCCTCCACCGGCACGTTTTCGTCGAGCATGGCCGTGTCGATCAGGCCAGGGGCGACGCAGTTAACCGTAATTTTGCGCTTGCCCAGCTCGATCGCCAACGCCTTTGCGGCACCGATTACGCCGGCCTTCGAGGCGCTGTAATTGACTTGGCCACGGTTGCCGATCAGGCCCGATACCGAGGTGATGCAGACGATGCGCCCGGCGGCGCGACGACGGATCATCGGCATCATCACCGGGTGCAGAACGTTGTAGAAACCGTCGAGGTTGGTGCGCAGGACCACGTCCCAATCGTCATCGCTCAGCGCCGGAAACGCGCCGTCGCGGGTCAGCCCGGCGTTGAGCACCACGCCGTAATAGGCACCGTGATTTTCGACATCGGCTTCGAGAATGCTTTTACAGGTTTCACGGTCGGCGACGTCGAATTGCAGGATGCGCGCGCGGCGGCCCAGTGCTTCGATTTCGGCCTGCACCGCTTGGGCTTCGGTCATGCCGCTGCGGCAATGCAGGACGATGTCGTGCCCGGCTTGCGCCAGACGCAAGGCAATGGCGCGGCCGATGCCACGGCTGGAGCCGGTGACCAGTACGGATTCAGTCATCGTGCGACTCCTTTGTCTGTTGCAGATATTGGTTGGCTTGCGGCGGACGGAACACGTTCAGGCGGGCGCTGGCATGAATGCCGTCACCGTGGATGTGACATTCGAATACGCCCATGCCGTTGTCGTCTTCCAGTGAGCGCAGGCCGTGGATGGTCAGCTCGCTGCCGGGCGCAAAGGCTTCGACGTTGCACTCGAATTTGCGCGTGCCGAGGAGAAAGCCGAGCTCCGGCGGATTGCCTTTTTGCCGGGCGTGGCAACCGGCGAAAGCGGCGACGCTCTGCGCCATCAGCTCGACGCCGACCCACGCCGGCAGGCTGCCGTCGGGCAGGTTGAACAGGCCATCGGGCTTGACCGTAAGGCGGGTAAAAATCTGCTCATCGTCAAAGCGCTCGATGGCGTCGATCAGGATCATGTCGCCGGCATGCGGCAGCAGTTCGGCGAGCGGCCAGTGGCTCATGGTGCGTCTCCGATAATCAGGCTGACGTTGTTGCCGCCGAAGGCAAACGAGTTGCTCATCAGGTAGCGCGGTGCAATGGACGTCAGGCGTTCGCTCGCGGTCACCCAGTTGAGCGGCGGCAGCGCGGGATCGGCGTGGCCGTCCCAGATGTGCGGCGGCAACGCCTGTTCAGGGTTTTCGGCACTCAGGCTGAGCCAGCAGAACGCCGCTTCCAACGCGCCGGCGGCGCCGAGGGTGTGACCGGTCAGCGGCTTGGTTGACGAGCAGGCGACGCCTTGGGGAAACAGCGCCGCGACCGCCAGACTTTCCATCGCGTCGTTGTGCTGGGTCGCGGTGCCGTGCAGGTTCAGGTAGTTGATTTGCCCGGCTTGCAGATGCGCGCGGCCAAGGGCTTTCTGCATCGCTTGCAGAGCGCCGCGACCGCTCGGCTCCGGTGCGGAAATATGGTGCGCATCCGAGCTGGCGCCCGCACCCAGCAGGGCGATTCCCGGGCCCTTGCCGCGCTGTTTGCTCATCACGAACAGTACCGCTGCCTCGCCGATATTGATGCCGTTGCGGTTGGCGGAAAACGGATTGCAGCGTTCATCTGAAACGGCTTCCAGCGAAGAGAAACCGTTCAGCGTGAGCTTGCACAGACTGTCGACGCCGCCGCACAGCACCGCATCGCACAGACCCAGATCGAGCAGACGCTGAGCGCTCATCAGCGCGCGGGCGCTGGAAGTGCAAGCGGTAGAAATCACGTAGGCCGGGCCGTTCAGTTGCAGCCATTCGGCGAGGAAATTCGCCGGGGCGCCGAGTTCCTGTTGGCGATAGTCGTACTCGGGAGGAAATTGCTGTTCGCGGATGTAATGCGCCAGACCCCGGCTGGCCTCGTCGATGCCCGAGGTGCTGGTGCCTAGCACCACGCCTATGCGCTCGCGGCCGAAGGTCTGGATCGCACGATCGATGTCGTCTCGAATCTGCAGCGCGGCTTCCAGCAGCAGCTGATTGTTGCGGCTGCTGTGCTCGACCAGGTCCGCAGGGATCGCCGCCAATTCACCGTGTACGCCGGCCACAGGCAGTTCATGCTCGGCGACCCAGCCGGACTCGCGGCGCATCCCCGAACAGTCGCCGGCAAACAGATTGCGCGCGACTTCAGACTTGTCGCGGCCCAAAGCGCAGATCACGCCGAGGGCATTCAGGTAAGCGGTCATGGCGTCGATTCACCTAACTGGGAAACGCGATAGTGCGGGCCTTGAGGCAGATTCAATTGGAAGCTCAATGGTTGTGAATAGCGGATGTTCCAGCGCGCCGGCAGTGAACGCTGATCGGCCTGTTGCCGGGCGTCGGGATAATTGCGCAGCAGTTCGGCGGAAGGCGTCAAAGCGAACAGCAATGCGGCGAACAGCTCCCGCGCTTCCGGGTTCGGCGGCAGCAGACCGTCGGCCTGCCAATGCCCGTCGATCAGTTGCTGGCGGGCCTGTGGAATGCCCAGCGGATCCATCATCGACCAGCGCGTGCCGGCGCCTTCGCGCTGGATCACCAGCAGCCAGTCCTGACGCTGCCCGGCCTGCTCGCGTTCGATGTGCAGTTGCAGCGGCAGGGGCAGTGTTGGTTCGGCCGCTGGCAGCGGTGGCTGGCCGGCGCAGGCACTCAACAGCAAGGCTGACAAAACGATCGCCAGCCATGCAGCAAACCCTGTGGGAGCGAGCCTGCTCGCGAATGCAATCTGACATTCGCCAACTTGGCTGACTGATACACCGCTTTCGCGAGCAGGCTCGCTCCCACAGGGTTTCAGGTGTTCAGATCGATAGCCGTACATCAGACAGATTCCTGCAATGGTTTGCGCGCGACGACATTCACCAGCGTCTCTTCACGCTCGCCGAATGGCTTGGGTTTGCTCAAGCCCAACCGCTCCAGCAAACCAAAATCCTTCGACCGGCTCCACCACAGATACGGGTAGGACACATTGCGCTCGGCAAACTCGAAACCCTGCTCGCGGATCATCTGCAGATACCTGGCGGCGCTCTTCTGTACGTGCATCGGATGGCGGAACAGCCAGCGAATCACCCAGGTATCAATGTAAGCCTCGGTGGACTCGGCGAACAGCAGATAGCCGCCCGGCTTGAGCACGCGATAGAACTCGGCCAAGGCCTTTTCCTGCTCGACCAAGTGGTGGAAGGTCTGGTGACAGAACAGCATGTCGACGCTGGCATCGGCGACGTTGAGCGTGGCGCAATCGCTGCCGATCAACTCGACTGGCATGCCCAGGCGCGTGGCCTCTTCGGCGCTGAGTTGCAGGCTGTGCGGGTCGGCGTCGACGCCGATCAGGCGCTGCGGGGCAAAGGTCTGGCGCAGGTGGCCGAAGGACTTGCCCTGACCGCAACCGGCGTCCAGCAGCACCGGGTGTTCCGGCAGCGCTTCACTGAATAATCCACGCAGATCGTTGATCGCCACGCGCAGCACATGGTGCTGCCAGGTGTGGCTGCGCAGGAACCAGAGACCGAAGCGGGTTTCCTCGACGTAACTGTCGCTCAGGTAATTCATGGGGTGTCCTGCGCGCAGAGTTGGGAAATCATCTTCAGCCGGCGCCGCGCTTCGCTGACGAACGGGTTGCGCTCGTCCCAGGCGTAACCGGCGAGGATCGAGCAGATCATCCGGCGAATCTCCGCCTGGCTGTCCTCGTAGAAAATCACGTCCTGGAAGGTGCCGGCGTACCAGCCTTCGACGTAGCAGCGGAACGTGTCGACGCCGCGTTTCAACGGCTCGGCAAATTCGCTTTGCCAGTCCACCGTTTCACCCAGCAACTGACGGTGCAGCACGCCGGCAGCCATGCTCGCCGAACGCATGGCGATGGTCACGCCGGAGGAGAACACCGGATCGAGGAATTCTGCGGCGTTGCCCAGCAGCGCGAAGCCCGGGCCATGCAGGGTTTTCACATTGGCCGCGTAGCCGCCGAGGGTGCGCGCCGGGGTGTCCCAGACCGCGTTGTTCAGAACCCCGGCGAGGCTTGGCGTCTCGGCGATGAAGCTGCGCAGGCAAGCATCGAGATCGCTGTCGCGTCCCCGGAAATGTTCCTCAGCCGCGACCACGCCCACCGAGCAGCGGCCATTGCTGAACGGGATGGTCCAGAACCATACATCGCGATGCTCGGGATGGGTGGTGACAAGGATCTTTTCGCGGTCGAACGCCGGATTGTCGATGTGATCTTCGACATGGGTGAACACCGCCTGGCGCACCGGGAAATTCGAAGGCGCTTCGAGGTCGAGCAGACGCGACAACACGCGGCCGTAGCCGCTGGCGTCCAGGACGAAATCGGCTTCGACACGGTACTCGCTGCCGTCTTCGCGACGCACATCAAGGAGTGGTTTCGCCTGATCGAAATCGACGCTGACGATCGCATCGCCATAACGGATTTCCGCACCTTGCAATGCTGCTTGATCGGCCAGCAACTTGTCGAAATCGGCGCGCTGCACCTGGAACGTGGTCGGCTTGCCGGCGGTGAAGGTGTCGCCAAAATCGAAGGCGCTGTAGCGCTCGCCCCAGGCAAACGCCGCGCCGGTCTTGCGCTGGAACCCGGCGGCGTTGACGGCGTCGAGCATGCCGGCTTCTTCGACGAAATCCAGGCAATGGCTGAGCAGGCTTTCGCCGATGGAGAAGCGCGGGAAGTGCTGGCGCTCGAGCACCAGCACATCGTGGCCCTTGCGCTTGAGCAGGGCAGCGGCGATAGCGCCGGACGGGCCGGCACCGATGATCACGACCTGACGGGATTCCATTTCAACGATTGGCACGTGAGCTCCGGGGCAAGGGACTGTTCAGATTCAGGGGCGCGCGATGCAGGCCGATCAGGGCCGGCAGCAGCGTCGCGATCAGGCCCATCAGCATCAGCGCGAAATACAGCGCCGGGGTGATGAGCTGTTGTTGCAATAGCAGATTGAGAAAGACGATTTCGCTCAGGCCGCGAATGTTCAGCAGCACGCTTTCGCGCCAGCGGCTGGCGCCAGCGAACGAGGCGCCCGCCCAACCGAGGCCGAGCCAGTTGCCCAGCAGTTTACTGGCAATCGGCAACAGCAGCAGCGCCGCCCACTGCCCGGCGCCAAGGCTGGCGAGGGCGCTGTGCACGTCGATCTGGACGATACCGAACGTGAGGATCAGCGGGATCGCGATCCACGTCTGCAAGCGGCTCATCCAGCGTGCCGGCAACGGCAGCACCAACGGCACTTTCAGCAGCGCCATGCACAGCAGATAGCCGATGCCGAAAATCAGCGCGTTGAGTTTGTAATGCTCGGCCATGACCAGCAGGGCGAAGAAGCCGAGGCTGTAGGTCAGAGGGCGACGCACGCGCAGCAGGTGCAAAAGCAGTGGCACGCCGGCCATGGCCACAGGCAGCAACAGGCTGCTCAAGTGCAGACTGCCCTGGGCGAGGCCGAACAGCGTCCAGCAAGTCAGATCGATAAGGATCGCGGTTTGCACCAGACGCCGTGTGGCAGCGGGCGGGTAATCGATGTGACGCAGATACAGGTACAACACCGGGATCGCCGTTATGGCGAAGACCAGTCCGATGGCCATTGCGTTGAGCCACGGCTGCGCCGGCAGCAACCAATACGCGACCGCCAGCCCGCAAGCGAACGGCACAGCGAAACTCGGCACAGCGATTTTTACGCTCTGGCGATCCAGACGCAGATCGATGACATCGCTGAGGATATGCCCGAGCAGCAGGGCGAAGCTCAGGCTGTAGAGGTTTTTCAGCCAGTCCGGGGCGATCAGTTGTGCGCCGCTGAGCTGCCAGCCCGGTTCGATCCAGAAGTACATCAGCAGCGGCAAGCCGAAGCTCGCCAGCAGCAACTGACTGACGATCGATATCAGACCGAAATGGCGGCCGACCCGGGTCGCCAGGGCAAACAGCGCCATGGCCAGCAACCAGAAGCCTAAGACCATCATGCCGCTGGCTCCGCAACCGGTTCATGGCGCCCGGCCCACGGTGCGAGCATGAAGCTGAACGCCAGACCGAGGCTTACCGACAGGCCGAAATTGCTCACCGCCGGCGTACTGGAGACCGCCAGCAGGCCGAACGATAGCCACGTGGTGACGGCGGCGAGCAAGGTGCCGAGCAGACTTACCGCTGCGCCGCCCACCTGTTCGCGCATGAGGATTGCGTAATCGACGCTGATCGCCGTCACCAGCAACAGGCCGAACAAGCTGAACAGGGTCAGTGGCTGACCGAGCCAGCCAAGGCTGGCCAGACTGCACAGCGCCGCCAGCAGTGGCAGGGCGACGATGCGCAGTGCGCCGGTCAGGCCGAACGGCAGCATCAGCACCAGCACGATCAACACGCAGGAGACCAGCTTCAGTTCGGCGGCGCTGATCTGCGTGGCGGCAAACACCTTGTTCAGGTCACCGAGGCGATCGACCAGCACCACCCCCGGCAAATCGAGTGCCTGCACGCGCAGCAACGACGGATTGTTCAAGCCCTGCAAACTGGTCATCGCTGCGACGCCGTCTTCAGTCGGTCCAAGCCACAGTGTCCGATACGGCTCACCGAGCGGGCCGGCCAGCGCGGCGTCGATGTCTTCGGCGGGCAGGGTCTGCAATTGCTGCAATTCATTCTGCAACGCAGCCACCGGCACGCCGAGATCGAGCAGCGGTTGCCAGAACGACGGCAGCTTGTTCAGTGATTCGCGCACTTGCTGTTGCTGGCTCGGCGCGCTGACCAGTTGATCGAGAGCCAGATAGCCTTGCAGTTTGTCGAGGTTGACCAGTTGCTGCAGGCGCTCGCTCAGCGCTGCCTGGCGTTCGAGCAATTGCTCCTGATTGGCCGCACGGATCAGGAAGAACTGGCTGGTCGGTTGATACCCGGTGATGCGCGCGATGGTCTGCGCTTCGTCGGTCAGATGCTGCGGCGCGCCGACCCATAGGCGGATATCGTTTTTGCTCTGCAACTGCATCAGGCCGCCGACGCAGAAGGCGATCAGCAGGGCCAGCAGCGCGGGCGTGCGAATGCAACCGAGCAGCGCCTCACGCAGATGAATCAGGCGTTCGGCCAGGCGCAGCGGCCATTGCGCCGGGCGCAGTTGGACATTTTTCAGCAGCGCCGGCAGCAGGCAGACCGCCGACAGATAGGCACCGAGCAAGCCGGCAGCGGAGAACACGGCGATCTGCGTCAATGCCGGGAACGGCGTCCACGCCAGCGCCAGATAGCCGATGACGCTGGTGATCAGGCTCAGGGTCAGCCCCGGCAACGTCAGGCGCAGGGCCGGCCAGCTGTGCCAGGGCTTGAGGCTCCAGCTCTTGGATAGATAGTGCA
The DNA here is from genome assembly GCF_025910115.1 of Pseudomonas sp. RG1. Taxonomy (NCBI): domain Bacteria; kingdom Pseudomonadati; phylum Pseudomonadota; class Gammaproteobacteria; order Pseudomonadales; family Pseudomonadaceae; genus Pseudomonas; species Pseudomonas sp. RG1. Next base: position 339,663 of record NZ_JAPCIK010000002.1, read on the forward strand.
GTGGGTAATCGACGGCAACGCCGATCAGACTTGAGCCGAGCACCAGCGTCATCACATGCATGTGACCGAACAGCGCCACGCAGGCCACCGCGCCGAACAGCATGCCGACCAGCACCGGGACAAATGCCAGCAGCACGCCCCAGCGGCGAAACGCCAACAGCAGCAACAGCAGAATGCCAACCGTCGCACCACCGCCGACCCAGGTCATCTCGCGAGTAGCCTGTTGCTGGCCGTTGGCGGCATAGAGCAGGCCACTGGCGGCGAGCAACTGCACGCCGCTTTGCGCCGCTTGCTCGCGGCTGTGCTGGAGCAGCTCTGCCACCTGCAACGGCAGGTTCATGTCGAAGGCGTTGCCGGTGGTGCGCGCACGCAGCATCACCCAGCTCTTGCCGTCGGCCTCGGCGACCAGTGCGCCGCTGCCAATGTCCAGTTGCACTGCGCCATGTTTCGGCTGGCTGTTCTGGATGCGCCCGGTCAGGCCGAGCCAGTCGTCCTGGCTCGGCACCAGGGTGAAGCCGTTGAACGGATCGAACAGCGCCTGCACCCGCTGCTGGATGAACGCGTCGGGGTGCTCGCTGAGTAGCTGCCGATCATCCGCCGAGAGCATCGCAAGGCGTCCTTGCAGCAATTGCTTGCGCAGCGCCGGCAAGTCGGCTTGCAGGTTCCATTGCACGGTTTCGAACAGACCGCTGGCCTGCCATTGTTCGCCCAGTTGCTGAGCCATGTTCAGTGCTTGCTGGCGATCGGCGTGACCGACCAGCACCAGCATTTCGCGATTGAGCGGTTCTTGCATGCGCTGTTCGGCGCGCACTTCCAGCGCGTCTGGACTGGTCCCGGGTACCAGCTCCATGAGATTGGCCGACAGCGGCGCACCGTCGCGCCACTGCCAGGCAGCCAGCGCGACGACGGCCAGCAGCAGGCTCAGAAACAGCCAGGGCAGCCTGCGTTCACTCGGCAAAGTCATGTTGCTCCGCTTCGCTCAGGGGTTGCTCGGCCGTGCTGTCCTGCATGCGCAGCAGGGTGCTGTCGCCCTGGGTTTCCAGCAGCTCGATGGTTTGCACAAGGGCGCCGCCATCGATATTGATCTGCTTGAACACTTGCTTGAGCAGCATCGAACGCGGCGTCAGGGTCAGTTGCCACTGCTGCGCCGTGCCGCTCAGGGCCAGTTCGAAATCCCGCTGCAAACCGCTGCTGTCACCTTGCAGCACGGCGAGGAACAAACGGTTCTGCTCGGCGCCGGCGCTCTTGTTCGGCAGCAGTTGCCAGCCGTTGGTGTCACGGCGGGCGATGCCATTGGCGGTGATGCGGTAATCCTGTTGCAGCGGAGTTTTCAACAGCCACAGCAGGCCATGATTTTTCGCGAGGACGAAGCTGCCCTTGCTGATCAGCGGCTGCGGCAGGGCGCGCAGGTGTTTTTCCTGAATGAACTGGCCGTGGATAACATCCGGTTTCGCCAGTTGTTCACTCAGTTGTTGCAGGTCGAAGGCATTGGCCCATGACGACACGGCCAGCAGCGTCAACGCGCCGAGGCTTCTGAAAAACACATTCATCGCAGCATCCTTTCTACGGCATCGGTGAAGACTTTGGGTGAAGCCAGTTGCATCTCGCGGCTGCTCACTTCGACAGCGACCTGCACGGAGCTTGCGCGGGTCAGGCGTTCGCCGGTCTGCAGGTCGGTTATCAGGTAATTGATCTTCAGACGGTTTTCCCACTCGACCAGACTGGCGCGCACGTTAAGCCGCTGGCCGAACACCGCGCTGCGCACGTAGCGCAGTTGCAGGTCGATGATCGGCCAGGCGTAACCCGACTCGACCATGTGCGTGTAGTTATGGCCGATCTTGTCCAGCAGCGCACAGCGCGCGACTTCGAGGTATTTGACGTAATGGCCGTGCCAGACCACGTGCATGGTGTCGACGTCGAAAAACGGCACCAGAATCTCGGTATCGGCATGAAGCACTCCGGCACTACGCATGCAGCCTCCAGTGTTGCGCGGCGATGCGTTGCAGGCACAGGCGCAGTTCGCCTTCCAGCGCACGGTCTTCGATGACCGGCGGGAAGTCCTTGCCCAGCTCTTCGTGCATCGCTGCCAGTGCTGGCGGCAGCGGGCGCGCACCGGTGGCTTGAGCGCGCAGCCACACGCCCTGGTTGGCGGCGAGCAGCGTGGCGGCGGCGACCTGTTCGGTCAGCTCCAGCACGCGAATCGCATCACGGGCGGCGATGGTGCCCATGCTCACCTTGTCCTGGTTGTGGCACTCGGTGGAGCGCGAGAACACGCTGGCCGGCATGGTGTTTTTCAGCGCTTCGGCGGTCCAGGCGCTGGTGCCGATCTGCACCGCTTTGAAGCCGTGATTGATCATCGCCCGATCGGCGGGTGCGCCGGAGAGGTTGCTCGGCAAGCCGTGGTTGTAACGCTCGTCGACCAGCAACGCCAGTTGCCGATCGAGCAGATCGGCGACGTTGGCCACGAGGTTTTTCAGGCTGTCCATGGCGAACGCAATGTGCCCGCCGTAGAAGTGCCCGCCATGCAGAACGCGCTCGGCTTCGGCGTCGATGATCGGGTTGTCGTTGGCGCTGTTCAGCTCGGTCTCGATGAAGCCGCGCAGCCAGTTCAGGCTGTCGGCCAATACGCCGAGCACATGCGGCGCGCAACGCAGCGAGTAGCGATCCTGCAGACGATGCAATGGCGCGGTTGGCGCGTCGATCGCCAGATCCTTGCGCAACCACGCGGCGACCTGCATCTGCCCCGGGTGCGGTTTGGCGGCGAACAGGCGTTCGTCGAAGTGCTCTGGGTTGCCTTGCAGCGCGACGACATTGAGCGCGGTGATGCGCGTGGCCAGTTGCAGCAGGTAATCGGCGCGGGCGAAGGCGAGGCAGGCGAGGCCGGTCATCACCGCCGTGCCGTTCATCAGCGCCAGCGCCTCTTTCGGGCGCAGCACCAGCGGCGTCCAGCCGAGCTCGCGATGCACGTCGGCAGCCTGACGACGTTCGCCACGGAACAGCACTTCGCGCTCGCCGGACAGGGTTGCGGCGACATAGGACAGCGGCGTCAGATCGCCACTGGCACCCACCGAACCCTCTTCGGGAATCAACGGCAGGATGTCGTATTCGAGAAACGCGTGCAGACGCTCGAGCAGTTCGACGCGCACCCCGGAAACGCCGTGGCACAACGACTGCAAACGCGCCGCCAGCACCGCGCGGGTTGCCTGCGCGTCGAGCAGTTTGCCCAGGCCGCAGCCGTGAAAAGTGTAGAGATGACGCGGCAGCGCCTCGACGTGATGCAGCGGCACCGCGACCACGCAGGAATCGCCGTAACCGGTGGTGACGCCGTAGATCACACCTTCCTTGTCCAGCAGCGAATCGAGAAACCGCGCGCCCTTGGCGATGCGCTCGCGATAGTCGGCGTCAGCCTGCAACTGCACGGGCGCCTGACGGTTGGCCAGGGCCAGCACGTCTTCGATGCGCAAAGGGCGTTCGCCGAAGGTTACCGGCTCATGGGTTGGCGTCGTCATCGGTCTTCCAGAAAGGGTAAAAGTTGAACCATTGCTGCGGGGCTTCGAGGCAATAGTGACTCAGGCGCTGCGCGTAGCGAGTGGCCCACTGATGAATGACCTGCTCGCGATCGCGGCGTGACCACACCACCGCGTCGGCGAACGGTTCGAGGGTCAGGCGATAGTGGCCGTCGGGTTGCTTGAGGCACATCAGCAGGTTGACCGGGCACTTGAGCAGGCCGGCCAGCAACCACGGGCCTTGCGGAAATGGCGCCGGATGGCCGAGAAAGTCCACTGTCACGCTGCGCCCGCCGTGCAGCGGCACGCGGTCACCGGCAATCGCCAACCACTCGCCGCGTTCCAGCCGTTCGTGCAGTTGCAGCATGATCACCGGGTCGAGTTCGCTGACCTGGATCAGGCGCAGATTGGTCGCCCCGGCCTCGCCAAGCAAGCGGTTGAATTGTTCGGCGTGCTTGGTGTGCACCAACACATTCATGGTGACCTTTTCGCCGATCTCCGCCAGCGCCCGGCACACTTCGAGATTGCCCAGATGCGCGCCGACCAGCAGTTGCCCGCGACTGCCGCGCAACTGCTTGCGCAGCAGCGCCGGGTCGATGATTTCGATCTGCTCGATGCTCAACTTGCCGTTCCACACATCGAGCTTGTCGAGCAGCGAATCGGCAAAGGTCATGAACTGGCCAAACACCCGCCAGTGGCTCGGGCGCAAGTCGTCGCGCCGGCTCCATTCGGCCAGCCGCTGCTGGTACTGCCAGGCACTGCGCCGGGCGACGCGGCCGAAGAGGAAAAAGTACAGCACGATGCCATAGAGCAACGGACTGAGCAGGCGGCGGCCGAGGACTTTGGCGGCGAACGCGGTGAATTTCATCAGCAGGAAACTGCCGCGCTCTTCGCGGTCGGCCCAGTGCTTCTTGTCGACTTCTTCGCTCATGGTTTCCACCGCCGCCAGAGGATCACCGGCCAACGCAGCAACATGCCGAAGAACAGCCGCGTGTGCATGCTGGAAATCAGCGCGTTGTCGTGGAACAGGCGAAAGTGCGATACACCGTCCAGCGGGTAATGCACGCTGGTCTGCAGCCAGCGCATCGGCTGATTGCGCCAGGCCAGACGCACGAGGATGTCCGAATCGAAATCCATGCGTTTGCCGACTTTCGCCGAGTCGATCACCGCCAGAGTCGGCGCCAGCGGATAAACACGGAAGCCGCACATCGAATCGCGAATCTGCAACGACAGGGTGTTGATCCACACCATCACGTGGGTCAGGTAGCGCGCGTACAAACGCCCTTTCGGCACGCTCTCGTCGAACAGCGGATAGCCGCAGATCATCGCCTCGGGATGGGCGCGGGATTCGCCGACGAAGCGCGCGACGTCGTGCAAATCGTGCTGGCCGTCGGCATCGACCTGCAAAGCATGGCTGTAACCCAGACGCGAGGCTTCACGCAGACCGGTCATCACCGCGCCGCCCTTGCCCTGATTGGCTGTGAGACGCACCAGGAAAACCCTGTCGCGCTCGGCCAGGGCGTCGAGCACCCGTGCGCAGGACGGCTCGCTGGCATCGTCCACCAGAATGCACGGCAGACCTTGTGCGAGCAGGGCATCGACCACGGTGGTGATTGCGGTTTCGTGGTTGTACACCGGGATTACGGCGCAGGGGTTATGCATGGGCAGGCCCCAGGAGAATGCGCCCGCTGGAACACGTCGCCGTGTCATTGCGATAAGCAAAATACAACTTGCCGCGCTCGGCATCGAAACGCAGATGCAGCTGGATTTCATCACCCGGGCGCACCAGTTGCTGGAATTTCAGCACTTCCATTCCGGCAAACGCGCCGTCCAGCTTCAACAACTGCCGCCCCAGATTCAGCGCCCACTCCACCTGCACCACACCGGGCAACACCGGTGCCTTGGGAAAGTGTCCGCTGAAGTAGGCCAGATCCGGCGGCACGCTGAGTTGCAGGCTCCATTCGCCGTCGCTTGCGCTCTGCTCCAGCACTTCGGGGGCTTTCGGCCGTGCGGCCAGCAGCAGCGCTTCGACGTCGGCTTGCGCCAGTTTGCCCTGGCTGTTCAACGGCATTTGCCGCAGCAGGCGCCAGCGCCGGGGCAGGGCGAGGGCTTCGCAATGTTGGCTCAGATGTTTGCGCAGGGTTTCGGTCAGGCCACGGCGGCCATGCTCGCGCAGGGCGAACAGGCCCGATTCGCTGAGCACCAGCAGCGCACCGAGCGAGGCGCGGTTTTCCTGAACCACACCGAGGCGCGCCTCGGCGACCCAGTCATGGGCTGCCAAGGCCTGCTCGAGCATCGGCAGCGAGATGCGTTTTTCTTCCAGTTTGACGATGCGGTCCAGTCGCCCCAGCAGTTCAAAACGACCATCGGCGGCGATGCGCGCGGCGTCAGCGCTGTGTTCGACATGGCCGGCAGGCAGATAAGGCGAAGAAATAAGCAGGGCGCCGTCGCTGTCCTGGCTCAGTTCGACGCCAGCAAACGGTTGCCACAACGACTCGCCCTGACGCCAGGCGATACCGCCGGTTTCCGAGCTGCCGAGGATTTCCGTCGGCCATTGCTGTAAGCGCTGGTGCAGGCTTTGCGCCGCTTCCGGCGGCAACGCGCCCCCGGAGGAAAACACCCGGCGCACCGCGCTCATGGCCGGCCAGTCGAGGTTGTCGCCCATGCGCTTGAGCAGCGCCGGGCTCGCAACCCAGGCGAAGGCCGGGTATTCGCGGCTGGCGCGCTGCAAGTCTTCGGAGAACGCCAGTTGCCGGCGCACCAACGGGCGCCCGGCGCACAAGGGCCACAACACGCGAAACAGCAGGCCATAGATGTGTTGCGTGGCGACACTGCCGATGATGCAGGCTTCACCGAGGTCTGCGCCCCATAACAGCTCCAGCGCTTCGACCTCGTTGGCCAATTGGCGCAGGGTCTTGTCGATGCGCTTGGGTTCGCCGCTGGAGCCGGAAGTGCACAGGCTCAGGCGGCATTGATCGAGATCCAGTTCTGCACCGGGCAGGCCGGGCTCAGTGAAGTCGTGCAACTGGGCGTCGCCGGGTTGATCGGTCAGCCATAGATCGACTTCCTGCGACCAGCGCTGACGCGTCTGCGCTTGCAGATCCGCCGGCAGCAACACGCTGACGCCGGCACGCCAGGCACCGAGCAGGGCGATGGCAAGGTCGGCGGCATCTTCCAGATGCACGGCCAGCCTTTTCACGCCTCGGCTTTGCAGACCCGCGGCGACGCTCAGGGCCTGCGCTCGCAGTTGCGTGTGATCGAGTGCCGGCGCCTGGCAGATCGCCCGTGCCGGCAGTGCCTTGAGCAACAGCTGCTCAAGTTTTATCCAATTCATGTACGGCCTCTTACCCGTTGTCGTATCAGCCATTCAATGGCAAACATCAGGCCGATCAATCCATAGGAGATCAGGCCGGTGTACAACATCCACCAATCCAGCGGCGCCCACAGGGTGAGGAGGGCGGCGCACAAACCGTTGCAGAAGAAAAACACGCTCCAGGCCAGCGTGACCTTGCGCGTATAGCGAATGGCAACCTGCGGCAGTTCCGGCTCGCGCAAGCGCGCCAGACGCTCGACCATTGGCGGGCCGTATTTCAGGCTGGCGCCGAACAGCACCAGCATGAATGCGCTGATCAGCACCGGGTACCAGCGCAGCAGCTGCGGGCTGTCGAACACCGCCAGCAGCAGGCAGAACACCATCGCCACGCACGCCATCCACAGGCTGCCGGGCTTGCGTTCGCCGGTCAGGGCGCGCGCCAGCCACAGGCTGCCCAGCAGCAGTGCAAATTGCCACGGGGCGAAATGCTCCATGCCGAAATACACCGCAAAGGGGTACAGCAGACCGGCCAGCAGCAGGCCCAGGCCGATCAGTCGGCTCATGCGGCCGGTTGAACCAGACGGAACACCGCCTCGACCACGTCTCCGACGGTGCGCACCGATTTGAATTCTTCGGCGGCGATTTTCTTGCCGGTCTGGCGTTTGATGTGATCGATCAGGTCAACCGCATCGATGCTGTCGATTTCAAGATCCTGATACAGATTGGCGTCCATGCTTACGCGGGCCGGATCCAGCTCGAACAGCTCGACCAGGGCATCGCGCAGGGTGTTGAAAATATCGTCACGAGTTTGCATGGTCCGGTCTCAAGCTGCCTGTTTTGCCGTGACGAATGCCGCAAGGCTGGCCACGTTGGTGAAATGGTTGCGGGTGTCTTTGGCATCGGCGTCGATCTTGATGCCGTATTTTTTCTGGATCGCCAGGCCCAGTTCCAGCGCGTCCACGGAGTCCAGGCCGAGGCCTTCGCCGAACAATGTCTGCTCGTCGCCGATGTCCTCGGGGCTGATGTCTTCGAGACCCAAGGCGTCGATGATCAGCAGTTTGATGTCACGCACCAGGCTAGCGGTGTTCTGATCGCTCATCTGCGGCGAGCTCCTTAATGAAATAGTCATGCAAATAATCGTTGAGCTTGCGCGAGGCCTGCGGTGCGGGGCCTTGCGCGGCGAAGGTCTGTGGGTCTATATCGGCCCCCACGCGAAAACTGAAGTGCACGCGGCGATGGGGGATGCGATACCACGGCTCGGCTTTGGTCAGGGTGGTCGGGCTGACCTTGATGATCACCGGGGTAACGATTTTCGCACCGCGCAGGGCAATTGCCGCCGCCCCCCGATGAAAGGCCGGCGCCTGCCCCGGCTGGGTGCGCGTACCTTCGGGGAAAATTATCAGGGTCTGGCCGTCCTGCAATGACTGCGCGGCGGCGTCGAGCATGTCCATGCTGCCGTCGTTGCTGATGTACTCGGTGCGGCGCAGCGGGCCACGGGTGAACGGGTTTTCCCAGAGGGTTTTTTTCACCACGCAATTGGCGTGGCGCACCAGACCGATGAGAAACACCACATCGATCAGCGACGGGTGGTTGGCGATGATCATCTGCCCCGGCCGGCCGAGGCGTTCGGCACCCTCGATGTTGTAAGTGAGCACGCCGGTGCGGGCCATGAAACGCACGAAAAACCAGAACAAGCGACTGACCGTACGCCGCGCGCGCAGGCGATGGACCAGCGCGTCACCGGGCAGGCAGCCGAGCAGCGGAAATACCAGCAGGCGCAGACACAGCCCGCCGAGCCCGAACAAGGCGAAGCTCGCAGCAGTGGCCAGCAGGCGCCAGTAGTAGGCGTCGCGGTGTTTGGCGGTCACGGGTTGCGATGCCAGGTCCATACACGATTTTTCCACGCATGTTGGCAGTCAGGTTGCTGGCCGAGCAGGGTTCGCAGCAGGTTGAGCGCGTGCGGCCAGTGCGCCTTGGACCGGGTTTCGGTGCTGCTGTTCAGGGTCAGCCGCCAGTCGGTACCGGGCGTGAGCAATAAACCCAGCGCGTAAGGGAACGGCACGTCATCGACCCACTGCGAGTACGCCTCGGGCGGTTGCTCTTCGGTGATCACCAGCAGCACGGCCGGGGCGCCTTCATCAAGCAGTGCCGCTGCTTCGAGCATGCCGTGTTCAAGGCCGTCGCCAGCAGCGGCGAGGGCGGTCATTTCGCTGGTTTCACCGCGCATGATCGACCACAAACCGATGATCGCGTTATGTACTGAAAGGCTGAATTGGGTCGGCGACAACGGCTGTTCGGTGGCCAGATCGCGGAGGATTTCAAACGTGCGTGGGGTTTCGCCGTGCCGCGAGACGAACACCAGTGGCAGATGGTCCCGGCCTTCGGCCAGCGGCCAGCCAACGCTGAAGGCCATCCGCGCCAGGCGGCTGAGGCGACGGCGTTGCATGGCCGGCAGAAACGACACATCGGGCGCGGCATCACTGCTCTGCAGCACGACCGGTTGTCGGCTCCAGGCCTGCCAGGCGTCCACGCTGTCGAGCCCCGGGGCCCACGCGCGCCATTGGGCGATGTTGAAGTTGATCACGGACATTCATCCCGCCCCTGCGGGCTTTCGTTGACGCGTTGAGTCGCCAGCGCCGCAGCAGGCTTGGCTTGGCGCAGGGCGCCGGGTGGCGCGCATTATCCCGGTGCGACGGGTGTGTAGCAAATGTTGGTTACATTTTGCCCAACAAAATGTACCGAGCGGTTCGCTGCATGGCTATCACTTGGCCATTATCCAGATTTGACGCGGCGTGTCTGTCAGGTGTCTCTGGGATGGCTGGCGGTTTTTTCCATGCCTGGGCGTCGATTTTTACACCGGACGACGTAGTCCATGTCCGTGAAGGTAGCGAAGCGCGGTCACCGCCAACTACACTCGGTCATTCTTTGATACACGGAGGTTTGGTCATGCGGCGCGTGGTGTTCAATCAGAAAGGTGGCGTGGGCAAATCCAGCATCGCCTGCAATCTGGCGGCGGTCAGCGCCAGCGAGGGTTATCGCACGTTGTTGGTCGACCTCGATGCCCAGGCCAATTCCACTCAGTATCTGACCGGGCTCACCGGTGACGATATCCCGATGGGCATCGCCGATTTCTTCAAACAGACGCTGTCGTCCGGGCCGTTCTCGAAAAAGAATCAGGCGGACATCTACGAAACCCCGTTCGATAACCTGCACATCATTACTGCCACCGCCGAGCTGGCCGACCTGCAGCCCAAGCTCGAGGCGAAACACAAGATCAACAAGCTGCGCAAGTTGCTCGACGAATTGTCCGAGGACTACGACCGAATCTATCTCGACACCCCGCCTGCGTTGAATTTCTACGCGGTATCGGCGCTGATTGCTGCGGATCGGGTATTGATCCCCTTTGACTGCGACAGCTTTTCACGTCAGGCGCTGTACGGCCTGATCGCCGAGATCGAAGAGTTGAAGGATGACCACAACGAAGGGTTGGAAGTCGAAGGCATTGTGGTCAATCAGTTTCAGGCGCGGGCCAGCCTGCCACAGCAGATGCTCGATGAGCTGATTGCCGAAGGCTTGCCGGTATTGCCGGTGTACCTGAGCAGTTCGGTGCGTATGCGCGAGTCGCACCAGGCCAGCATGCCGCTGATCCACCTCGATCCACGGCACAAGCTGACCCAGCAGTTTGTGGAACTGCACAATCTGCTGGAAGACCACTGATTCCCCACTCACACGCAAATCCTGTGGGAGCGAGCCTGCTCGCGAAGAGGCCGGCACATTCAACATCGGCGCTGAATGATCGACCGCCTTCGCGAGCAGGCTCGCTCCCACAGGGTGGTCTGTGTTGGGTCAGATGCCTTGGCTACGCAGCCACGCCATCAACTGCGGCAATGGCAACGCACCGCTCTGTCGCGCCACTTCCCTGCCGTTTTTAAACAGAATCAGACTCGGAATCGAGCGAATCCCCAACTGCGCCGACAACTGCTGGTTCGCCTCGCTGTCGAGCTTGGCCAGCCGGCACTTGCCTGCCAGCTGCGCCGCAGCCTGTTCGAACACCGGCGCGAACGACTTGCACGGCCCGCACCAGTCCGCCCAGACATCCACCAGTAACGGCAGATCGCCCTTTATCTGACTGGCGTAATCGCCTTGTTTGAGTTCGAAGGGTTTGCTCAACAGCACCGCAGACTTGCAGCGCCCGCATTTGGGCTGGTCAGCCAGGCGCTCGGCGGGGATGCGGTTGAGGCCGTTGCAGGTGGGGCAGGGGATGAGGAGTGGGGTGGTCATGAGCGGAATCCAAAAGAGAGCTGATGACAGGTAGGTGGAGATGTTTGCTCATATTTTCAATCGTGCACCATTCGAGGTTAGACCTAGGCTGAGATTTACCGGACGCACCGTCGGTCTGTCTGCTTCTATCGCACATTGCGATAATCGCGCCCTTCGATTAATTTCCCATAGCAGAATGCGATAAGGATGTTGCATGCATGTGTTTAGCGAAAAACCCATCAGAGAGGCCAAGGAAAAATGGCCACAATCCGCGAGCGCACTGGCGCAGTGGTTTCGACTGGCAAAGAGAAGCTGTCCCAAGGACTTCTCGGCGATGAAATCGATATTTCCTGCGATCGACAAGGTGGGCCAGTTTCATGTCTTTGACCTGGGCGGCAACAAGCTGCGACTGATAGCTTTCGTCAGTTATCGATCGCAGAGGTTGTACATAAAATATGTTCTGGATCATCGCGAATATGATCGGGGCAAATGGAAGGAAGGGAAGATATGAGCATTTTGATCAAGACAGTGGCCGAGCACTGGGAATATGTCGCTCCGCTGGTTCGAAAGCCGAAGAGCGAAGAGGATTATGACGCCTTGGTGCGGGCGGTCGATGAGATACTCGAACTAACCGGGGAAGATGAGTCGCATCCATTGATGAGCCTTTTGGACATCATCGGTGACTGGATCGAGGAATGGGATCGCACCCATCATCCGATGGCTGAAGCGAGCGGTGAAGAAGTGCTCGGCTATATGATGCGCGAACACGGCCTCACTCAGAGCGACCTTCCTGGCGTGGGTACTCAATCCGTCGTGTCAGAAATTTTGAGCGGGAAACGAAAGCTCAACCTGCGCCAGATCCGCTGGCTCGCTGAACGTTTCAATGTACCGATCGAAGTGTTTATCTGAGTCGACTCACGACGAACAACTGATCTCCAAATGCTTTCCCCACTCCGGCGGTCGCTCGGCGTAACTTTCCATTCCCGGCTGCTCATCGAACGGTCTGCTCAGCACCGCATGCAGTCGGCGTACCTCGGCATAATCCCCTTGTTCCGCCGCATCAATAGCCTGTTGCGCCAGATAATTGCGCAGGATGTACAGCGGATTGACGGCATGCATCCGTGCGCGGCGTTGTGCCTGATCGGCATTGCCGTCGCGGCCGACCCGGGCGACGTAGCGTTCGCCCCATGCATCGAAACCTTTGATATCGACAAAATCGTCGCGCAGGCGGGCGATGGCCTGTTCGGCTGACTCTTCACCGAGGCGGCGGAAGAACAGCGTGTAGTCGACGCCGCTGTTCTGCATCAGTTGCAGCAGGTTTTCCAGCAGTTGCTGATCGTCGTCCTCGGCGGTGGTGAAGCCGAAGCGGCGGCGCATCAGGTCGAGGTAGTGCGCCTGGAACAGCGGCAGGTACAAGCCGAGGGTTTCGCGCAGGGCCTCGACGCTGATGAACGGCGTCAGTGCCTGGGCGAGCGCGCTGAGGTTCCACTGGCCCACCGGCACCTGATTGCTGAACGAGTAGCGGCCCTGATCATCGGAGTGATTGCAGATGAAATTTGCGTCGAAATCGTCGAGGAAGGCGAACGGGCCGAAGTCGAAGGTGATGCCGAGGATCGACATGTTGTCGGTATTCATTACGCCGTGGCAGAAGCCATAAGCCTGCCACTTGGCGATCAGCTCGGCGTTGCGTTCGACGATTTCGCGAAACATCGCCAGATACGGTTCCGGTTGCTCCAGGCATTCGGGGAAGTGCATCGCCAGCACATGCTCGCCAAGCTGTTTCTGCTGCTCGGGGCGCTTGGTGTAGTAGAAGTATTCGAAATGGCCGAAGCGGATATGGCTCGGCGCCAGACGCAGCACCATCGCCGCGCGTTCCTGCTTTTCCCGCCAGACCGGCGTGTCGGAGCCAATCACACAGGCGGCCCGCGAAGACGGGATGTTCAGCGCAAACAGCGCCTCGGAAGCGAGAAACTCGCGAATAGATGAGCGCAGCACCGCGCGGCCATCGCCCATGCGCGAAAAGGGCGTTTGCCCGGCGCCCTTGAGGTGCAGGTCCCAGTGCTCACCAGCATTGTTGTACACCTCGCCCAGCAGCAGGCCGCGCCCGTCACCCAGTTGCGGGGTATAGCCGCCGAACTGATGGCCGGAATACACCATCGCCCGTGGCTCGGCGTCGGCCCACAGCTTGTGGCCGCCGAACAGCTGCGCGAATTCTTCGGTGTCGGCGCTGGCCGTATCGAGATCAAGCAAGGCCAGAGCGGCCGGGCTGGCGACCACCAGACGCGGATTGTCGATCGGCTCGGGCAGCACGTGCGCGGAGAACGCGTCGCCCAGGCGGGCGAAGCGGTTGTCGAAAGTCAGTTCGTCGAGGGCTTTCACGGGCCGGCTCCAGCAGAATGTCCGAGCATTCTGCTGGGACCATGTCGGTTAGTCGAGTTTGCTCGGTGGCGGTTCCGGCAACGGTTTCTGCCCGTCGACGATCGGCACGATGGTTTTGTTCTCGGGTTCCACAGGCACCATCTTGTATTCCTGGCCGTGCAGGTTCTTCAGGTAAACCTCCATCTGCCGGAACGAGATGTTGATGTGCTGCTTCTTGAACTCGCGATTGATGAAGCGGTTGACCTCATCCAGCACCGGGTTGCGGTCACCGAGATCGCGCACATGCATGCGCAGTTCGTGGTCGAGGGTGCTTTCGCCGAAGTTGAGGAAGTACACGTGTGGCTCCGGTTCTTTGAGCACACGCGGGTTCTCCCGGGCCGCTTTGAGCAGCAGTTCCTTGACCAGATCCAGATCCGAGCCGTAGTCGACGCCCAGTTTCAACGTGACGCGGGTGATGGTGTCGGTCAGCGACCAGTTGATCAGTTGCCCGGTGATGAACGTCTTGTTCGGGACAATGATGTCCTTGCGGTCAAAGTCGGTGATGGTGGTGGCGCGGATGCGGATCTTGCTCACCGTGCCCGACAGGTTGCCGATGGTGATGGTGTCACCGATCCGCACCGGGCGTTCGAAGAGGATCATGATGCCGGAGATGAAGTTGGCGAAGATCTCCTGCATACCGAAACCGAGGCCTACCGACAGCGCCGCCACCAGCCACTGCAACTTGTCCCAGCTGACGCCGAGGGTCGACAGGGTGGTGACGAAACCAACGCCGGCAATCACGTAGGACAGCAGCGTGGTTGTCGCATAAGCGCTGCCCTGTGCCAGATTGAGTTTGGACAGCACGAACACTTCGAGCAGGCCGGGCAAGTTGCGCGCCAGCGCGAAGGTGATGCCGATGATGATCAGCGCGCCGAGCATGTCGCCGATGCTGATCGGCACCATGCTCATGTTGGCGCCGGTGCCGCTGGTGTATTCGTAGAGGGTGATGTTGTCCAGATACGAGAACACCGAAATCAGGTCCGACCAGACCCAGTACAGCGCCGCAATGAAGCCGCCGAGCAGGGCCAGGCGGATCAGGCGCAGGGACTGCTCGTTGACCTTTTCAATGTCCAGCGTCGGCTCTTCGATCACCGCTTCGCCGTCGCCGGCCTCTTTTGCCGCCTGCCGTTTGGCCAGTGCGCGCTGATAAGCCAGACGCCGCGCGGCAACGCTCAAGCCACGCACGAAGGTCGCCTCGATCACCAGCCAGAACATCAGCAGGTACAGGGTGTTGATCAAGCGGTCGCTGAGTTTCAGCGCGGTGTAGTAGTAGCCGAAGCACACCGCGACAAACAGGGCGATCGGCAGCAGGGTGAACATCACCCCGACGGCTTTGCGGAACAGCGAAGCGTTCTGGTGCGTCGGGCTGCTGATCAGCAGGCGACTGAGCAGCCACGCCATCAAGGCGTAGCAGGTCAGCACCACCGGCATGCCGAGCACGTCATCGGCCAGCGCCGCCGGTTGCAGCTCGGCGACGGCTACCACGGCGACCAGCGCCATTACTACCAGGCCGAGTCGACGCACCCAGCCCTGAAGGAACTCGACCTGCGGTTTTTCCCAGCGGAAGTGCAATTCCGCCACGCCACCCGGCGCAAGAATCCGGTATGCGGTGTAGAACACCAGCCAGGCCTGGCCCATCTGCAACAGCGCCGCGCCCATGTTGGCGTTCTGCCCGCGCGCGTCGATCTGCAGGGCCAGGCCGCACAGCGCCAGACCCAGCGCCACCGGCATCGCCAGCAGGATGTTGATCAGAATCGCCTGCGGCGTGTGCCACTGGCTGTCGCGCTTGAAGTGGCCGATGTCCTGGTGAACCTTGTTGAGTCGTCCGTACAGGGCCTTGCGGCGCCACAACAGGGCGCCGATCAGCAGCGCCAGTGGCAGGAACAGCAATGGCCGCTGGGTCAGGCCGTCAGCCAGTTCGCTCAGGCTCGACGCCCACGGCAGGGTGTTGAACTGCCGCTCCAGGCGCTCGGGCACACCGCGCATCCATTCCACATCCAGCGGTTTGTTGCTGGGGATCCAGAACATCTGTTCGTCGAGGGTCGCGCGCAGGCTTTGCGCGGTGCTCAGCAATTGTTTCTGGTTAAGCTGCAGGGTGATCGATTCGTTGAGCATCGCGCTCAACTCGCGGTTCAGCCGCTCGAGCAGATCAGCGCGGGTGTTGGCCAGATCGAGCAGGCTCTTGCGCAGTTGCGGGGTGACCTGCTCCGGCGGCTGCGTGGCCAGCAAATTGTCGACGTAGGTCGCCGGATTGCTCAGTAGCTCCCGCTGTTGGCTGACATCGAACTGATACAGGCGAATATCGGCAATCTGGTCGGCGAGGTCGCGGTCGACCTTCAAGTGCGGCAGCGCCTGCTTCTGTTTGTAGAGGATTTTCGACAGCAGCAGGCTGCCCTTGAGCACGTTGATTTGCTCGTCCAGCGCCGAATCGCTCTGGGTCAGGGTGTCGAGTTGCTGTTTGGTCTGCAGGTTCTGCTGCGTGACTTCGTTGAGACGGTCGGTGCTCTTGAGCAAATAGTCGGAAAGCTTGAGGTTGGTCGCGCTCTCGCTCGCCAGCAAGCTGCTGCCGCCGGCCTTCTGCGCTTCGATCGATTGCTGGGTAACGGTTTCCTGCGACTGCGCCAGACGCTTCTGGTTGATCAGGGTTTGCAGTTCCTGGATCTCGCGGTCGAGGCGGTCGGATTTCTCCGAAAGCAAGTCGTGCTGGGCATTGCCGAGATCCTGCAACTGGGTGTTGCCGGCCAGTTCCTGGCGGCGCAGCGGAATCAGCGCATTGAGTGCGGCCAGTTCGGCGTTCAACTGGTCGCGCTGTTCGGCGGTGACCGTTTTGCCGGTGTCCTTGCCGGATTTGAGGATGGTGTTGATCTGCTGGATGCGCGTCTGGCTGGCGGAAATCTCCGCCTGAGCGCGCTCGGGGCGAGTCTGCGCGGTGATGATCAGGCTGTTGGCTTCGGCCAGGGCTTTTTGCAGATCGCTCTGCTGGGTCGAGCGATCGGTAAGGATCTGCTCCAGTTGCTGGATCGACTCCTTCGGAAAACGCTGCGCGACCGGCACCGGTGCGGTGGCCTTTAGGCGGCTGAGTTCGCGGGTGTTTTCAATCGTCTGCTTCGGCGCGTTGGCCAGCTGACGCTTGAGATCGATCAGCTTCTGCTCGTAATCACGCTGGTTGTTCAGTTGATTGAGGGTGTTCTGCAGGATGGTCTGCAGGGTCTTCTTGTCGGCGTCCGGCAGTTTGCTGTCGGCCAGCTTGTCGAGGCTGGCCTGCACGGCATCGCTGGACGGTGGTTCGGCAGCATGCAGCGGGCCGACGACGAGACTGAGGCCCAGCAGGGCCGCGGCGAAAAAGGAGCGCAGGGTAGGCATAGAGACCGGTCAAGCAAGTGAGAGTGGGAGCAGTTTAGAGGAAGAGTCCGGGGCCCGGGCGACTTCCTTCGGGGAATCTGACGCCCACTTTGCCGATCTTGTTCCCGTCCATGACCGCCACCGTCCAGTGGGTGTTGTTCCACTCCACCTGGTCGCCGACGATGGGAGCACCCCCGACTTTTTGCGCAATGAACGCACCCAGGGTCATGTCCGGATCGATGCCTTCGGCCGGCAAGCCATACAGCGCTGCAACCGCTTTAAGCTGGGCGTCTCCTTCGAGCACGAAGTCGCCGAAGAAACGCAGATCGAGGCCGCGTTGCGGTGCCTGGCTGAACAGTTTGCCGAGGGCCGGCAAGTTGTGTTCATGGCCAATAACACACAGCAAATCATCGACTTCCAGCACCGTACTACCCGACGGATGGAGCAGTTGCTGGCCACGAAACAGCGCCGCGATGCGTGTGCCTTCGGGCATTTTCAGCTCACGCAGGGGCGAACCGATGCACCATTTCTCCGCGCCGAGCTTGTAAACGAACAGCTCCCACTCGCTGGTGACGTGCACTTCCAGTGCCGCCCGGGAAATCGGCGCGGGCTCTGGCGGAACGGTCACCTTGAGCAATTTGGCCACCCACGGCAGGCTCGTGCCCTGCACCAGCAGTGACACCAACACGATGAAGAACGCCAGATTGAAGTAGAGCTGCGCTTGCGGCAGCCCGGCCATCAGCGGGAACACTGCGAGAATGATCGGCACCGCGCCGCGCAGGCCGACCCAGGAAATAAAGGCTTTTTCCCGACCGTGGAAGGCCTTGAACGGCAGCAGGCCGACCATCACCGACAGCGGCCGCGCGAACAGAATCATCCACAGCGCCAGACCGAGGGCGGGCAGGGCGATCGGCAGCAGATCGTGGGGCGTGACCAGCAGGCCCAGCACCAGGAACATGCCGATCTGCGCCAGCCAGGCCATGCCGTCGAGCATGTGCAGAATGCCGTGGCGGCTGCGCACCGGGCGGTTGCCGATCACCAGGCCGCACAGGTAGACGGCGAGGAAGCCGCTACCATGCAAGGCGTTGGTCAGCGCGAACACCACCAGACCGCCAGCAATGATGAGGATCGGATAGAGCCCGGCGGCGAGATTGATGCGGTTGACCAGTTGCAGCATCACCCAGCCGCCGCCCAGACCGATCACGCCACCGATGCCGAACTCGCGGATCAGGTGGGTCAGCAGGCTCCAGTGCAGGCCGGTTTCGCCGCTGGCGAGCATGTCGATCAGGGTCACGGTGAGAAACACCGCCATCGGGTCGTTGCTGCCGGATTCGATTTCCAGACTGGCGCTGACCCGTTCGTTGAGGCCTTTACCGCCGAGCAACGAGAACACCGCAGCGGCGTCGGTCGAGCCGACGATGGCGCCGATCAGCAGGCCCTGAATCAGATTGAGGTCGAACAGCCACGCTGCGGCCATGCCGGTCAGCCCAGTGGTGATCAACACCCCGACCGTGGCCAGCGACAGCGCCGGCCATAACGCCACGCGGAAACTCGATACCCGCGTACGCAAGCCGCCGTCGAGCAGGATCACTGCCAGAGCGAGGTTGCCGACCAGATAGGCCGTCGGGTAGTTATCGAAAATGATCCCGCCACCATCGACCCCGGCGGCCATGCCGACCGCGAGAATGATGACCAGAATCGGAATGCCGAGACGTGAAGAAAGAGAACTGACAAGAATGCTTGCGCCTACCAGCAACGCGCCGATCAAGAACAGGCTGTTGATGGTCGTCGCATTCAAAGGCAGTACTCCAGAAGCGTAAAGACGAGGCACAAACTGACCATGCAGTCTGCGTGCCAGCGATTCTAACCTGTTGAAATGTGATGCTGTCAAAAAGCTTTTCTGCAGAATCACCCTGAAAATGCGGCGAGTGATGACTGTGGCGAGGGGATTCATCCCCGTTCGGCGGCGCAGCCGTCGTAAAACCGCTGTACGCGGATCCTTAAAGGGAACCGCATACGCTGTTTTTGGGGCGGCTTCGCCACCCAACGGGGATAAATCCCCT
This sequence comes from Pseudomonas sp. RG1, assembly GCF_025910115.1. Taxonomy (NCBI): domain Bacteria; kingdom Pseudomonadati; phylum Pseudomonadota; class Gammaproteobacteria; order Pseudomonadales; family Pseudomonadaceae; genus Pseudomonas; species Pseudomonas sp. RG1. Next base: position 358,565 of record NZ_JAPCIK010000002.1, read on the forward strand.
CACCACAGGGGAAGCTCCAGCGAGGTGTTACAGGCTGAACCGCCCAACCATGTTGTTCAAACCCAGCGCCAAGCGCGACAGCTCATTGCTCGCTGCGCTGGTCTGATTCGCGCCGGTCGCCGATTGCACCGACAGATCGCGGATGTTGACCAGATTGCGATCGACTTCCCGCGCCACCTGCGCCTGCTCTTCGGCTGCGCTGGCGATGACCAGGTTGCGCTCGTTGATTTCGACGATGGCGCTGTTGATCGTGTCCAGCGACATCCCGGCGCCACGGGCAATATTCAAGGTCGATTCGGCGCGCTCGGTGCTGTTGCGCATCGAATCCACGGCGTGTTCGGTGCCGCTCTGGATGCTGCCGATCATCCGTTCGATCTCGCTGGTCGACTGCTGGGTGCGATGGGCCAGGGCGCGCACTTCGTCCGCCACCACGGCAAAACCACGACCGGCCTCACCGGCACGGGCCGCTTCGATTGCTGCGTTCAATGCCAGCAGGTTGGTCTGATCGGCGAGGCCACGAATCACGTCGAGCACCTTGCCGATGTCGCGGGATTCATTGGCCAGGTCGCCGATCAGCGACGCGGTGCTCTGCACGTCGGCGCTCATGCGTTCGATGGCGCTGACGGTTTCCTGCACCAGATCACGGCCGTCGCCCGCCGAAGTGGTGGCGTTTTTCGAGGCTTCCGAAGTGCTGACCGCGTTGCGCGCGACTTCTTCGACGGCGCTGGTCATCTCATTGACCGCAGTGGCGGCCTGCTCGATTTCGTTGTTCTGCTGGGTCAGGCCGCGAGCACTTTCATCGGTGACGCTGTTCAGCTCTTCTGCGGCAGACGCAAGCTGTGTGGCCGAACCGGAGATGCGCTGCAGGGTATCGCGCAGCTTCGATTGCATCTTCGCCATCGCCGCCAGCAAGCGCCCGGCTTCATCTTCGCCATCGACATGGATCGGCTGGGTCAGGTTGCCTTCGGCGATGGTTTCCGCCGCCTCCAGTGCCTTGGAAATCGGCTTGGTAATGCTCACGGTCAGCAACCAGGCGAACAGCAGGGTCAGGCCGCTGGCGATCACCAGCAAGGTCACCACCAGGTTGAACGACAGCGAATACTGATCCTTCGCGCCCTGATCAGTCTCGGCAATCTGCTGGGTGTTGATCTCCAGCAAGCGCGCCAGCGCGGTGTTCACCGCTTCCGAATTGTTCAGCAAATCGCTGTTGAGCATTTGCCGCAGTTCGTCGATCTGATTGTTGCGCGAGAAGGTTTTCATGCGCTCTTCGAGCTGACGGTACTGCGCCAGCAGCTGCACGTACTGCTCGTACGCCGCGCGCTCCTCGGGGCTGGAGATCAGCGGCTCATAGGCGCGTTGCGCATCCGCGATCTGGCGGTTGCGCATGTCGAACAGTTCGATGGTTTTCTGCTGCACGTCGGGTTCGCGGTTGATCAGCAGGCGGTAAGAGAGCACGCGCAGGCGCAGGGTCAGTTGGGTGAATTCGTCCAGAGCCTTGATCGACGGCACGCTGGCGGTAGCGATGTCTTCGCCGGCCGCGCGGATCTTGCTCATCTGGTTCAGCGCAAACACGCCGAGGATCAACATCAGGCCGCCGATCAGGGCGAAGCCGGTGAACGCCCGTGGGGCGATATTCATATTGCGAAGGGACATGGGCGGATACCGAAAAGGGCCGCATCCATGCGGGCTGAGACTGCTGTATGGGTGACTTATCGGTCATACGACTAAAGTCTTGAGGTGGTGTGCGTATTTGTCGCAGACAGGCTTGAGCGACGAAGTGCAGGAACCAGATCGACCAATCACAGTCTTTTAAACTCGCGAGAACGCTTGCCCGCCAGGAAAATCAAGGCCTTGCGCCGGTTTAACCCTGGCATCCGTGGTGACTTTTCTTTATCGTACGCGCCCTTTGAAAAACGCTTGGAAGATCAAAATGTTGGAAGCATCCCTCAGCCAATTGGAACAGCTCGTCAGCGACCTGGTGCAACAGAACCAGACCCTGCTGCAGACCAACCAGACCCTGTCCACGGAACTGGCCCAGGCCAAGGATGAAAACGAAAACCTGCAACTGAACCTGATGGAGCAGGAAGAAAAACACGGCGCCACCGCCGCGCGCATTCAGGCGCTGGTTGATCGCGTCAATGCCGGTCCTGTCAGCGCATGAACCACGGCACAGCAGGGGTAAAAGTCATCTCCATTCTCGGCGAGGACTATTCGATCAAGGCACCGGCCGGGGAAGAACAGACCCTGCTGGACGCGGCGATGATGCTCAAGGCAGCGCTGGAAGACACCAAGCGCAAATACCCGACGCTGATCGGCGACCGTTTGCTGGTGCTCGCGGCGATGAATCTGTGCTCGCAGCAGATCGAAATGAAAAAGCAGCACAAAGAAGAACTCGAGCGTTATCAAGAGCAAGTCAGCGCCACGGTCGAGACGATTGCCAAGACCATCAGTCAGGGCTGATGAAGTTGCGCACAACCAAGGAATAGATTGTCGGTTGGGATGTATACAATCGGCACGGCTGTTGCAGTGTTTCGGCCACTTATTCCTTGGGGGTGCTCCATGCAGTGGTGGCGACGCAGTATTCAGTGGCAGTTGATTCTCGGCATGGGCGCGGCCCTGCTGATCAGCATCGTGATTGTGGTTGGCATTTATACCCTGGTGGTCAACCGCCTCGCCCAGAGCTACCTGGTCGAGCAAGCGCTGCCGTCGAGTATCGAAGCGACGCGCAACGATATCGAACGCATCCTCGTACAACCGCTCACCGCCGCCAAGGACATCGCCAGCAACACCATGGTGCGTGACTGGCTGGCGACAGGCGAGGACAGCAGCAAAACTGCGCTCTTCGCGCAGTATCTGGAAGGCATCCGCGCCGAACACAAGGCCTTCACTGCGCTGATCATCGGCACCGAATCCAATCACTACATCACCGAAAAAGGCCTGGACCGCACCCTCAGTCGCGCCAAACCGGCCGACGCCTGGTTCTATTCCTTTCTCGACAGCAATCAGCCGCGTACCCTCAATATCGACAACGACGGCGCGACAGGCGAGCTGGCCCTGTTCATCGATTTGAAGGTCGAGCAGGCCGGCAAAGTCGTCGGTGTCGCCGGGCTTGGGCTGAGCATGAAAGAGCTGTCGGAGCTGATCCACAATTTCAGTTTCGGTGAACGCGGCAAGGTTTATCTGGTGCGTTCCGACGGTTTGATTCAGGTCCATCCTGAGGCGCAGTTCAGCGGTAAACGCACCTTGACCGAGCAGATCGGTGCCAATGCGGCGCAAGCGCTGATGGGGCACAAGGTGGCGGTCAACAGTAGCTTCCAGCGCGAGGGTGAAGACTTCCTCGCCTTCAGCCTGCCGCTGCGCGATCTCGGCTGGACGCTGGTGGCCGAAGTGCCGCAGTCGCAGATCTACGCTGAAGCACGGAAAGCGATGTGGATGAGTGGCGGCATCGGTCTGGTGGTGGCGTTGGTCTGCCTGGCGTTGGTGGTGTGGCTGGCCCAGGGGCTGGTGCGACCGATTCGACAAGTAACACGGGCGCTGGTGGCCATCGGTAGCGGTGGTGGAGATTTGACTCACCGGTTAGATTCCAGCCGTGCCGATGAGCTGGGCGACCTCGCGCGCGGCTTCAACCGTTTCCTCGACAGCCAGCGCGCAATGATCGGTGAAGTGCTGACCACCAGCGAGCGCTTGCGCACGGCCGTAGGGCAAGTGGCGACGGTGGTGGACAACACCGCCGAGCGTTCCGGCCGGCAGCAGGAAATGACCGACATGGTAGCCACCGCCGTCCACGAAATGGGCCTGACCGTGCAGGAAATCGCGCAGAACGCCGGCAACGCCGCGCTTGCCTCGCAAACCGCGCGCGATGAGGCGTTGCAGGCACGGGAAGTGGTCGGTGGCTCGATCCGTCATATCGAAAGCATGTCCAATGAGATCGGCGTGGCGGCAGGGGCGGTGGGTGAGCTGGCGCAGCAAGTGGCGTCGATCGATTCGGTGCTGGCGGTGATTCGTGGCGTTTCCGAACAGACCAATCTGCTCGCGCTCAACGCCGCCATCGAAGCCGCCCGAGCTGGCGACATGGGCCGTGGCTTCGCGGTGGTCGCCGATGAAGTGCGCACCCTCGCGCGCCGAACCCAGGCCTCGACCGACGAGATTCAACTGATGATCGGCAGCCTCAAACAAGGCGCGGAAAACGCCGTGTCTTCGATGCGCACCGGTCAGGCCGCGACCGGCACCGGGGTTGAATCGAGCCAGCGTACCGGCGCGTCGCTGACGGCGATCACCGGCCAGGTCGAGCGCATCAGCGATATGAACCATCAGGTGGCGACGGCAACCGAAGAGCAATCGGCGGTGACTGAGGAGATCAACCACAACGTGCAGGGGATTTCCGATCTGGCGCGCGCGACGGCGGGGGAGGTTCGTGCGTGTCGTGAGGATTGTCAGATGTTGCAGCGGCTGGCGGATGATCTGGCGCGGCAGATGGGTGGGTTCAAGTTGAGTTGAAGCTGTATCGCTTGGGCTGACGCCTTCGCGAGCAGGCTCGCTCCCACATTGGATTCGGCATGTTCACGCATCCTGTGAACACCACGTGTCCTGTGGGAGCGAGCCTGCTCGCGAATGGTTTCAGTCGCAAAACAACTTGCAGATCAGAACCACTCCTCCCGCATCCCCAGACACGTATCATCCCGCGCCTCCAGCAAGTCCAGCTCATGCTGGCAACCCGGCACTTCCCATGTCAGGAAATACCGCGCCGCCTGCAACTTGCCCTTATAGAAGTCGACATCCGCCGAATTGCCTTTGGCCAGGCCTTCCTCGGCGCGGATCGCCTGCTCCAGCCAGCGCCAGCCGATCACTGCGTGACCGAACACTTTCAGGTACAGCGCCGAGTTCGCCAGGCTGCTGTTGACCTTGCCTTGGGCCAGATCGGTGAGCAGGCCGATGGTCACGGTTTGCAAGCGGGCCACGAGTTTTTCCAGCGGTTCGCGCAGGGTGGTCAACGAATCGTATGCAGTGGCACGTTCGGCCGTGTTGGCGATCAATCGAATCAGCTGCTTGAGACCGGCGCCACCGTTCTGCGCCAGTTTGCGCCCGAGCAAATCCAGCGACTGGATGCCGTGGGTGCCTTCGTGGATCGGGTTCAGGCGGTTGTCGCGGTAGTACTGCTCCACCGGATATTCACGGGTGTAGCCGTGGCCGCCAAGAATCTGGATCGCCAGTTCGTTGGCTTTGAGGCAGAACTCCGAAGGCCAGGATTTGACGATCGGCGTCAGCAGGTCCAACAGCTCATGAGCCTGTTTGCGTTCGGCTTCGGTTTCCAGCGTGGTGGTGTCATCGAACAAACGCGCGGCATACAGGCCGAGGTCAAACGCACCTTCGACGTAGGATTTCTGCGTCAGCAGCATGCGTCTGACGTCCGCGTGCTGAATGATCGCCACCGGCGCCGTGGTCGGATCCTTGCTGTCCGGCACCCGGCCCTGCGGCCGCTCACGCGCATATTCCAGCGAATACAGGTAACCGGCATAGCCGAGCATGACCGCGCCCATACCGACGCCGATCCGCGCTTCGTTCATCATCTGGAACATGTAGCTCAAGCCATGGTGTGGCTTGCCTACCAGATATCCGACGCACTCGCCGTTATCGCCGAAGTTCAGCGCCGTTGATGTGGTGCCGCGCCAGCCCATCTTGTGGAACAAGCCGGCGAGCAGCACGTCGTTGCGCTGGCCGAGGCTGCCGTCGTCGTTGACCAGAAACTTCGGCACGATAAACAGCGAAATACCTTTCACCCCCGGCGGGGCGTCGGGCAGTTTGGCGAGCACCATGTGCACGATGTTTTCCGACAGCGGATGATCGCCGCCGGAAATGAAAATCTTGTTGCCCTTCAGGCGATAGGTGCCGTCGGATGCAGGTTCGGCGCGGGTACGAATGTCCGACAGTGACGAACCGGCATGCGGCTCGGTCAGGGCCATGGTGCCGAAGAAACGTCCGTCGATCATAGGTTGCAGGAAGCGCTGTTTCTGCTTTTCGCTGCCAAAGCTCTCGATCAGGTTGGCCGCGCCCATAGTCAGGAACGGGTATGAGGTCGACGCTGCGTTGGCGGACTGAAAGTGCGCGAAGCAGGCTTGCGACAGCAGGGTCGGTAATTGCATGCCGCCCGCTTCAAAACTGCGTGCGGCGTTGAGGAAGCCGGCCTCGAGAAAGGCATCCACCGCCGGTTTCACTTCGGGAATCAGAATGGCCTGGCCATCTTCATAGCGCGGCTCGTTTTCATCGCCCTTGCGGTTGTGCGGGGCGAAATACTTTTCGGCGATGTTGCGCGCGGTGCCGATGGCGGCGTCGAAGGTCTCGCGATTGTGCTCGGCAAAGCGCTCGCGCCGGGTCAGGCCCTCGGCATCGAGGACTTCGTACAGCTCGAAAGCCAGATTGCGGGAACTGAGCAGCGTCTCGGACATGGCGGCCTACCTGGAAATTGGGGTTGGGCCGAGTCTAGGCGTGCTGATAAAGACTGAACAGGATGATTGATAAGCGTGATGTTGGAGCCGCGCGCGGACTTAACAGGCGCCGAAAACAACTGTGGGAGCTGGCTTGCCAGCGATGGCGGCAGTTCAGTCAACATTGATGGTTGACTGAAAAATCGCTATCGCTGGCAAGCCAGCTCCCACAGGGATTGTTGCTATGCCGGACACCTATGCAGGTGCCCGGTTTATCGGGTTTAACCGATCGTCATCAAGCTGGCATTACCCCCCGCCGCAGCGGTGTTGACGCTCAATGCCCGTTCGATCACCAGACGCTCCAGCGCAATGTTGGTCTCGCCCTGGGACAGGCCCTGAACGCCAACGATTGCACCGCCACGCTGGGCGATCTGCTGGCAGACGCCGCGCAACTGGTCGGAGTGGCCGTGATGCAGCACGGCATCGAACACCACTTCGTCCTTGTTCCAGTCGGCAACGCGCTTGATCCGCGCCTGCACTTCCTTCGGCAGGCGGGCGAATAGCGCCTTGGTCAGTTCGGTTTCCGGCCACACCGCCGAACCGCCCACCGCCAGCACCGCCGCCAGTTGCGTCAGCAGATCACCTTCAACTTCCGCCAGGCACAGCACGTGTTCGCGCGGCAGGATCGCGTAGCTGTTTTTCTCGCCGGTCGGGCCAGCCAGCACCCGGGTGATGCCGCTCTGCGATTGCGCAGCGTACTGAACGCACAGGGTGCTCAGGTCAGCGAACTTGTTGTTGTCGGCCCAGGCTTTCAGGGCGTTCAACGATTGGCTCATGGCATCGCGCAAACGCACGTCCGGGGCGCTGATGGCGTCACCGCGAGCGAAGGATTGCTCGATTGCGTCGCTAGGGCGCGTCGACAGCAGGCGGTACAGATACAGCGGGCCGCCGGCTTTCGGGCCAGTACCCGAGAGGCCTTCGCCGCCGAATGGCTGCACGCCGACCACGGCACCGACGATGTTGCGGTTGACGTAGACGTTACCGGCGTTGACGTTGTCGATCACCTTGGCGATGGTCTCGTCGATGCGCGTGTGCACGCCCAGCGTCAGGCCGTAACCGGAGGCGTTGATCTGGCCGATCAGTTGGTCCAGCTCCTTGCGCTTGTAGCGCACCACGTGCAGTACCGGGCCGAAGATTTCGCGTTGCAGTTCGTCGAAGCTTTCCAATTCGATCAGGGTCGGCATGACGAAGGTGCCGCGCTTGACCTCTTCGCTGTCGGCAATCGCCACCTGGTAAACATTGCGACCTTTGTCGCGCATGCCCTGGATGTGCTTGTCGATGCCGGCCTTGGCTTCGGCGTCGATCACCGGGCCGATGTCCACGGACAGACGCTCGGGGTTGCCGAGACGGCTTTCGGCCATGGCACCTTTGAGCATTTCGATGACGCGATCGGCGGAATCTTCCTGCAGGCACAGCACGCGCAGTGCCGAGCAACGCTGACCGGCGCTGTCGAAGGCCGACGACACCACGTCGATTACCACTTGTTCAGTCAAAGCCGAGGAATCGACGATCATCGCGTTCTGGCCACCGGTTTCGGCGATCAGCGGAATCGGACGGCCCTGGCTGTCGAGACGGCCAGCGATATTGCGTTGCAGCAAGCGCGCGACTTCGGTGGAACCGGTGAACATCACGCCTTTGACGCGTTCGTCACCGACCAGACCGGCGCCGACGGTTTCACCTCGGCCCGGCAGCAGTTGCAGCACGCCTTCCGGGATGCCGGCTTCGAGCATCAGGCGCACGGCTTGAGCGGCGACCAGCGGAGTCTGCTCAGCCGGTTTGGCCAGTACCGGGTTACCGGCGGCCAATGCCGCAGCGACCTGGCCGCTGAAGATCGCCAGCGGGAAGTTCCACGGGCTGATGCACACCACCGGACCGAGTGGGCGGTGGGCGTCGTTGCTGAAATCGTTGCGCGCCTGCACTGCGTAATAACGCAGGAAGTCGACCGCTTCGCGGACTTCGGCGATGGCGTTGGCGTAGGTCTTGCCGGCTTCGCGAGCCAACAGGCCCATCAGCGGCTGGATCTCGCCTTCCATCAAGTCAGCGGCACGTTCCAGGATCGCAGCACGTTCGGCCGGCGGGGTGGCCTGCCAGATCGGCGCGGCGTTCAGCGCGCATTGAATGGCGTTGTCGACGTCTTCGACGGCAGCTTCTTGAACGTGACCGACCACATCGCGGTGATCGGACGGGTTCAGAACGGCAACCGGCGTTTCGTTGCTGGAGGCGCAACCGAGCATCGGCGCGGCTTTCCAGTCGTTGTGTGCAGTGGCGAGCAAAGCGCAGGACAGCGAGGCCAGACGATGTTCGTTAGCCATGTCGATGCCGCTGGAGTTGGCGCGCTCGGCACCGTACAGATCACGCGGCAGCGGAATGCGCGGGTGCGGCAGGCCGAAACCGCCTTCCACGGTGGCCATCTGCTCGATTTGCGCCACCGGATCGGCCACCAGTTCCTGAATCGAAATCGACTGGTCGGCGATGCGGTTGACGAACGAAGTGTTCGCGCCGTTTTCCAGCAAGCGACGTACGAGGTAAGCCAGCAGGGTTTCGTGAGTGCCGACCGGTGCGTACACGCGGCACGGACGGTTCAGCTTGCCCTCTGAAACCTTGCCTACAACCTGTTCGTAGAGCGGTTCGCCCATGCCGTGCAGGCACTGGAACTCGTACTGGCCCGGGTAATAGTTCTGACCGGCGATGTGGTAGATCGCCGACAGGGTGTGGGCGTTGTGCGTAGCGAATTGCGGGTAGATGACTTCCGGTACCGACAGCAGTTTGCGTGCGCAAGCAATGTAGGAAACGTCGGTGTACACCTTGCGGGTGTAGACCGGATAGCCTTCCAGACCCTCGACCTGGGCGCGCTTGATTTCGCTGTCCCAGTACGCACCTTTCACCAGGCGGATCATCAGGCGATGACGGCTGCGGCGAGCCAGATCGATCACGTAATCGATCACGTACGGGCAACGCTTCTGGTAAGCCTGGATAACGAAACCGATACCGTTCCAGCCAGTCAGCTGCGGCTCAAAGCACAGGCGCTCAAGCAGGTCCAGCGACAGCTCGAGGCGGTCGGCTTCTTCGGCGTCGATGTTCAGGCCGATGTCGTATTGCTTGGCCAGCAGGGTCAGCGACAGCAGGCGCGGGTACAGCTCGTCCATCACCCGCTCGTACTGCGCACGGCTGTAACGCGGGTGCAGCGCCGAGAGCTTGATGGAAATGCCCGGGCCTTCATAAATCCCACGGCCGTGGGACGCTTTGCCGATCGAATGGATCGCCTGTTCGTACGACGCCAGATATTTCTGCGCGTCGACTTCGGTGAGTGCCGCTTCACCGAGCATGTCGTAGGAATAGCGGAAGCCCTTGGCTTCGAACTTGCTCGCATTGGCCAGTGCTTCGGCGATGGTTTCACCGGTAACGAACTGCTCGCCCATCAGGCGCATGGCCATGTCGACGCCCTTGCGGATCATCGGCTCGCCGCTCTTGCCGATGATGCGGCTCAGCGACGAGGTCAGGCCGGCTTCGTTGTGGGTGGAGACCAGTTTGCCAGTCAGCAGCAGACCCCAGGTCGCAGCGTTGACGAACAGCGAAGGGCTGTTGCCCAGGTGCGGATGCCAGTTGCCGGTGCTGATCTTGTCGCGGATCAGCGCATCGCGGGTGCCTTTGTCCGGGATGCGCAGCAGCGCTTCGGCCAGGCACATCAGCGCCACGCCTTCCTGGGACGACAGGGAGAATTCCTGCAACAGACCCTGAACAATGCCCGCACGACCGCCGGCACTTTTCTGGTTACGCAGTTTTTCGGCGATGGTCGCGGCGAGTTTGTTGGTGGCTTCGGCCATTGGGGCTGGCAGGCGCGCCTGCTCGATCAGCATCGGCACCACTTCCGGCTCAGGGCGGCGGTAGGCAGCGGTGATCGAAGCACGCAGAACCGATTGCGGCAGGATGCTTTCAGCGAATTCGAGGAAGCATTGGTGAGCGTGATCGGTCTGCACTTCGCCTGCGTCATCGGCGTCTTTGGCGGTCAAACCGTTCAACTCGGTCAGGGTTGCACCACCCTCGAGTTTTTCCAGGTAATTGAAAATTGCCTGCTTGATCAGCCAGTGCGGCGTGCGATCAATCGAGGTTGCGGCAGCCTTCAGGCGCTCGCGGGTCGGGTCATCGAGTTTGACCCCAAGGGTGGTGGTAGCCATATTTTTATCCTCATGGTTGCCACAGTTGCGTGGCATCAGCTGGCCGCAAGATTAGCCGTGCGTTGAATGAGGTGCAACCGGGTGCAACCCTTTTTTTGCCGGAATAATACGCAGCTCGTCAGGAAATAATTTCTGGTACGAAAGTGCTGCTCCTGCTTGGTGCTTTTGCTTCTAGCAAAGAGCCATGACTGCGACAAAAGGGAGCAAAAACGGGGTGATCGTCGATTAATCCGACTGGGTGCAACTAATTCTCGCGAAACTGGTTGCACCTTATTTGCTTTGTTGCATAGCATTCGCCGCCAAGGTGCAACCGGGAATAACCCGGTGCACCGGCTGATGGCTTTCCTGGGGAAACATCAGTCTTAAATGCGCGGGATCCCGGATCGTCTGCCAAACGTCGTCGTTTGCGAGCGGTTCACCACCGCCGCTACATAAAAACAAAGCCAGGGCGTAACTCAATGAGCGTAAGCAATCCAACCCTGATCACGTTCGTGATCTACATCGCAGCAATGGTGCTGATCGGCTTGATGGCCTATCGCTCCACCAACAACCTTTCCGACTATATTCTCGGTGGTCGCAGCCTCGGCAGCGTCGTCACCGCGCTGTCTGCCGGTGCCTCCGACATGAGCGGCTGGTTGCTGATGGGCCTGCCGGGCGCCATCTACATGTCCGGTCTGTCCGAAAGCTGGATCGCCATCGGCCTGATCGTCGGTGCCTACCTGAACTGGCTGTTTGTCGCCGGCCGTCTGCGTGTGCAGACCGAGCACAACGGCGATGCCCTGACTCTGCCGGATTATTTTTCCAGCCGTTTCGAAGATAAAAGCGGCTTGCTGCGGATTATCTCGGCGATCGTGATTCTGGTGTTCTTTACCATCTACTGCGCTTCCGGCATCGTCGCTGGTGCCCGTCTGTTCGAAAGCACGTTCGGCATGACCTACGAAACGGCGCTGTGGGCCGGTGCTGCGGCGACGATTGCCTACACCTTCATCGGCGGTTTCCTCGCAGTGAGCTGGACCGACACCGTCCAAGCCACGCTGATGATCTTCGCGCTGATCCTTACGCCGATCATCGTCCTGCTGGCCACAGGCGGCGTTGACACCACGTTCCTCGCCATCGAAGCGCAAGATCCAAGCAACTTCGACATGCTCAAAGGCACAACCTTCATCGGCATCATCTCGCTGATGGGCTGGGGTCTGGGCTACTTCGGCCAGCCGCACATCCTCGCGCGTTTCATGGCGGCGGATTCGGTGAAGTCGATCGCCAAGGCGCGTCGCATTTCCATGGCCTGGATGATCCTGTGCCTGGGCGGCACCGTTGCGGTGGGCTTCTTCGGTATCGCTTACTTCTCGGCGCACCCGGAAGTAGCCGGTCCTGTGATCGAGAATCCGGAGCGCGTGTTCATCGAACTGGCGAAAATCCTCTTCAACCCATGGGTTGCCGGTGTACTGCTGTCGGCCATTCTGGCTGCGGTGATGAGCACCCTGAGCTGCCAGTTGCTGGTGTGCTCGAGCGCCCTGACCGAAGACTTCTATAAAGCCTTCCTGCGCAAATCCGCTTCGCAACTGGAGCTGGTCTGGGTCGGTCGTGCCATGGTGCTGCTGGTAGCCCTGATTGCTATCGCGCTGGCTGCCAACCCGGAAAACCGCGTACTGGGCCTGGTCTCCTACGCCTGGGCCGGTTTCGGTGCTGCATTCGGTCCGGTGGTGCTGATTTCGGTGGTCTGGAAAGACATGACCCGCAACGGCGCACTGGCCGGTATTCTGGTCGGCGCGATCACCGTGGTGGTCTGGAAGCATTTCGAACTGCTGGGTCTGTACGAAATCATTCCGGGCTTCATCTTCGCCAGCCTGGCCATCTACTTTGTCAGCAAGGCGGGTGAACCGACTCGCGGCATGGTTGAGCGTTTCGAGGCAGCGGAAAAAGACTTCCATCTGAACAAGTGATGGACTGAGCTTCGGCTCACATGAAAACGGCCCGTTTCCTAGAGGAAGCGGGCCGTTTTTTTGTGCCTGTGATTTCTCGAATTCTGTGGAAATCCATTGTGGGAGCGAGCCTGCTCGCGAATGCGATTGATCATTCAATGAATGTGTCGACTGACATGCCGCTTTCGCGAGCAGGCTCGCTCCCACAGGGTGGGTGGCAGGTTTGATTGAATTGTCTGTAGTCGAACGGCCGAATTAACAAGGTCCTTTCAGCAAACCACGTAGGGCAAATCTGAATTTCCCGTCACCTGCTCGGCACCCCTTGCCCCTCATGCAGAATCGCCCGCCCTCACACTGCAGAGAGACATCGGATGTTCGCGCCTGCCAATCAACCGCGTTTCACGTTGACCCTCGAAGGCGCCCGGCATGACCTCAAAGTCCTTGAGTTCACGGGCAGGGAAGCCATCAGCCAACCCTTTCGCTTCGAGCTGGAACTGGTCAGCGAGCGGCCGGACCTGGATCTGGAAAGCCTGCTGCATGGTCAGGCGTTTCTGAGTTTCGATGCTCAGGGTTGCGGTATTCATGGTCAGATTTATCAGGTCGGACAGGGTGATTCCGGGAAACGTCTGACACGCTATCACCTCAGCCTTGTCCCGCGTCTGACGTATCTGGGGCATCGCATCAACCAGCGTATTTTTCAGCATCAGAGCGTGCCGCAAATTGTCACGCAGATCCTCAAGGACCATTCGATCCTGCGCGATGCTTTTGAATTTCGCCTGGGCAGCGAATACCCGGAGCGCGAATACTGCGTGCAATACGCCGAAAGCGATCTGGCCTTTATCCAGCGCCTGTGTGCCGAAGTAGGCATTCATTACCACTTTCAACACAGCCCCGAAGGCCATTTGCTGGTGTTCGGCGACGACCAGACCGTATTCCCCAAGCTGCCCGCGCCGACGCTGTATTTGCCGGGCAGCGGCATGTCGGCGGGCGCGCCGGCGATTCAGCGTTTCAATGTGCGCGTGGAAACCCGCACCAGCGTCGTCACCCGGCGCGACTACAACTTCGAAAAACCACGGCTGTCTCTGGAAAGTCGCAGTGACGGCGAGCAGCGTCCGGTGCTGGAGGACTATCATTTTCCCGGCCAATTCAGTGATCGTGAAACCGGCAAACAGCTGACTCGGCGAGCGCTGGAACGGCACGTCGCCGATTACTGTCAGGCCGAGGGCAGCAGCGACGAATCCTCGCTGGTCTGCGGCCATTTCCTGCAACTCACCGAGCATCCGCGCAGCGACTGGAATGATCTGTGGTTGCTCACCTGTGTCGAGCATCGCGGCCGTCAGCCGCAGGTGCTGGAGGAATCGGTGACCAGCGATGGCGAATCCTTTCAGGGCTACCGCAATACTTTCGTCGCCACGCCGTGGGACGTGGTCTTTCGTCCGGCGCTGTGCCCGGAAAAACCGCGCATGTCGGGCTACCAACCTGCCGTGGTCACCGGCCCGAAAGATCTGGAAATCCATTGCGATGAATATGGACGGGTCAAAGTGCAACTGGCCTGGGATCGTGATGGCGAACTCAACGAGCACTCCAGTTGCTGGCTGCGCGTCGCGACCGGTTGGGCTCACGATCACTACGGCAGCGTGTTGATTCCGCGAGTCGGCATGGAAGTGCTGGTCGGCTTCATTGATGGCGATGCCGACAAACCGCTGGTCATGGGTTGTTTGCCGAATGCGGCGACCCCTGTGCCGCTGGATCTGCCGGCAGACAAGACCCGAAGCGTGTTCCGCAGCCAGAGCAGCCCCGGAGGTGGCGGTTATAACGAACTGCGCATCGAGGATAAAAAAGGCGCCGAGGAAATCTACCTGCGTGCCCAGCGCAACTGGACCCAGCATGTGCTCAACGACCAGCAGCTGCAGGTCGATAATCAGCGCAGTGTGGTGGTCACCGGCACCGCCCGGCATGAACTCAAGGCCGACGAACAGCGCATCACCCACGGCCAGCGCCAGACCGAAGTCAGGCAGGATGATCATTTGTCCGTGCTCGGCGACCGGCAGGTGCGGGTGAACAGCCAGGCCACCAGCGCCTCGGCGCAGATCCATATCAGCGCAGGCCAGCAAGTGGTCATTGATGGCGGCGCGAGCGCGACGATTCAGGCCGGCGGACAGTGGATCAACATCGGCCCCGGCGGAATTTTCAGCAGCGTGCCGATTGTTGTGGGTGGCGCGCCAATGGCGGCAACGAGTGCGGCACCGGTGGTGCCGGGCTTGCCAGAGAAACTGGTCGCTGCGCCGGCGGCGATTCTCACCGCCGCACAGATCATGAGTCTCAAAGGTGATGCGCCTTTCTGCGAAGAGTGTGAGCGTTGTAAGGATGGTGTCTGTGCAGCGTGAGGAATTGACACCCGAACAATGGCTGGCGCGGCAACCGCTGCATGCGTCGGAACAACTGTTCGCCATTTTCAGCCGCGCCAGCGATGCCGATGCTTTCAAAGCCTGGCAGGGCAGGGCGAATCCGGTCTGGGCCGAGACGATTTATGCCGAGTGGGACGCGGTGATGCCCTATGTGGGAATTGTCGCTGCGGACAGTGAGTTTTTACGTTGGGTGGCGGAAACAGAATCCCGGGATTGGGGATGGTTGGCGGTGTCTTCGGCGGATCTTGACGTGCTGGTCGAACATTTCCGCAGCCTGACTCAAGTGCTGATGCCGGACGGTAAAGCGGTGTTTTTCCGCTTTTGGGATGGTCGGTTTCTGCTGCCTCTTTTGCAGTCTGACGAGGTCATTCCCGCGCAATGGCTGCCAGTCGTTTCACGAGCCTTGATCAATGGCCAAGCCATTGAAATCGGGGGGCGTGCGCTGGTTTCGGGGCGGGTCTTTCCGTGGTGGAGCGTGCCGCAATCGCTGTTGGCGCAGACTGATGCAAGCGTACGCATCGCCAATGCTTTGCAATGGCTGAGCGAGGAGCAACCGGCCGTGTTCGAGGCGTTTCCCGAGGCTGTTTTGCGCTGCAAGGTCGGGCAGTTTTTAAAATTATCGATGTCGGAAGATTCGTCACGATCGGCGCTTCTGGAGTTTTTGCTGGCAGAGGCAGAGTGAAATTTCGGGGCAAACGCTTCGGACGTTTCCTTCGAATCGCGGCGGCTTTCATGAACTGGTGCGTGGTGAGTTGCAGGGATAGTCTTTTCGTTGTCACTGCGAGAGCGGTGGCAGGGTGAAGGATCCCCGCATTCATGACGTTACAGTTCGTTGGCTTTTTGCGGCACTTGGTTCAAGTCCGTAAGATCGTTCGCGGCGGCTGTGCGTGGGGCACGCTTCGGCGTGGCCGAGGTCCATGATTGCTCGGTTCCTACTCCTGCGCACAGCTGCCACCCTAACCCGTAGGAAGGTGTGATGGCGGCTCACGTTTATCAATCATGGGGCCCGGAAAATGACCAATATGCATACTGATTCACCCTACGAAAAAATCACGCCTCACCCCGACAACCGCTTCATGGCCCTTACCGGCAATTGCAGCGACATGCCCAGCCTGTTCGTCGACACCCATGTGCCTCTCGACATCCTCATGGACGCTGCCAACCACCGCATCCGCGCCGTGGTTCAGGTCCTGGAAAACATGTGCATGCGCGGCTCGATCGAATGCGACTCCGTGATCCTCAGCGACTTCGCCCTGCTGTGCGCCATCCCATTGCGCGATGGCTGTGATGTGCTCGATGTCATCGGCAAGCGCTTGCGCAGCTTGCCCGCCTGAAGATCGAAAGGCCGCAGCCTTCGGCAGAGTGAGCGCCTATCCCATGTGGGAGCCGCCGAAGGCTGCGATCTTTTGATTGATTGAAATCGGGGGGTCAGTCAGAGATGTAGGCATCTTGGGTTTTGATAAAGCGGTTGAACGCTTCGGAGTTGTAGATCTTCAGGCACGCAAGGAACACCACTTTTTCATTTGAGAGTTTGCTGCGTGACGGTGTCTGCTGGTAAGCCGCCGATATGTAGCTCAGTGTTTCTTTATAGGGATCGTGCAGCACTTGCAGCGTGTCTTCATCTTGCAGGATGGAATGTAGGCCGTTGCCCATGAATGAATAGGCATTGGCGGACAGCGCAATGTCTTTTTCCAGCGCTGAGCGTTCGTTGAATGGCTTCAGAATGCAGTGGCCCAGCCCGTAGTTCTTTAGTGTCTGGCGTGCCTGTTCAATGTGGGTTTCGTCGGCAAGGGCGAGGTATGGACTTAGAAGGCTGAGTGAACAGATGATGAGATACCGCATGAGTTTTTGACTTCCTGTCGTTCATGGTTAGCCAGTTTAACGCCATAAAAGCAAAGCCCCTCACCCTAGCCCTCTCCCAGAGGGAGAGGGGACTGACCGAGTTGTCTGGGTGATGTACGCCGACTTGCGACTTCAGTGGTGAACTTCGCTTGGCCAAGCCTGAGATCACGTGGATCATTCAGGTCGACGTAATTCGCAAGATCGCCACCGTCAGTCCCCTCTCCCTCCGGGAGAGGGCTAGGGTGAGGGCAGGCTTTTTGTCCGCTCGGCCGCCAACCCCTGACTTGCCGACCGGTAAAAGGTAAACTTTGCGGCCCTCGCAGGAGCAGCCATGAATTATCGTCACGCCTTCCATGCCGGCAATCACGCCGATGTGTTCAAACACCTGACCTTGACCCGCCTCATAGCCCTGATGTCGCGCAAGGAGCAGCCGTTTGCCTATCTCGACACGCACGCCGGCATTGGTCTGTATGACTTGCAGGGCGATCAGGCCAATCGCACCGGCGAGTACCTGGAAGGCATTGCGCGGTTGTGGGATCAGCCGGACCTGCCGGCGCTGACCGCTGATTACATGAAGGTGCTGCACGAGATGAACCCGGATGGCCAGTTGCGCTATTACCCGGGTTCGCCGGAGCTGGCACGGCGTCTGACGCGGCCGCAGGATCGGGTGATGCTCAACGAGAAGCACCCGGAAGATGGCGTGTTGCTCAAGGACAACATGGCCGGCGATCGTCGAGTGAAAGTGCATCTGGGCGAGGGCTGGCATGTGGCGCGGGCGATGTTGCCGGTGCAGGAAAAGCGCGCGGTGATGCTGATCGATCCGCCGTTCGAGCAACTCGACGAGATGCAGCGTTGCGCGGCGTCGATGAAAGAAGCCATCGGCCGCATGCGCCAGACTGTGGCTGCGATCTGGTATCCGGTGAAGGATCAGCGTGCACTGCGGCGTTTCTATCAGGACCTGGCAGGCACGGGTGCACCGAAGTTGCTGCGTGTGGAGCTGCTGGTGCATCCGCTGGACACGCCGAACAGCCTGAACGGTTCCGGGCTGGCGATCGCCAATCCGCCGTGGGGGCTGGAGGAAGAACTGCGGGAGCTGCTGCCGTGGTTGTCGAAGAAGCTTGGGCAGACCCAGGGTGGCTGGCAGATGGATTGGTTGATTGCCGAGAGTTGATCGCCGAGCGATCGTTCCCACGCTCCGCGTGGGAATGCCTCAATGGACGCTCTGCGTCCGCTGTCAGGACGCGGAGCGTCCCGGGCTGCGTTCCCACGCAGAGCGTGGGAACGATCAGTCGGGCTAGTTGCCCGCAAGGCTCGCAGGCATGCACACGCCGGTGCCGCCAATCCCGCAGTAACCTTCAGGGTTTTTCGCCAGATACTGCTGGTGATAGGCCTCTGCAAAGTACACGGGCGGGGCTTGGTCGATCTCGGTGCTGATTTCACCCAGACCGGCCTTGGCCAGTTCCGCCTGATACACGTCTTTGCTTTTCAGTGCCGCATCCAGTTGCTCTGGGGTGGTCGCATAGATCACCGAGCGGTACTGGGTGCCGATGTCGTTGCCCTGACGCATGCCCTGAGTCGGGTTGTGCAGTTCCCAGAACATCGCCAGCAGTTCTTCGTAACTGACTTGAGCCTTGTCATACACCACCAAGACCACTTCGGCGTGGCCGGTCAGGCCCGAGCAGACTTCTTCATAAGTCGGGTTTGGCGTGAAGCCACCGGCGTAACCGACCACGGTGCTGACCACGCCTTCGCGCTGCCAGAAACGTCGTTCCGCGCCCCAGAAGCAACCCAGACCGAAGATTGCAAAGTCGACGTCCTGAAAGAATGGACCGAGCAGCGGGGTGTCATCGAAGACGAAGTGTTTTTCCGGCAGGGTCATCGGGGTTTCGCGGCCGGGCAGGGCTTGTTCTTTGGTTGGAAGCACGTTTTTGTTCACCAGAATTTCCGAGCGCAGAACCATGAGCGTTCCTCTCAGTCAGGTTGGAGGTAAAAAGTCAGACCGCCAGTGTGCCGAATGATGCCGGAATTCGCACTATCAAAACTGTGGGAGCGAGCCTGCTCGCGAAAGCGGGGTGTCAGGCGACGAAGATGTCGACGGTTTTATCGCCTTCGCGAGCAGGCTCGCTCCCACAAGGGATCTTCATAGAAGCCGGCGTTAGAGACAGAGCGGGCCGCGCGGATAGCGCTTGAGCGCTTTGATCAGTTCATCACCCGGAATCGGTCGGTCGAACAGATAACCCTGACCGACGTCGCAACGATGCCGGCGCAGGAACGCCAGTTGCTCGGCGGTTTCGATGCCTTCGGCGACGACCTTGAGTTTCAGGTTGTGGGCCATGGCGATCACGGCGGAGGTGATTTCCATGTCGTCCTGGTTGTCGGGGATTTCATGGATGAAGCTGCGATCGATCTTGATGATGTCGATCGGGAATTTCTTCAGATAGCTCAGCGACGAGTACCCGGTGCCGAAGTCATCCATGGCCAGGGTCAGGCCCAGGCGCTTGAGCTGGTCGAGCTGCAAATGCGTGTCTTCGGTGGCTTCCAGCAACAAGCCTTCGGTCAGCTCCAGTTCGAGCAGACTGGCCGGCAGCGCTTCTTCCCTGAGGATGTTGGCGATCGAGGCGACCAGATCCGGATCGGAGAACTGTTTCGGTGACAGATTGATTGCCACCTGCAGATTGCCCAGGCCGGCAGCGGTCAGGGATTTGCTCATGCGGCAGGCCTGACGGGCGATCCATTTGCCGATCGGAATGATCAGGCCGGTTTCCTCGGCGACGCTGATGAACTGGTCCGGGCGAATCATGCCGCGTTCCGGATGGTTCCAACGCAACAGCGCTTCCATGCCCAGCAGGCGACCGCTGCGCAGGCACAGCTTGGGCTGGTAGAACACGTCCAGCTCGTTCTGCGTGAGGGCGCGGCGCAGGTTGTTCTCGACGAACAGTTTGTAACTGGCTTCAGCGTTCAGCGCTTCTGTGAACACCTGCAACTGGTGTTTGCCGTTGGCCTTGGCCTTGTGCAGTGCCAGACCGGCGTTGCGCATCAGGGTCTGCGGATCGCGCCCGTGTAGCGGCGCGCAGGCCAGGCCGACGGAGCCGGTGACGCTGATCAATTGGTTATCGACGAACATCGGCTTGTCGAGGGTCATCAGCAACTGACTGGCGATCTGCTGCCCGGCTTCAAGGTCGGTGTCGTCGAGCAACACGGCGAATTCGTTACTGGCAAAACGCGCCAGGCTGCCACTCGGGCTGAGGCTGTTGCGCAGGCGCCGGGCGAGGCTGATCAACAGTTTGTCGCCAGTCTGGTGGCCGAGGCTGTCGTTGATCCGCTTGAAGTTGTCGATGTCCACCAGCAACAGGCTGATCGGCGTATCGCTGTCGCGGGCGAAGCGCTCGTCGAGATTGCGGATGAATGCCGGACGGTTGCCGAGGTTGGTCAGGTTGTCGGTGTAGGCCAGGCGCTCGATACGTTGCTGCGCGAGTTTGGTCTGGGTGATGTCTTCGTAGATGCCGATGTAATGCGTCAGCTCACGGTTATCGCCATAGACCTTGGAAATCGACAGCTGGCCCCAGTACGGTTCGAGGTTCTTGCGGCGGCTTTTGAATTCGCCCTGCCAGCTGTTGCTCTGGGCCAGCGCCGAGGGCGCGTCGAACAGCAGTTCGCTTAGGTTTTCCAGCGCCGGCAATTCCGACAGGCGCTGGCCGTGGACTTCCTCGGTGGTGTACTGGGTGATCGCGGTGAAGCTCGGATTGACGTACTCGACCACGCCGTCGCAGTTGACCAGCAAAAAGGCGTTGGCGCTTTGCTCGACCGCGCGCTGAAACAGGTGCAGGGCGCTGGTGGCAGTGCGGCGGTTGTGATTGTTGATCACTTGTGCGAACTGGTCGGCGAGCTCACCGGCAAAGGCGATTTCGTCGGACTGCCAGGCGCGGGTGACGCCGGTCTGTTCCAGGCACAACACGCCGACTACCTGGCCGTCGACGCGAATGCTGGCATCGAGCATCGCGTTGACGTCACGCGGACGCATCGCCTCGGCCATCTCGCGGGTGCGCGGGTCGTGCATGGCGTTGTGCGCATCGATGGCGCGGCTGCTGTGCAGCGCTTCCATGTAATCGGGGAAGCCGCTGATATCGATCGGCTCCGGCAGAATGTATTCCTGAGTTGCGCGGTGGTAGGCGGAGATCGGCAGCAAGCGCTGGCCTTCGAGGTTCCACAGGCTGGCGCAGTCGATTTCGTAGATATCGCAGGCGCAGCGGGTGATCAGCTCGGCGGCTTCCTGCAGCGAGTTGTGCGTGCTGTAGCGTTGGCGTGCGAGCAGCAGAATCAGATCCTGCTGGGCGCGCACGCGTTCCAGATGCTGCAGTTGTTCCTGCTGGGCACGCTGGTTCAGCTCAAGGGCGATTTGCAGGCGCGAGTTCTGGGTTTCCAGGTCGACCGAAGGCAGCGCCTGGGTTTCGTCGAACACCTCGTCGACGGCCAGCAGGTAGCCGCGCAGCAAATGCCGGTTGTGCTGTTTGTAGGCTTCGCCCAGCTCGAGCATGTTCAACGCGCCGGCGGCGGTGTGCAGGGTGTAGCGCACCACGTAATGCGCGCTTTTGCTCAGTTGCTGCTGGATCGCGTCATGCAGTTGATAGCGCGCTTCGGGCTCCATCAGGCTGGCGTAGGGCGAGCCGACCAGTGCGCAGAGCTCGACGGCCGGCTGGCCAAACTGGCGTTCGCAGTTGGGATCGAGGAACAGCATTGCCCAACTGGCTTCATTCAAGCGCTCGAAACGCAGCATGCCGAGCCGCGAGGGCACCGGCAACTGCGTCACTACCTCGGCCGCCATACGGCTGGCGGCATCGGGCTGGCTCTTCATGAAGGAAACTCGCTTGGAAATATGCTGAATGCGCCGGGCTCTCGCCCTCTTGTCTGTTGGCTGCGGCAAGGTTGCATCATTGCGGCACCGACTGACAAGAGAGATGAAGGCCAAGTGCTATAAGAATATGTCGGCTGCAGTGAACATTTCTCCAGTGCACAACTGAAATGAGCAGAAGATCGCAGCCTTGAACAACTCTTGCAGGCGCCACGTAGCCATATAGGAGCTGCCAAAGGCTGCGATCTTTTGGTGTTTCAACGCAATTTCATACTGATCGACTGCAACTTCTTGCCATCGCGGTCATGGTAATTGACCAATATCTGATCAGCTTCAACGACCACATGCGCAAAATTGTCCTGACTCACCACGGCACTGGTGAGCTCGTGCCGATAATTCCCGGCTGCCGTGCGCACCAGCGGTTGATCGAGGATAAACGTTGAAGCCTTGGCATACGGCAGCAATTTGCTGTTGTGCAGCGGCGAGGACACGATGGTGTGCACCTCGAAATCGGTGTCCTCGCTGTGACTCAAGCGACTGGTCAGCGAGCCATGGACGTCGCCGGAGACGAACACCACGTTCTTGATCCGGTGAGTGCGGATGGTTTCCAGCAGGCGCAGACGCTGCTCGGGAAAAGCTTTCCAGGCATCGTCACCGTTGAACTTGCGATCGGGATAGAACATCACGCTGGTCACCACGAACTTCACCCGTGCCGGGCTATGGATCAGCCATTGCAGCAGGGCCTGTTCTTGCTCGATGTCGAGAATGCGCCGGTCATCCTTCGACAAGTTACGTCGGGTGCGACTGTCGGTGACGAACCAGGCGATATCGCTGTCGCCGAACTGATACCAATAATGCTTCAAGGTATTCCGGTCTATCTGGCCCTCGCTGTTATATGCGTAAACCGGACTGTGGCTGGCTTGATAAAGTTCATAAGCAGCCATGGCGTTGCGATACAAGTCCTTGTCCGCATCTTTTGCATTGGCGGGCCAGTTATCTTCTATTTCATGATCGTCGAGCATCATGTAAGTCGATGTATTGGACATCAATCGTCGAATGTTCGGTTGCGAGAATGCCGTTCGATACTTCTTCAGAATGTCTTTGGCTTCGCGATCCGGAGCAATGATATTCAAATCATCTACATACACTTGATCGCCGGTCATGATCACCGCGCTGACGGGTAGATGACTGCTCTCGACAAGTTGATTGATCGAGCCAAAGATGCGATCGCCCAGTTGCGGCAACGAAGCAATCCCCGCGGTGATCCGCAGATAACGGCAAGATCCGACGATAAAGCCCCGGGGCTGGCTGGCTTGCGCGGTGCGGGTACGAAAGCGGTAGAGCTGTCGCGGCCATTGCAGTGGAAACTCCACCACTGTGTCGATGGTGTGTACCGGATTCATCGGGCTTAGCCAGCCGGCTTGATATTCGTATTCACAATCGGCGTCCAGCCGCTGTAATACCAGTACACCCGACATGTCATTGGCCGGGTTCAAAAGTGCAAATACGCTGTTCGACCATTTTTCCGTTCCGGCCTTGCGGGCGCGAACTCCTGCAAATACGCGTTTTTTGTCCTGTTGTTCGCCGCGCATGAAAATGCGCACTTCGTTAGTTGTGGCGTGGCCCACGATGGGGCCGATAGTCGGTTTGAACATGATCGATTCCGTTCGAGATTTTAATAAGATGAATTAAATAAGCGGAGCGCATTGAAGCAACTTTCCTGAGCAGAGGTTAGTTGGCCGGCGGCAGAAAATAT
This sequence comes from Pseudomonas sp. RG1, assembly GCF_025910115.1. Lineage (NCBI taxonomy): Bacteria > Pseudomonadati > Pseudomonadota > Gammaproteobacteria > Pseudomonadales > Pseudomonadaceae > Pseudomonas > Pseudomonas sp. RG1. The sequence goes on from NZ_JAPCIK010000002.1 coordinate 381,999, forward strand.
TGGCGTTAAGTGGACCAGACCTGTGGCCGATGTCAGCGCAGGTTGTAGGAAAGAGGCGCGATCCGGTTTATTTCAGGCAAAAAAAAGCCCCGTCAATTGACGGGGTTGAGGTACGAGCGTGTGGCGCTCGAAAGGGTGCAGCAAGCGGCCCTCCGTCGCCGGAGGGCCGTTTGGGTTACAGCAGGATGGTGCGGATGTCGCCCAACAGGCTGCCCAGACGCTGAGTGAAGCGTGCAGCTGCAGCGCCGTTGATCACGCGGTGATCGTAGGACAGCGACAGTGGCAGCATCAGCTTCGGCTGGAAGGCTTTGCCGTCCCAGACTGGCTGGATGGTTGCCTTGGAAACACCGAGGATCGCCACTTCCGGCGCGTTGACGATCGGCGTGAAGCCGGTGCCGCCAATGTGGCCGAGGCTGGAAATGGTGAAGCAGGCGCCCTGCATCTCGTCCGAGGACAGCTTCTTGGTGCGGGCTTTTTCAGCCAGCGAAGCCGCTTCAGCAGCCAGTTGCAGCAGGCTCTTCTGATCGACGTTCTTGATCACCGGCACCAGCAGGCCATCCGGAGTGTCGACGGCGAAGCCGATGTTCACGTATTTCTTGCGGATGATCGCCTTGCCGCTTGGTGCCAGCGAACTGTTGAAGTCCGGCAGTTCCTTGAGCAGGTGCGCGCAGGTCTTGAGCAGCAGCGGCAGGATGGTCAGCTTGACGCCAGCCTTCTCGGCCACGGCTTTTTGCGCAACACGGAAGGCTTCCAGCTCGGTGATGTCCGCCGAGTCGAATTGCGTGACGTGTGGCACGTTCAGCCAGCTGCGGTGCAGGTTGGCAGCGCCGACCTGCATCAGGCGGGTCATCGGCACTTCTTCGATTTCGCCGAAACGGCTGAAATCGACCACCGGGATCGGCGGGATGCCTGCGCCACCGGTAGCGCCGCCAGCAGCGGCCGGGGCTTCCTTGGCCTTCTGCATCATCGCCTTGACGTAAACCTGCACGTCTTCCTTGAGGATGCGACCGTGCGGACCGCTGGCGCCAACGGCGCTCAGCTCGACGCCGAACTCACGAGCCAGTTGACGCACGGCAGGGCCGGCGTGAACTTTGGCGCCCGGTTTCGCTGGTGTAGCAGCCGGTGCGGCGGCTGGAGCGGTGGCAGCAGGTGCAGCGGCAGCCGGAGCAGCAGGTGCCGGAGCGCTCGGTGCAGCCGCCGCAGCCGGGGCAGCAGCCGGGGCCGCGCCTTTGACTTTGAGCTTGAGGATCAGGTCGCCGGTGCCGACTTCGTCATCCAGCTTGATCGAAACGCTTTCGACCACGCCAGCGGCAGGCGATGGAATTTCCATGCTCGCCTTGTCGGATTCCAGGGTGATCAGCGACTGGTCGGCTTCGACGGTATCGCCGGCCTTGACCAGCACTTCGATGATCTTGGCTTTGCCAGCCGAACCGATGTCCGGAACGTGGATGTCCTGAACGCTGTCGGCAACCGGTGCAGCCGGAGCAGCAGCCGGGGCTGGCGCAGCGGCAGCAGGCGCAGCAGCCTGAGCCGGAGCGGCGGCAGCCGGGGCCGCAGCACCCGCCACTTCCAGATCCAGAATCAGATCGCCAGTGCCGACTTCGTCGTTGAGCTTGACGCTGATGGCCTTGACCACGCCAGCGGCAGGCGACGGGATTTCCATGCTCGCCTTGTCGGATTCCAGAGTGATCAACGACTGATCAGCTTCGACGCTGTCGCCGACCTTGACCTGGATTTCGATGATCTGCGCCTTGCCCGACGAACCGATGTCCGGCACGTGCACTTGCTGTACCGAAGCGGCAGCAGGAGCAGCGGCAGGCGCGGCAGCAGCTGGTGCCGCAGCCGGTTTCTCTTCGGCTTTCGCAGCAGGTGCGGCGGCAGGTGCAGGGGCCGCTTCAGCGGCGCCCTCGACTTCCAGCTCGAGCAGTTCGTCGCCTTCTTTCAGACGGTCGCCCAGCTTCACTTTCAGGCTCTTGATGACGCCGGCTTTCGGGGCCGGCACTTCCATGCTGGCCTTGTCCGATTCCAGGGTCAGGATGCTCTGGTCGGCTTCGATGCGGTCGCCGACCTTCACAAACAGTTCAATTACTTCACCTTCACCGCTGCCGATGTCAGGTACGCGAATGAGTTCGCTCACAAAATGTCTCCTCAGCAGTCCAGTGGGTTGCGTTTTTCCGGGTCGATGCCGAACTTGGCGATGGCTTCGGCCACAACCTTAGGTTCGATATCACCACGGTCAGCCAGTGCTTCCAGGGCTGCCAACACCACGAAATGACGGTCGACTTCGAAGAAATGACGCAGTTTCTTGCGGCTGTCGCTGCGGCCGAAACCGTCGGTGCCCAGGACTTTGAATTCCTTGGACGGTACCCACTGACGGATCTGCTCGGCGAACAGCTTCATGTAGTCGGTAGAAGCAATGACCGGACCTTTACGGCCGTTCAGGCACTCTTCGACGTAGCTCAGCTTAGGCTTCTGGCCAGGCTTGAGACGGTTGCTGCGCTCTACGGCGAGGCCGTCGCGACGCAGTTCGTTGAAGCTGGTAACGCTCCACACGTCAGCGCCGATGTTGAACTCTTCACGCAGGATCTTCGCCGCTTCACGCACTTCACGCAGGATGGTGCCGGAGCCCATCAGCTGAACGTGGTGCGCCGCATCGCGAGTGTCTTCCTCGAGCAGGTACATGCCTTTCTTGATGCCTTCTTCGGCACCGGCCGGCATGGCTGGCTGCTGGTACGACTCGTTCATCACGGTGATGTAGTAGAAGATGTCCTGTTGCTCTTCGGTCATCTTCTTCATGCCGTCCTGAATGATCACCGCCAGCTCGTAGCCGTAGGTCGGATCGTAGGTGCGGCAGTTCGGGATGGTCGCGGCCAGCAGGTGGCTGTGACCGTCTTCGTGCTGCAGACCTTCACCGTTCAGGGTGGTACGGCCGGCGGTGCCGCCGATCAGGAAGCCACGGGTACGGCTGTCGCCAGCGGCCCAGGCCAGGTCGCCGATACGCTGGAAACCGAACATCGAGTAGAAGATGTAGAACGGCAGCATCGGCTGGTTGTGGCTGGAGTACGAAGTACCGGCAGCGATGAACGAGCTCATGGCGCCTGCTTCGTTGATGCCTTCTTCAAGGATCTGACCTTTCTGGTCTTCCTTGTAGAACATCACCTGGTCTTTATCGACTGGCTCGTAGAGCTGGCCGACGGAGGAGTAGATACCCAGCTGACGGAACATGCCTTCCATGCCGAAGGTACGGGCTTCGTCCGGGATGATCGGGACGATGCGCGGGCCGATTTCCTTGTCCTTGACCAGTTGCGCGAGGATCCGCACGAAAGCCATGGTGGTGGAAATTTCACGGTCGCCCGAGCCATCGAGGATGGCTTTGAGGGTGTCCAGATCCGGAGTCGGTACGCTGAAGCTCTGCGCGCGGCGCTGCGGCACGAAACCGCCCAGTGCGGCACGGCGCTCGGCCAGATAACGCGCTTCGGCGCTGTTTGGCTCCGGCTTGAAGAACGGCAGGTTCTCCAGCTCTTCGTCCTTGACCGGGATGTCGAAGCGGTCGCGGAACAGCTTCAGGCTGTCGACGTCGACTTTCTTGGTGTTGTGCGCAGTGTTTTTCGCTTCGCCGGCACCGGTGCCATAACCCTTGATGGTCTTGGCGAGGATGACGGTCGGTTGTTCCTTGTGGTTGACCGCTTCGTGGTACGCCGCGTAGACCTTGTACGGGTCGTGGCCGCCACGGTTGAGTTTCCAGATCTCGTCGTCGGACAGATCGGCAACCATTGCCTTGAGTTCAGGCGTGTTGAAGAAATGCTCGCGAACGAACGCGCCGTCTTTGGCTTTGTAGTTCTGGTACTCGCCGTCGATGACTTCGTCCATGCGACGTTGCAGGATACCGTCGACGTCTTTGGCCAGCAGCGGGTCCCAGAAACGGCCCCAGATGACTTTGGTCACGTTCCACTGAGCGCCGCGGAACACGCCTTCGAGTTCCTGGATGATCTTGCCGTTGCCGCGAACCGGGCCGTCGAGGCGCTGCAGGTTGCAGTTGATGACGAAGATCAGGTTGTCCAGCTTCTCGCGGCCGGCCAGAGAGATCGCGCCCAGGGATTCCGGCTCGTCGCACTCGCCGTCGCCCAGGAAGCACCAGACTTTCTGTTTGCCCGGCTGGATGAAACCGCGGTGCTCCAGGTACTTCATGAAGCGCGCCTGGTAGATCGCCTGGATCGGACCCAGACCCATCGATACGGTCGGGAACTGCCAGAAGTCAGGCATCAGCCAAGGGTGCGGATAGGACGACAGGCCTTGACCATCGACTTCCTGACGGAAGTTGTTCATCTGGTCTTCGGTGATGCGGCCTTCCATGAATGCGCGGGCGTAAACGCCTGGCGAGGTGTGGCCCTGGAAGTAGATCAGGTCGCCGCCGTGTTCGTCGGTCGGGGCCTGGAAGAAATAGTTGAAGCCGATGTCATACAGGGTCGCACTGGAAGCGAAGCTGGAGATATGACCACCCAGGTCCGAATCTCGCAGGTTCGTGCGCATTACCATGGCCATCGCGTTCCAGCGTACCAGCGAGCGAATGCGGCGTTCCATGAACAGGTCGCCAGGCATGCGTGCTTCGTGGGTAACGGGGATCGTGTTGCGGTAAGGCGTGGTGATCGCGTAAGGGAGCTGCGAGCCGCTGCGGGTCGCGAGTTCGCCCATACGGGTCATCAGATAGTGAGCACGGTCTTCGCCTTCTTTGTCGAGAACCGATTCCAGGGCGTCCAGCCATTCCTGGGTTTCGACGGGATCGAGGTCTTGCATGGCTTGCTCCAGGGCGGAAAGGCTTCCAGAATCGGTTGCCTGAGTTTGCGACTGGCCTTGTGGGCAGACGATTTAAAATTCTTGGATTGCCGACAGGTTGTTCCGGCGGCGTGTAGTTTTACTACAAATCTTCCGGCATTTCAGCCTTTCGAATGTATAGACGAGTAGTAAAACTACAGATGAAAGGCTTGTGGCCTCCGACTGCGTTGTGAGAATAATCGTTAAGGCGGGTCGATTTCCATCCGAATAAGGTGAAAGTTTGATGCTGGATGCCAAAGAAGAAGAAATTTCAGCTATTTCTAACTTTTGTTCGACAGTCCTTCACGTAGCGGGTTTTCATCATTCACTACAAGCGGCCCTCAATACGCCGATCAAGGATAGACCATGACCCTGCCCGTGCTTGCCGAACTGCCCGCCATTCTCCTGCCGTTGGTCAGCCGATCCGAGCAGTCGTTCCGTACGTCCGTCGCCGCCCTTGAAGACGATCACGGCCTGTCGAACTGGACGCCGGAGCGCTGGGCGCAATTCGCCCGCGTCAGCGCCGCCAGCGAATTTGTCATTGAACAGAGCATTCGTGACCCTTTGATGTTGTTGTCGCTGGTCGCGTCCGGCGAACTTGATCGAGCGTTTGCGCCCGGCGAGCTGTGCGCACAGATTGCCGCCGCTGTGAACAGCGCGCAGAGCGAAGACGAACTCGGCCGCGCCTTGCGCCGCCAACGCGCACGCCATCAGGTGCGGATCATCTGGCGCGACCTGACCCGTCAGGCCGATCTGGTGCAGACCTGCCGCGACCTCTCGGACATGGCCGACGCCACCATCGATCAGGCTTATCAATGGCTGTACAGCCGCCATTGCGAGCAATTCGGCACGCCGACCGGCCGGCGCAGTGGTGAGCCGCAGCAGATGGTCATCCTCGGCATGGGCAAACTCGGCGCGGTCGAGCTGAATCTGTCTTCCGACATCGACCTGATCTTCGCCTACCCCGAAGGCGGCGAAACCGTCGGCGTGAAACGCTCGCTGGACAATCAGGAATTCTTCATCCGCCTCGGCCAGCGTCTGATCAAGGCGCTGGATCCGATGACGGTCGACGGCTTCGTCTTCCGCGTCGACATGCGCCTGCGTCCATACGGATCGTCTGGTGCGTTGGTGCTCAGCTTCAACGCGCTGGAGCAGTATTACCAGGATCAGGGCCGCGACTGGGAACGCTACGCGATGATCAAGGCGCGCGTGGTGGCTGGCGATCAGGTTGCCGGCGCGCAGTTGCTCGACATGCTGCGGCCGTTCGTTTATCGGCGCTATCTGGACTTCTCGGCGATCGAAGCGCTGCGCACCATGAAGCAGTTGATCCAGCAGGAAGTGCGGCGCAAGGGCATGGCCGACAACATCAAGCTCGGCTCCGGCGGCATTCGTGAAGTCGAGTTCATCGCTCAGGCCTTTCAATTGATCCACGGTGGCCGCGACCTGAGCCTGCAACAGCGTCCTCTATTAAAGGTGCTGAGCACGCTGGAAGGGCAGGGCTATCTGCCGCCGGCGGTGGTCAGTGAATTGCGCGAAGGGTACGAGTTTCTGCGTTACACCGAACATGCCATTCAAGCGATTGCCGACCGTCAGACGCAGATGCTGCCGGACAGCGCTCAGGATCAGGCGCGGATCGCCTTCATGCTGGGCTTCGCCGATTGGTCGGCGTTCCATGAACAATTGATGTACTGGCGCGGGCGGGTGGCCTGGCATTTCGCCCAGGTGATCGCCGATCCCGATGAGGAAGAGGGCAGCGAAAGCGAAGTGGTGGTCGGTGGCGAATGGCTGCCGCTATGGGAGGAAGAACAGGACGAGGAGGCCGCGTGCCGGCAGTTGCAGGAGGGCGGTTTCGTCGATGCCGGCAAAGCCCTGAAAGCGCTGGCCGGTTTGCGTGGCAGTCCGCAATTGCGCGCGATGCAGCGGCTGGGACGCGAGCGTCTCGATGCCTTTATTCCACGACTGCTTGCGCAAGCAGTGGAGCATGACAATCCCGATCTGGTACTCGAGCGCGTGCTGCCGCTGGTGGAAGCGGTGGCGCGGCGCTCGGCGTATCTGGTTTTGCTCACGGAAAACCCGGGCGCGCTGCGCCGCCTGCTGACCTTGTGTGCGGCGAGCCCGTGGATTGCCGAGCAGATCACGCGCTTCCCGTTGCTGCTCGACGAGTTGCTCAACGAAGGTCGGCTGTTCAAGCCGCCGCTGGCGCCGGAACTGGCGGCCGAGTTGCGCGAACGCCTGACGCGAATTCCCGAAGACGACCTCGAGCAGCAAATGGAAGCCCTGCGCCATTTCAAACTGGCGCACCGCTTGCGCGTCGCCGCTTCGGAAATTGCAGGCAGCCTGCCGCTGATGAAAGTCAGCGATTACCTGACCTGGCTGGCCGAAGCGATTCTCGAACAGGTGCTGGCCCTGGCCTGGCGGCAGACCGTGGCCAAGTACGGCACGCCGCTGCGCACCGACGGCACGCTGTGCGATCCCGGCTTCATCATTGTCGGTTATGGCAAAGTCGGCGGTATCGAATTGGGGCATGGTTCCGATCTGGATCTGGTGTTCATCCATGACGGCGATCCGCAGGCGGAAACCGACGGGCCGAAATCCATCGACGGCGCGCAGTTCTTCACGCGTTTGGGGCAGCGGATCATTCATTTGCTCACAGCGCAGACCAACTCCGGCCAGCTGTATGAAGTGGATATGCGCCTGCGTCCCTCCGGTGCTTCCGGGTTGCTGGTGAGTTCCCTCGGCGCGTTCGCGCGCTATCAGGAAAACGAAGCATGGACGTGGGAGCATCAAGCCTTGGTGCGCGCGCGGGTGCTGGTGGGCAGTCAGGATGTTGGCCAGGCCTTCGAGAAAGTACGCGCGCAGGTATTGGGCAAACCTAGGGATCTGGCCAAACTGCAACAGGAAGTCAGCGAGATGCGCGCGAAGATGCGCGACAACCTCGGCACCCGCAGCACTGCGGCCGGCACGGCGGCGAATGCGTTCGACGCGGGCGTGCCGTTTGACCTCAAGCAGGACGCCGGAGGTATCGTCGATATTGAATTTATGGTGCAATACGCGGCCCTGGCGTGGTCGCACAGCCATCCACCGCTGCTGCGCTGGACCGATAACATCCGCATTCTGGAAGAGCTGGAACACGAACGGCTGATGCCCGCCGAAGATGCCAGTCTGTTGCGCGAGGCCTACAAGGCCTATCGCTCCGCCGCCCACCGGCAGGCCTTGCAGAAGGACGCCGGGGTGATACCGGGCGACCAGTTTGCCGACGAACGCCGGCAGGTTTTGCGGATATGGAAAGAGATGGGGCTAAGCTGAAAGCGGTTTATGCAGCACCCAATACCCTGTGGGAGCGAGCTTGCTCGCGAAGGCGGAGTGTCAGACGACACCGATGTCGGATGTGATGGCCCCTTCGCGAGCAAGCTCGCTCCCACAGTGATCTGCGCTGAAATGCAGATGTTGAAACAGATGCAAAACCCTGTGGGAGCTGGCTTGCCAGCGATAGCGGAGTATCAGACGACAATAATGTTGAATGTGAAGACCCCATCGCGGGCAAGCCCGCTCCCACAGTAGATCTACAGTGTTTGTAGAATTATCGAGGCGGGGAGGCGTAAATGCCTCCCCGGTTCGTTTTTGGAAACCACATGAATATTCTGATCGTTGGGCCCAGTTGGGTCGGTGACATGGTGATGGCGCAGACACTGTTTCAGTGTCTCAAACAGCGCCACCCGCAATGCGCAATCGACGTGCTGGCGCCTGAATGGAGCCGGCCAATCCTCGAGCGCATGCCCGAAGTGCGCAAGGCCTTGAGCTTCCCGCTCGGCCACGGCGCGCTGGAACTGGCGACGCGCCGGCGCATCGGCAAATCTCTGCGCGGTCAGTACGATCAGGCGATCCTGCTGCCCAACTCGCTGAAATCGGCACTGGTGCCGTTTTTTGCCGGCATTCCGAAACGCACTGGCTGGCGCGGCGAGTTCCGCTATGGCCTGCTCAACGACGTGCGTACCCTCGACAAAGAACGCTACCCGCTGATGATCGAGCGTTTCATGGCGCTGGCCTATGAAGCGAACGACGAGCTGCCGAAGCCGTACCCGCGCCCGAGTCTGCAAATCGACCCGGTGACCCGCGAAGCGGCACTGGCCAAATTCGGCCTGACTCTCGATCGCCCGGTCCTGGCTTTGTGCCCCGGCGCCGAGTTCGGCGAATCCAAGCGCTGGCCGTCCGAGCACTACGCCAAGGTCGCCGAAGCGCGCATCCGCGAAGGCTGGCAGGTCTGGCTGTTCGGCTCGAAAAACGATCACGCGGTCGGCGAAGACATCCGCGCCCGGTTGATCCCGGGCCTGCGCGAAGAATCGGTCAACCTCAGCGGCGGCACTTCTTTGGCCGAGGCCATTGACCTACTGTCCTGCGCCGATTCCGTTGTGTCCAATGACTCCGGCCTGATGCACGTCGCTGCGGCATTGAATCGTCCGCTGGTCGCGGTGTACGGCTCGACCTCGCCGGGCTTCACCCCGCCGCTGGCCGAGCAGGTCGAAATCGTGCGCCTGGGCATCGAATGCAGCCCGTGCTTCGATCGAACTTGCCGGTTCGGCCATTACAACTGCCTGCGCCAGCTGATGCCGGACGCGGTCAACGATGCCTTGCAGAAGTTGCAGGGCTCCGTGGTCGAGGTTCATTAACTTGCGGGTATTGCTGATCAAGACTTCATCGCTGGGCGACGTGATTCACGCGTTGCCAGCGCTGACCGACGCCGCACGGGCGATCCCGGGCATCAAGTTCGACTGGGTGGTGGAAGAGGGCTTCGCCGAGATTCCGAGCTGGCACCCGGCGGTCGATAAAGTGATTCCGGTGGCGATCCGCCGCTGGCGCAAGAATTTGTGGAAAACCATCACCAGCGGCGAGTGGAAACGCTTCAAGCAAAGCGTGCGCGCCAATAAATACGATCTGGTGATCGACGCTCAAGGCCTGCTGAAAAGTGCCTGGCTGACCCGCTACGTCAAAGCCCCGGTGGCCGGCCTCGATAAAACCTCGGCCCGCGAGCCGATGGCTGCGCGCTTCTACGATCGCAAACTCGCCGTCGCCCGTGGTCAGCACGCCGTCGAGCGCGTACGCCAGTTATTCGCCATCGCTCTGGGTTACGACTTGCCCAAAGGCCTCGGCGATTACGGCCTCAACGTCGAGCGACTGGTCGAGTTGCCACGCAAGAACGCTTACGTGGTGTTCCTGCATGGCACCACTTGGGACACCAAGCACTGGCCGGAACTCTACTGGCGCGAGCTGACCGAGCGGGTCGGCTACCTCGGCGTTGGCGTGAAGCTGCCGTGGGGCAGCCCACAGGAAAAGGCCCGCGCCGAACGCATCGCCGCCGGCTTCAAGCACGCTGAGGTGCTGCCGAAACTCAATCTGGCTGGCGTTGGCAAAGTGCTCGCCGGCGCGCAGGCTTGCGTGGCGGTGGATACCGGGCTCGGCCATCTGGCCGCTGCGCTGGATGTGCCGACCATCTCGTTGTTCGGCCCGACCAACCCGGGCCTGACCGGCGCTTACGGCAAGCTGCAGATTCATCTGGCCAGCGACTTCCCGTGCGCGCCCTGCATGCAGAAAAAATGCACCTACCAACCGACCGAGCAGGATGCCCGTCAGTTTGACCTGAAACGCGAGCAGCCTTTGTGCTTCACGCGTGTGAACCCCGAGCGTGTCGCCAGCCGACTGAGCACGTTGTTAATGGCTAAGGAGCTGCGCTGATGCAATTGGCATTTGTCCTGTACAAATATTTCCCGTTCGGTGGCTTGCAGCGCGACTTCATGCGCATCGCCCTCGAATGCCAGAAACGCGGCCATCAGATTCGCGTCTACACGCTGATCTGGGAAGGCGACGTGCCGCCGGGTTTCGAGGTGCTGGTGGCGCCCGTCAAGGCGTTCTTCAATCACCGTCGCAATGAAAAGCTCAGCGCGTGGATGGCCGCGGATCTGGCCAAGCGTCCGGTCGATCGCCTGATCGGCTTCAACAAAATGCCGGGCCTGGACGTCTACTACGCCGCCGACGGCTGCTTTGAAGACAAGGCGCAGAACCTGCGCAACTCGCTGTATCGCCGCTGGGGTCGTTATCGCCACTTCGCTGAGTACGAGCGCGCGGTGTTCGCCAAGGACGCGAAGACCGAAGTGCTGATGATTTCCGAAGTGCAGCAACCGCTGTTCATCAAGTATTACGACACGCCGCTCGAGCGCTTCCACTTGCTGCCGCCGGGCATTGCCCAGGATCGTCGGCGGCCAGCGAATGCCGACGAGATTCGCACCGGTTTCCGCGCTGAATTCAATCTCAAGGACGACGAGTTGCTGCTGGTGCAGATCGGCTCCGGCTTCAAGACCAAGGGCGTCGATCGCAGCCTTAAGGCACTGGCCGCACTGCCCGCCGAATTGCGCAAACGCACCCGGCTGTTTGTAATCGGCCAGGATGACCCCAAATTGTTCCAGATGCAGAGTGCGACGCTGGGCCTGGGCGATAATGTGACCTTCCTCAAAGGGCGCAGCGATATCCCGCGTTTCCTGCTCGGCGCCGACCTGTTGATTCACCCGGCCTACAACGAAAACACTGGCACCGTGCTGCTTGAAGCGCTGGTGGCCGGTTTGCCGGTGTTGGTCAGCGCGGTCTGCGGTTACGCCCATTACATTGCCGAGGCCGATGCCGGGCGCGTGCTCGACGAGCCGTTCGAGCAGGCGCAGCTGACGCAATACCTGACCGAGATGTTGAGCAACGACGCTGCACGGGCGGCCTGGAGCCGTAACGGTCTGGCCTTCGCCGAGACGGCCGACCTCTACAGCATGCCGCAGCACGCGGCGGATGTGATTCTGGCGGAGCACGCTTAATGAAGTTGATGCTGGCTGAACCGTTCAAAAGCCTTTGGGCCGGACGCGACCCGTTCGCCGCAGTCGAAGGCTTGCAGGGCGAGGTATACCGCGAGCTGGAAGCGCGCCGGACATTGCGCACGGAAGTCGACGGCCATGGTTTTTTCGTCAAGATCCACCGTGGCATCGGTTGGGGCGAAATCTTCAAGAATCTGCTGACCGCCAAGCTGCCTGTGCTCGGCGCCGGGCAAGAGTGGAAGGCCATCCAGCGCCTTCAGGAAGTCGGCGTGCCGACCATGACCGCCGTCGCCTACGGCGAGAAGGGTGGCAACCCGGCGGATCAGCATTCGTTCATCGTCACCGAAGAGCTGGCGCCGACCATCAGCCTCGAAGACTTCAGCATTGACTGGGTCAAGCAGCCGCCGGAGCCAACACTCAAGCGCGCATTGATTGCCGAAGTCGCGCGGATGACCGGGATGATGCACCGCGCCGGGGTCAATCACCGCGACTGCTACATCTGCCATTTTCTGCTGCACACCGACAAACCGGTCACACCGCAGGATTTCAAACTCTCGGTGATCGATCTGCACCGTGCCCAAACCCGCGCGAAAATCACTCAGCGCTGGCGCAACAAGGATCTGGCGGCGCTGTACTTCTCGGCGTTGGACATCGGCCTTACCCGCCGCGACAAACTGCGTTTCCTCAAGGGCTACTTCCAGCAACCGCTGCGGCAGATTCTGGCAGAAGAGGCGCCACTGCTGAGCTGGCTGCAAGGCAAGGCCGACAAGCTCTACGCGCGCAAACAGCGTTACGGGGATGCGCTCTGATGGCGGGCTGGACACTGGAGCCGCAGTACGGCGAACTCGCGGAAGATTTCGGCAGCCTCGAAGCGGTGTTTGCGTTACAGGGCGAACGCCTGACCCGCGATCCGCTGTCGGAAGTCGTTCGGGTGCAGCGCGAAGGGGTCAATTACTACGTCAAACGCTACGTCGGCGCCGGTAAGGGCCTGCGCCGTTACCTCGGCAAGCCGCGGGTAAAAATGGAATGGCAGAACCTCAAGCGCTTCGCCAAGTGGGGCATCCCCACTGCCGAGGTGGTGGCCTGGGGCCTGGAGCGGCGCGGCGCGGCCTACGATCGGGGTGCGATGATCACCCGTGAGCTGCCCAATACCGAAGACCTCTCGGCGCTGGCCGAGCGCAAGGATCCCCGGCTCAAGGATCGCGCCTGGGTCGACGGTGTCAGCCAGCAATTGGCCGGTTACACCCGGACCATGCACGACCATCGGTTTACGCATAACGATTTGAAATGGCGCAACCTGCTGATCGACGATCAGGCGCGCATCTTCCTCATCGACTGCCCCAACGGCGAATTCTGGCGCGGCTTCTGGCTCAAGTACCGGATCACCAAGGACCTCGCCTGTCTCGACAAGCTGGCCAAATATCACCTGTCCAACACCCAGCGCCTGCGCTTCTACAAGCAGTATCGCCAGTGTGATCGGCTCGATGTCGCCGACAAGAAACGGATTCGCCACGTGGTGAGATTTTTTGAGGGGCGCGAATGACTGATTTTCTTGCCGAACAGGACCGCGCACTGCTGGAGCGCCACGGTCTCGGCAATTTCGACGCACTGTGGGCAAAACAGCTTGAAGCTGTGGATGAGCCCAACACTGCCGGTGGCGGCTGGAGCAGCGTGTTCCGCCTGGATCTTGAAGGCCAGGGCTATTACCTCAAGCGACAGAGCAATTACCTGACGCGGACCTTGCAGGCGCCGTTTGGCGAACCGAGCTTTGCCCGCGAATTTCGCAACATCAGCCGTTACCGCAAGTTGGGCATACCGGCATTGCAGGCGGCATTTTTCGGTGAGCGCAAGGTCGCTGGGGAAGTGCGCGCCATTCTGCTCACCCGCGCCCTGGATGGCTGGAGCGACCTGGATTCGTTGCTGGCGCGCTGGACGCAGCTCAGTGCCGCGCAGCATTCGGCCGTTCTCACCGCTTGCGGGCTGTTGGCGCGGCGGCTGCACGGTGCGCGTCAGGTGCATGGCTGTTTCTATCCCAAACATATTTTCCTGCGCGCCACCGGCGACGGCTATGAGGCGCAACTGATCGATCTGGAGAAAACCCGGCCGTTGCTGTTCGGCATGCGTGATCGGGTCAAGGATCTGGAGCCGTTGCAACGCCGAGCGCCGCAGTGGAGCGAGGCCGACTTGCGCCAATTGCTTGCGGCTTATCTCGACCAGCCGACTGACAGCTCGTTGCTCGACAGCTGGCTGACCCGACTGACAGCGCGGCGCAGCCACAAGGAGACCCGCTGATGCAATTGTCCGAGCTGGCCCGCTCCGGGCGCGCACCCACACTGCCATTGACCGTTACCCTGGCGGACGCCGCCGGTGCGGCGGATTTACAGTTGCTGAGCTTGCTGCGGGTGTTGCCCGGGCAGCGTTACGTTGGCGCAGGTGTCTGGCGCGGTCGGCCGGTGCTGGCCAAGTTATTGGTCGGCAGCAAAGCTGCGCGGCATTTTCAGCGTGAGCTGCAAGGCGTGCGCTTGCTCGCTGCGCAGGGCATGACCACGCCGCTGTTATTGGCCGATGGGCTGAAGGACGGCGAGGGTGGCTGGCTGCTGTTCGAATTTCTCAAGGGTTCCGAGAGCCTCGGTGATGCCTGGGCCGAGGTCGAGTCTCTGCCGGCGCTGGCCGATGAGCAGACCGCTGTTCTGGCCGAAGCACTGGATGCTATCGGTCGGATGCATGGCAAAGGACTCTGGCAGGAAGATCTGCACCTGGACAATCTGCTGCGTCACGGCGGTCAGTTGTACCTGATCGATGGCGCCGGCGTTCGTGCGGAAGCGGCGGGGCAGCCACTGTCCCGACAAAAAGTGCTGGAAAACCTCGGGGTGTTTTTCGCCCAGCTACCGAAGTCACTCGAGCCGTTCACCGAAGAGTTGCTGGTCTATTACCTGTTGAGCAACAGCGAACATGCGTTGCCGCTGGAGGCGTTGCAAAAACAGATCGACAAGGTGCGCAACTGGCGACTCAGGGATTACCTGATCAAGGTTGGCCGCGACTGCACGTTGTTCGCCGTGCAGCGCGGCGCATTTGCCCTGCGCGCCGTTCGCCGTGAAGAAGAAGCGGCCATGCTGCCGGTGCTTGAGCAGGCTGACGCCTTGCTTGATCAGGGGCACCTGTACAAGACCGGCGGCGCGGCCAGCGTCGGCAAAGTCGAGATAGCCGGGCGGGCTCTGGTTATCAAGCGCTACAACATCAAGAATTTTGCCCATTGGCTCAAACGCTTCTGGCGCCCGAGTCGGGCCTGGCATTCCTGGCGTGAGGGCAATCGCCTGGCGTTCCTTGGCATCGCCACGCCGAAACCGCTGGCGGTACTGGAAAAGCGTTTCCTTTGGCTGCGTCGCAGTGCCTATCTGGTGACCGAATTCCTGCCGGGACCAGACATCATCGAGCGCTTTGCACCCTACGTTGAGAGCGGCCAGGCGCCGGAAGCCGAGTTGCTGGCGCTTGATCAACTGTTTGCCCGATTGATCGCCGAGCGCATCAGTCATGGCGACTTCAAAGGCCACAACCTGTTCTGGCAGACGGATCGCTGGGCGCTGATCGACCTCGACTCGATGTGTCAGCACGCCTCGGTTGGCAGTTTCGCCCCGGCCTACGCCCGCGATCGCGCGCGGTTCATGCGCAACTGGCCTGAAAGCAGCGCGTTGTACCAAGTCATTGATCAGCGGTTGCCGAAAGAAGTCTCAAGCGCAGGGTGATTCCTTCTCACAAGCAGACTCGTTCTTGCAAAGGACCCGGTCCACTGCGAAACGGAGTCTGTGGGCAGTAACGGACAAAATACAGCGATCTGTCCTACAACTTCTCCAGAAGCCATGAACTGTGCCCTGCTCGGGCTCGATGCTAATTTGCCTGACGATCTCGGAGGGCGAATCTTGAGCATGAAAAAAATTCTGATGCTGGGCGTAATTTCTGTGGCGCTCTCAGGCTGTGGCAGTGTCTCGACCGTTTTACAGGGCGACGCCGATGCTGCCCGTGACCTGCGCAAAAAGAAGACCTACTGCCAATCGATTCCGCGCATCTACAGTGGCCTGGCCTTCGATTTTTGCACGCTGAATGCGCCGCCTGATCCTACGGGAATGCTGGCGCCCTTTGTGTTGCTTGATCTTCCTCTATCCGCCGTGTTCGATACCGTTTCCTTGCCCTATACGATTTACCGGCAAATCGAGGATGGCAATCTCAGTATCTATTGGCGTCCCAATCGCGGGTGACGTTGTGCAGTTTTCTCGTTTTGAAAATCGGGGCCAGGTGCGCGAGGTTCTTGAAGGCGTAGAGCCTCAGCACGCCGACGCGAGATACATTTATGTTGATGAAAGCGGTGATCACGGAATGCAGCGGTTGGATCCTTACTATCCGATTTTCGTACTCGCCTTTTGTGTGTTTCATAAGCGCCACTATTGCGAAAAGGTCATCCCAGCCGTTCAGAAGTTCAAGTTCAATCACATGGGACATGATCTGATCGGGCTGCATGAGCTTGAGATTAGAAAAGAAAAAGGTGCTTTCTCTAGTTTGTTTACCTCAAAGGCGCACAAGCATGCGTTTCTTGCCGAATTGACCAGCATCATTGAGGCCAGCAATTTTGTTTTGATCAGCTGTGTTATCGATAAGGCTCCACTCTGCGAGAAGCAGGGTTCTCTAGAGAATCCGTATCATCTGGCGCTCGGCTTCTGTCTTGAAACTTTGTACGATTTTTTATCTGAGAAGGGTCAGCACCGCGCATCAACACATGTGATTTTTGAACGCCGAGGAAAGCGGGAAGATAACGAGTTGGAGCTAGAGTTTCGCAGAATGTGCGGTGGTGCCAATCGAATGGGCGTGCAACTGCCGTTCGAAATAGTCTTCGCCACAAAGCAGGTCAATTCCACCGGCTTACAGCTGGCTGATCTTGTTGCGAGACCCATTGGTATGAGTGTTTTGAGGGCGGGTCAGGAAAATCGCGCTTTCGAAGTGCTCAAACGCAAGTTTTATTGCAGCGGTGGGCGCATGAACGCTGGAGAAGGTTTCGAAAATTGGGGCTTGAAGATTTTCCCGCCTCCAAAAAGCGAAAAGCCCCGGTGATCTCACCGAGGCATTAGCGCCGACCGGGATCCCCCAGTCCATTTGAGTTGGAGTCTATTGCGACGTCCAAACCCTGTCAACGTGGCGACTGCCTGTTCCTGCTAGAGGCTTGCGGGCGCTTTTACGCTATAATCCCGCCCTTTAGCTGCCGCTCGCCCTGTGCGAGGGCACATCAATTTTCAAGGCGCTTCGCGCCTGCATGCAGACTAAAGAGGCTAGACCCCTGTGGCATTGACGATTCTTGGCCTGTCCGGCGCCCTTAGCCATGATCCTTCCGCAGCCTTGTACATCGACGGCAAGCTGGTCGCGGCGGCTGAGGAAGAGCGCTTCGTACGCGATAAACATGCAAAGAACCGCATGCCCTACGAATCGGCGAAATTCTGCCTCGAGCAGGCCGGTATCAAACCTTCCGACGTTGACGTGGTGGCAATTCCATTCGCCCCGATCAGCCTGTTCGGCAAGGCCCGCTGGCACTACGCCAAGCGCTACTGGTACGCCCCGGATCGCGCTCTTGATGCGATCCTGATGGGCAACCGCCGCTACAAGCGCTATCGCAACAAGATCGTCTGGTGCCTCGAGCAACTGGGCTTCGATCCGAAGAAAATCAAGATCGAGCCGGTCGAACATCACTTGGCTCACGCCTCCAGCGCCTATCACTGCTCGGGTTTCAAAGAGAAAACCGCGATCCTCGGCATCGACGGCAAGGGTGAATACGCCACGACCTTCTTCGGCTACGGCGAAAACGGCAAGATCCACAAGATCAAGGAATTCTTCGACCCGGATTCCCTCGGTGGTTTGTACGGTGCGATCACTGAATTCCTCGGTTTCGAGATGCTCGACGGTGAGTTCAAGGTCATGGGCATGGCGCCGTACGGCGATGCCAGCAAATATGATTTCTCACGTCTGGCCTCGTTCGAGAATGGCGAACTGGTGATCAATACCGACTACGCCAACGTCATCGGCCTGCGTCGTTATAAAGAAAAGGGCAAAGGCTTCTACTTCTCGCCGAAGCTGATCGAGTGGCTGGGTCCGAAGCGCGAAGGCGACATCGCCGACGAGCCGTACATCCACTACGCCGCGAGCATGCAAGCGCTGTTCGAGAAGCTGGCGTTGCAGATGATCGACTACTACCTGGGCGACGTGCTCAAGGAAACCGGCAAACTGGCTTTCGCCGGTGGCTGTGCGTTGAACGTCAAGCTGAATCAGAAAATCATCGCCCGTGACGACATCAAGGAGCTGTTCGTACAGCCTGCGTCCGGCGATGCCGGCACCGCGGTCGGCGCTGCCGCTTACGTGTCGCACGCCCGTGGCGTGCCGGTCGAGAAGATGGAACACGTCTACCTTGGTCCGTCGTACAGCAACGAGGACGTGATTGCCGCCTGCGCCCGTCACGAGAACAAGCCGACCTGGCGCAAGCTCGACAACATGCCGCAAGAGATTGCCAAAATCATGGTTGAGGGCAATCCGGTGGCCTGGTTCCAGGGCCGGATGGAATTCGGCCCGCGCGCATTGGGTGGTCGTTCGATCATCGGGTGCCCGAGCATTCCCGGTGTGGCTGATCGAATCAACCACCAGATCAAGTTCCGCGAGCGCTGGAGGCCTTTCTGCCCGTCGATGCTCGACACCGTCGCGCCGCATATGATCAAGATCGATCACCCGGCGCCGTTCATGACTTTCACCTTCGAAGTCGCCGAAGAATGGAAAACCCGCGTGCCGGAAGTTGTCCATGAAGACGGCACCTCCCGCGCCCAGGTGCTCAAGCGTGAATACAATCCGCGCTACTACGACATGATGAAGGCGCTGGAAAACCTCACCGGCAATGGCGTGTCGCTGAACACTTCGCTCAATCGCCGTGGCGAGCCGATGATCTGCTCGCCGACCGACGCGCTGAACATGTTTTTCGGCTCTGACCTGCAATATCTGATCATGGAAGACATTCTGGTGGTCAAAGAGGGCGCGAACGCTTATGACTCGCTCGGCTGAACGCCATGTGCTGCAGTTCTGTCACGGCTATGACGGGCCGTTCCTGGACTGCGCACGGCAGTACGCCAGCCTGTTCGCCGGCACCAGCTATCGGGTGACCACGGTGTTTCTGACCGGGGCCGCCGATAGCGAGGTGGCCGCAGCGTGCGCTTCCGATGAAGTGTTGTTCATGGAGTACAGTTCCAAGGCCATTCGGGGCCTGAAACTGGGGGCTATCGGCGATCTGCGCAAGATCGTCGCCTCACGCAATTTCAGTCTTTGCATCGCCCATCGCTTCAAGCCGATCTATATCGCCTTGCTCGGCACAT
This sequence comes from Pseudomonas sp. RG1, assembly GCF_025910115.1. Lineage (NCBI taxonomy): Bacteria > Pseudomonadati > Pseudomonadota > Gammaproteobacteria > Pseudomonadales > Pseudomonadaceae > Pseudomonas > Pseudomonas sp. RG1. The sequence goes on from NZ_JAPCIK010000002.1 coordinate 401,050, forward strand.
CGCTGCCAGTGATTGGTGTGCACCACGCATTCGGCGATTACCAGCGTGGCACGCGCAAGCTCTTCGCACATATTTTCCGCAAGCGCCTGAGCCTGCTCGGAGTGTCGGATGCGGTGCGCGACGACATGCGGCGCTGCCTGCCGAAATGGCCGGCAAGCCGAATCCAGACGTTGTACAACCGCATCGATGTGCCTGCACTGCAAGCCCGTCAGGTACCTTCCGAAGAAGCGCGGCAGATCCTCGGGCTGTCGCCGCATGCCTGGATCGTCGGCAACGTCGGCCGCCTGCACCCGGACAAGGATCAGGCCACGTTGCTGCGCGGGTTTGCCCAGGCGCTGCCAGGCCTGCCGGACAACAGTCAGCTGGCCATTCTCGGCAGCGGTCGTCTGGAGCAGGATCTCAAGGCGCTGGCGCGGGAGCTGGGGATTGCCGATCGAGTGCTGTTTCTCGGTCAGGTGCCTGATGCGCGCAACTACTTTCGCGCCTTCGATGTATTTGCCCTGAGCTCCGATCACGAGCCGTTCGGCATGGTGCTGCTGGAGGCCATGGCCGCCGGCTTACCGTTGCTGGCCACCGCGTGCGGCGGGGCGAAGGAAGTGGTGGAGGGGGTGGGCATTCTGTTTCCACTCGGCGATGCGGAACATCTGGCTCAAGGGCTGCAACACCTGGCCGCGATGGATGAGCCGCAGCGTCGTCAATGTGCACAGATGATGCTCGAGCGACTGCATGAGCATTTCTCCGACCGTGCAGTGCGCGAGACCTTCTGGCGCCTGCCGCCAGTTACCGATCTGGCAACGAGGGGCTGATGCTCAACCGATTTCAAGGCTGGCGCGAACGTGGCTGGTCGCCCGTTGACGCCTCGACCTACGCCACTGCCTGGCAACGTTATGGCGGCAGTGTCGCGACACATCCGCTGGTCATCGAGCGCCTGGCCGACCTGGCCGGGATCCCGGTGCGTTATCTGGCCTGGCAGCAGCAAGGCGAGGTCAAAGCCGCCATCGCTACCTGGGGGCGCGACCTGGCTCTGTCCAAGGACGTGCTCAAACGCAACGGCAAGAAAGGCCTGTTCGACCTCGGCAATGCCGAGCTGATTCTGCCGGCCGCCGTCGATGCTCAGGCACCGCTGCGTCATCGGGCGCGCTATTTGTCGGCGCTCAACGAAAGCCGTTTCAGTGGCCTGAAGTTGCAGGCTGAACAACTGGCCATGGCCCGCACACCGGAAGAACTGTCGAAAAAGTTTCGCTACAACCAGCGTCGAGAGCTGCGTTTGCTGGAGGAAGCGGGCGGTGTGGTGCGAGCGGTCAGCGAGTTTTCCAGCGTCGAGCTGGCCGCGATGTACTGCGATCTGTTTCAGCGCCGCTGGGGTTTTCCGGCGACGGGTGCGGCGCGCATGGCCGAGGTCATCGAGTTGCTGCGCGACTTGCTGATCGGCTCGGTCATTTTCCTCAACGATGCGCCGATTGCGATTCAATTGGTCTACCGCGTTGAGGCGGCAGAATGGATCAGTGTCGAATACGTGAATGGCGGCGTGGATCCCGAAACCCGCGAGTTCAGCCCCGGCAGCGTGCTGAGCTTTCTCAATACGCAAAGCGCCTGGGAACACGCACGGGCACTCGGCAAGCCGCTGCGTTTTTCATTCGGGCGCGCTGATCGTGAATACAAGGACCGCTGGTGCAACCCTGTGCCGGTGTTCACCGTATGAGCCAGACCATGAGCCGCAAACAGCAATTGCTCAAGCGCCATCGACGCAACAAGCGCGTGGCTATGTTGGTCGCGCTGGCCGCCATCATCGCGCTAAGCGTGCTGGTCGCCTGGTGGCTGGCGCCGGTGTTGCTGATCGGCGGCTGGATCGCCCATGAAGCGTGGTTTGCCGATCATCTGTTCTACGCCCCGAGCGACGATTATCAGTACAGCTTCCCGCCCTATACGCCGCAGCCGAAGGTTCATCTGCACGGCGAGCAGTTGCGTCTGGATGAAGGTGTGATGCTGGCCGATGACGCTACGCTGATCCTCGCGGTGCGAGTCAAAAGCACCTGGCTGGGGCGCTTTCTCGATCCTTGTATCGCGTTGTCGGGCGGCGCCAATCCTGACGTGCAAACATTTGAGCGCGGTGTCGGCGGCCTGCGCTATCTGAACCTCAGCGGTCAGGCGCAAGCATTGTCCGAAGGAGTATTGCGTCTGCGTGGCCGTTTCTGTCGAGTGTCGGGCGAGCCGGTGCTGTGGGCGCTGGAACACGCTGATTATCGTCGCCAGCGGGTCATGGTCATTGCCCCTCACGCGGATGATGCGGAGCTGGCGGCGTTCGGCTTGTACAGTCAGGCCGATGAAGCCTGGATCGTTACCCTGACTGCTGGTGAAATCGAGGCCGAACACTATCAGCAGATGGGCATGAGCAAGGTCGAAGCCGCGCGGCTGAAGGGACGTTTGCGCGCCTGGGACAGCCTCACCGTGCCGCAATGGGCCGGTGTCCCCCAGGAACGCTGCGTGCAGTTCGGGTATTTCTGCCTGCAACTGGCCGCGATGCGTGACAACCCGAATCAACCGGTGGGCTCGCGCGAAGCGGACTTGAGCGATACCCGCCTGTTCCGTCAATTCAATCCATTTGTGCTCCCGGGGGACGCCGATGGCGCGCCGACCTGGAACAATCTGCTGGCCGATCTGCGCGAAACGATGCTGCGCGCTCGTCCGGACGTCATCGTGCTGCCGCATCCGGCGCTCGACCCGCATCCTGACCACATCTGCGCACAGCAGGCTGTGCTTGAAGTGTTGAAAGGTCTGGACTGGCAGCCGACACTGCTCGGTTATGCCAACCACCTGCACGATAACGACCGGTGGCCGATGGGTAATAGTGGTGATGGCGTGGCTCTGCCGCCAGCCTTTGATGCTGGCGTGCCGGTGCAGCCTGTATGCCTGGCGTTGTCCGCAGAGCAGCAGCGTGACAAAGCCATGGCCCTGGGCATGATGCATGACTTGCAGCCGCCTGCGCCGTTCAAGCGTCGCTTGCGTCGCAGCCTGCAGCGATTGCTGGCTGGGCGCTCCGGTTCGCCTTATGGCGAAAACGAATTTTTCCGCAAGGCGGTTCGGCGACATGAACTGTTCTGGCGTTTGTAACGACACAGGCGCCCGCGCAAGACTTTCTTGCGTGCGGGCATGTTCAGGTTTGCTCGGGTTGCTGTTGCGGCAAGGAAGACAATGAAAGTTCTATTTCTGGTGCAGAAAGATCAACGGGCCATTCTCGATCGGTTGTACGAGGGTGTCGCCGCCCATTGTGAGTGCGATCTGCGCTGGTTGAGCGGTGACGAGCAGCGCAATCTGCGTCGATACTTTCGCCGCGAAGTAGACGTTTCGCGCTATGACCGCATCGTGTTTTTCTTGCGCTTCAAGCAGGAGATCCGTCAGGTCGGATTTATTCGCACCATCCCCAATCTGGTGATTCTGGAGCACGACGCCTATCAGAATTACATTCCCTGCAAGTACACCGGCAAGTTCAGTGCGCACTATCGGCGTTTGCCGTGGGCACGCGTGATCAGTTCCGGTTTCGTGGTGGCCGAGCGCCTGCGCTCGGAGGGCTTCGACGCCGTGTTCGTGCCCAAGGGCTACGATCAGACGCAATTGCAGGACCAGAGGCGCGAGAGGGATATCGAACTTGCCTTCGTCGGCAGTACCAACAGTGTGGCCTACAGCGGTCGCAAGGCACTGCTGGATGAATTGGGCCAGGTCGAGCCGCTGCTGGTGACGCGGACCAAGTCCGGGGCTGAATACCTGGAAACGCTCAACCGTATCCGCTTTTTTGTCAGCGCGGACGTGGGCATGGGCGAGTTCATGATCAAGAACTTCGAAGCCATGGCTTGCGGCTGCGTCCTGCTGGCCTATGATCAAGGCGCCGCCGAAGCTGCGGCGCTGGGTTTGCAGGACATGCACAACGTGGTGTTCTATCAGACGATCGCGCAGTTGCAGGAAAAGCTGGCCACGCTGCGCGAGGATCCGCAACTGGCGCAACGCATCGCTGACAACGGTCGCGAACTGGCGGTGGAGCAGTTCAGCTTCGCGCGGATCGGTCAGCGCATCGTTGAAGAGCTGGAGCCACCGCTGCGTGAGCGGGCGCCGCTGAGTCTGCTGGAAAAAATCCGCCTGAAAGTGGGCATTTGACAAGTGTTATATAGCCAGTGATATTGCTGGCGACTTCTGATTAACGAGATTTCGGTGCAATTTTCCAAAGAAAGCCAGATTACATTGGTGGTTACCAGCTGCGGTCGACTCGATCTGCTCAAGGCCACTCTCGATAGCTTCGACCGGTACAACACGGCACCCATTCGTGAAGTGTTCATCACCGAAGATGCCGGCGACGAAGGCGTTGCCGGGATTCTGCCTGCCCACTGGAAAGAGCATTGCACGATCTTCGTCAATCGTCCGAAGCTGGGCCAGTTGGCATCGATCGACCTGGCCTACGGGCAGGTCAGCACACCCTATATCTTTCATTGCGAAGACGACTGGGAGTTCTACCGTCCAGGGTTCGTGGAAGACTCGATGACCGTTCTGCAGGCCCGGCCGGAAATTCTGCAGATCTGGTTGCGCAGCTATAATCACGATCTGCGGGTTCACAGCCCTTACATCCATTTGGGCGCGCGCGAGATTGTCGATGGCGTTGCGTGTTATCCGCTGATTTCCGACAAGCCGGAGTGGCAGGGGTTCTCGCTGAACCCTGGGTTGCGTCGACTCGAGGACTATCGGTTGTGTGCGCCTTTCGCCGGCCATGGTGGCGAGAAGGCCTTGTCACAGCGCTACTCACAACTGAACAGGGACGCCTTGATACTCGAGGCAGACGCGGTCATGCACACCGGTTTCGGTCTGCATGTGCAAACGGATGTCGAGCGTGAACGCAAAGCGCGCCGCAATCGCCGCGAACAGATCAAATTTGCCTTGTTTCTGTTGCTGGGAGTCTGCATTGGCTGGTTCATCAACTGAGTTCGAGTACCGCGCAGCTTGTCCCCGCAAATCCGTGCAACGGCTTTCTGCCCTATGAATATTCTCAATATCATGTGGGCCGGTGGCGCTCCGTTCGCATCAATCCATAAAGTGCATCAGCAGATACTCTCTCAGGCTGCGCCGTCGGCGGTGGTCAAAACCTGGCTCCTCCAGGGGCAGGGAGCCGAGTGCGGCGTGGATGTCGGTGAGGTCCGGGAGTGGCGGTTATCGTCAGCCCGCCTGAAGGGCCGGCATTTCTGGCGTTTGGCCAAACCCGTGATGCGGGCGAGGTTTCGCCAGGCGCTCGTGGACAGTGACGCTCGATTGCTGCTGCTGGACGGCATGGGTGTCGCACGCACGTTGTTACCGGTCCTCAAGAAACTGCCGCATATCCGCGCGGTAGTGATCTTCCACGGTTCGGCGCGTTTGAATGCCGGCGACCAGGCTCTATTCCAGGCAATCCCTGCGTCCCGACTGACATTGGTTGCCGTCTCCAGCACCCTTGCCGATTCACTGGCCCGCGATCTGCAGATGCCTGTCACCGCGCTGCGAAGTGCGTTCGATCCTGAGGCGTTTCGCGCTGACCTGCTCACCCGCGAGCAAGCCCGGACACGGCTGGGTTTGCCGCAAGGCGATGCGCCAGTATTGGGCGCCGTAGGGCGGCTGGTCTCGGAAAAAGGTTTCGGCTATCTGCTGGATGCCTTTGCCGCAGCACTCGACACCCGCCCGGACTTGCGCCTGGTCATTGTTGGCGAAGGCTCCAAACGCGCGGCGCTGGAGCAGCGCATCGACGCGCTTGGCTTGCACGAGAAGGTCTTGCTGACCGGCCATCTGAACGAAGCAGCGCAGCTTTATCGTGCGTTCGACTGGGTGGCCATCCCTTCGCTGGAGGAGGGCCTGGGTCTGGTCATGCAGGAAGCGGTGATGGCCGGCGTACCGGTGCTGTGCAGCGATCTGGAGGTGTTCAGCGAACAGCTGGGCAGCGCCGGCTGGTATGCGCCGGTCAATGACACGAAAGCCTGGGCCGAGGCCATCGACCGCGCCTTCAGTGCCTCATCTCAAGCGATCAATGCCGAGCAGTACCGGATGCTCGCTCCGGACGAGGCCTGGTCGAGCTTCAGCCAGGCTGCCCGCGCATTGTTTTCATGACGACAAGACCGCGCGCTCAAGTGCCTGCATCGGAAAGCTGTCGTTCAGCTTTTCGCGCGCAATATAGCGGGCGAAATGTTGCAGGTTGCGTTTGATCAAGCGCTTTGGCAACGGTCCGCGGGTAAAGCGCATGTCGGCAACATCGATCAGGCCCATGCGGTTGTCTGGCGTGACCACGATGTTGCCAAGATGCAGGGAGCGGAAATAGATGCCCGAGCGATGCAGGCTGCGTATCAGGGCGGCGAGGTCCGGCAACGCCTGCTTCCACTCGAATCCTTGTTTGCTGGCGATCTGACGCAGCGTCTGCCCTGGCAGAGGCTCATACAACACGGCGGTCATGCCTGGTTTTTCAAGGCGAAAGAACTGGAGGATCTGCAAGGTCGGTACGCCGAGTTTTTGCAGCTCGACGGCATTGTCGATGAACCGCTTCGAATAGGGGCGCAGCAGAGCGGATGAAAAAAACCGCTTGCGACGGAACAGTTTGAGAATTTTTCCATCTTGCAGCAGGTAGACTTTCGGCCCGTAGCTGTCCGCTTCCAGCACTTTGGCAGCGTCGATCATTTGGTCTAGAGCGGCTTGGGAGAGCCGGGAGCATCGCATCGTAGGAAGCCTTGTCGAAAGTGCGGGGTGTAGTAGCGGGCAATGATGCCGAAAAGTTTCGATTTTAACCATGCCGCGTCGCATGGGCGAACCCTTGTCAGGAGCAGATTGATGCAGGAAACACGCTGGGCGCAACTATGGATGGCGACGGGGCTCTTGTGGTTTTTACTGGCCATTGCCTTAGCGCCCACCAACAAGGTTTACCAGCAGGGGCTGGTCGCTCTCGTCTGGTTGCCGGCGCTAGTGCTGGGCTGGTCTGCGCGGCACCGCGTCAGGGAAGTGCTTTACGAGCAACGCTGGATCTACCTGCCGTTGCTCGGATTGCTGGTCTGGTCGCTGATCAGTCTGGCATGGACAAACGCACCGGAAACGGGTCGCGAGGCCAAGCGTCTGTTGTACATCGTGGTATTCCTGCTGTTTTTTCCGGTGTTTGCCAGCGGACGCCCCGAGCGGTTGATTCGCCTGATGCAGTGCGGCGGGCTGGGATTGGCGGTGACGGCGCTGGTGGCGATTGTCAGGTTCTACGTCATTGACGGCAACGTCTGGTCTGCGCGGGTGGAAGGTCTGGGTGAACTGGCGCACCCGATCCTCGGCGGCTATGTCATCGGTCTCGCGGCCGTGTGGCTGGCCCTGTGGGCGCCGCGTGATTTGATGCGGCAAGGGATCTGGGCGCTGGCGTTGACGGTGCTGGTTGTTTTTGTCCTGATGAGTCAGAGCCGCGGTGCGGCGTTGGCGCTGTTTCTGACCATCCTGGCCATGCCGATCTGGTGCCGTGACCGACACAGCCGAATCGTCGCAGCCGTGGCACTGGTGGTGGCGATTGCGGCGCTGTGGCTGTTCGAGCCGTTGGTGCTGGCGCGCGGGGTCTCGTATCGTCCGCAGATTCTGATGGCTTCTCTGGATATGATCGCCAAGCACCCCTGGGGCGGGCTGGGTCTGGGTGGGGACTATCGGGTGCTCTGGTCTGGAATGACCTTCGATCACGCCCACAACCTGTTCACCCATGTCGCGATCGTGCTGGGTCTGCCGGGACTGCTGTTATGGTCTGCCGTCTGGTTCGGCGTGATTTTCCAGGCGTGGAAAGTTCGGGAAACGCTGTATGCCCGGGGGATCATCGGTATCTGGCTGTTCTCGACATTGGCGATGCAGTTCGACGCTGCCAGCCTCACCGGCACTCCGCGCGCCGAGTGGTTCATCAGCTGGCTGCCGTTGGGGCTTGCCAGCGTTTTGGTATGGGCGCGGGCCAATGGCGGCGCTTGTGATAAAATTTCGCGTTCTTCTTAACCAGTGAGCTCTACGATGACTGACGCACCGCCCAAAGCGGAACAGGAATCCAGCCTGAAAATCTACTTTCGGCTGTTGGGGTACGTAAAACCCTATATCGGTCTTTTCCTGCTGAGTATCGTGGGCTTCGTGATCTTTGCTTCCACGCAACCGATGCTGGCCGGGATTCTCAAGTATTTTGTCGATGGCCTGAGCAATCCCGAAGCGGTGCTCTTCCCCAATGTGCCTTATCTGCGAGACGTGCAGCTGTTGATGGCTGTGCCGTTGCTGATCATTTTGATCGCAGCGTGGCAGGGCCTTGGCTCGTTTCTCGGCAACTATTACCTGGCGAGGGTTTCGTTGGGGCTGGTGCATGACCTGCGTATCGAATTGTTCAACAAACTGTTGGTACTGCCCAACCGCTATTTCGATACCCACAACTCGGGTCATCTGATCTCGCGCATCACCTTCAACGTGACCATGGTCACCGGCGCCGCCACCGATGCCATCAAAGTGGTGATCCGCGAAGGCCTGACCGTGGTTTTCCTGTTCGCCTATCTGCTCTGGATGAACTGGAAACTGACTCTGGTGATGCTGGCCATTCTGCCCGTGATCGCGTTCATGGTCGGCAACACCAGCAAGAAATTCCGCAAGCAGAGCAAGAAGATTCAAGTGGCCATGGGCGACGTCACCCATGTGGCTTCCGAAACCATTCAAGGCTATCGCGTCGTGCGCAGTTTTGGTGGCGAAGCTTATGAGCAGCAGCGTTTTGCGGCGGCCAGCCAGAGCAACACCGACAAACAGTTGCGCATGACCAAGACTGGCGCGGTGTATACGCCGATGCTGCAGCTGGTGATCTACACCGCCATGGCGGTGTTGATGTTCCTGGTGTTGTTCCTGCGCGGTGATGCAACGGCCGGTGATCTGGTCGCGTACATCACGGCAGCAGGTTTGCTGCCGAAGCCGATCCGGCAATTGTCCGAAGTCAGCTCGACCATTCAGAAAGGCGTGGCCGGTGCTGAAAGCATTTTCGAGCAACTCGACGTTGAACCGGAAATCGATACCGGCACGATCGAGCGTGATCGGGTCAGTGGCCACCTGGCGGTGAACAACCTCAGCTTCACTTACCCGGGCACCGAACGGGAAGTGCTGAAAAACATCAGCTTCACCGCGTCACCAGGTCAGATGATCGCACTGGTCGGGCGTTCCGGCAGCGGCAAGTCGACGCTGGCCAGTCTCATTCCGCGCTTCTATCACCACGAGACAGGCGAAATTCTGCTCGATGATGTCGAGATCGAAGATTATCGCCTGCGCAATCTGCGCCGCCATGTAGCGCAAGTGACCCAGCACGTGACGCTGTTCAACGACACCATCGCCAACAACATCGCTTATGGCGATCTGGCAGGCGCGCCTCGCGAAGATATCGAGAAGGCCGCCCGGGACGCATTCGCCATGGACTTCATCGCGCAGATGCCTCAAGGCCTGGATACCCAAGTCGGCGAGAACGGTGTGTTGTTGTCTGGCGGACAGCGTCAGCGTCTGGCGATTGCCCGGGCCTTGCTGAAAAACGCCCCGCTGCTGATCCTCGACGAGGCGACTTCGGCCCTTGATACCGAGTCCGAGCGGCACATTCAGGCAGCACTCGACCATGTCATGAAAGGCCGCACCACGCTGGTCATTGCCCACCGTTTGTCGACCATCGAGAAGGCCGATCTGATCCTCGTCATGGATCAGGGCGAGATCGTCGAACGCGGCACTCATGCCCAATTGCTTGCTCACAATGGCTATTACGCGCGGCTGCATGCGATGGGGCTGGATGCTCCGGCCGAAGACATTGCCTGATCTGCGGACCAGGGTGAGCCAGCCTCACCCTCGTGTATTCCCGGTGCGCGCGATCCTGTTAATATCGCGCCCCTGTTCATTTTGTATGTGGGTTGCTCCATGAAATTGTCGATGCCGCGATTCGATCAAGCCCCTGTCTTGGTGGTCGGCGATGTCATGCTCGACCGTTACTGGCATGGCGGAACCTCACGGATTTCCCCTGAGGCACCGGTGCCGGTGGTCAAGGTCGAGCAGATCGAAGATCGCCCGGGCGGTGCCGCCAACGTGGCGCTGAACATTGCCGCGCTGGGTGCACCGGCATCGCTGGTGGGCGTGACCGGCGATGACGAAGCCGCCGACAGCCTGAGCAACAGTCTCAAGGGCGCCGGCGTGCGCGCCTTGTTCCAGCGCATCGCCCATCAACCTACCATCGTCAAGCTGCGGGTCATGAGCCGGCATCAGCAACTGCTGCGTATCGATTTCGAAGAGGTGTTCGCCACCGATGCGCTGGCACTGGCCGCGCAGGTCGACGAACTGCTGGAAGGCATCAAGGTGCTGGTGCTGTCGGATTACGGCAAAGGTGCGCTGAAGAATCATCAGACGCTGATCCAGGTCGCCCGTGCCAAAGGCATTCCGGTGCTGGCCGATCCCAAGGGCAAGGATTTTTCGATCTACCGCGGTGCCAGCCTGATCACGCCGAACCTCAGCGAGTTCGAAACCATCGTCGGTGGTTGCGCCGATGAGCACGAACTGGTGAGCAAGGGTGCCGTCCTGATGCAGGACCTCGACCTTGGCGCACTGCTGGTGACCCGCGGCGAACACGGCATGACCTTGTTGCGCCCGGATCATCCGGCGTTGCACCTGCCGGCCCGCGCCCGCGAAGTGTTCGACGTGACCGGTGCCGGCGATACGGTGATTTCGACATTGGCGGCAGCCATTGCCGCTGGCGAAGAACTGCCGCACGCCGTGGCGCTGGCCAATCTGGCAGCAGGTATCGTCGTCGGCAAGCTCGGTACAGCAGCGATCAGCGCCCCGGAGCTGCGCCGCGCCATTCAGCGCGAAGAAGGTTCGGAGCGAGGTGTGCTGGGTCTTGAGCAACTACTGCTGGCGGTTGACGATGCCCGTGCGCACCACGAGCGGATTGTCTTCACCAATGGCTGCTTCGACATCCTCCATGCCGGCCACGTGACCTATCTGGAGCAGGCCCGCGCTCAAGGCGATCGTCTGATCGTCGCGGTCAACGATGACGCCTCGGTCAGCCGCCTGAAAGGCCCGGGCCGGCCGATCAACAGCGTTGATCGCCGCATGGCGGTACTCGCCGGTCTCGGCGCGGTGGACTGGGTGATCAGCTTTTCTGAAGGCACGCCGGAAAACCTGCTGCGCGAGGTCAAGCCGGATGTGTTGGTCAAGGGTGGCGATTACGGCATCGATCAGGTAGTCGGCGCCGATATCGTCACCGCCTACGGCGGCACGGTGAAAGTGCTGGGGCTGGTGGAGAACAGCTCGACCACAGCAATCGTGGAAAAGATCCGCGGCCAATAAGCTCAAGAGATCGCAGCCTGCGCCAGCGCCTGCACAATTCTGTTCAGGCGCTGGCGCAGGCTGCGATCTTTTTGCTTTTCAGGAATTCACTTTCTTGCGCGGTACGATTTTCTTCAGCAACTGCCTGGCCTTGCCGCGCAGGCGGGCCAGTCCAGTGGCCTTCTCCACTGGCGTCAGGCCCTGTTGGCGCAACCAGTCCTTCCAGCGAATCCGCTCATCGCGCACCAGCCAGCCATCCTGGCGGGCAAAGCTTTCAGCCAGATACAGACCGCGCGTACTCGCCGGATACAGCTGATCCTTTTTCAGGGTATACAACTCAGGCAGCGGCTGACCGTCGTGCAATGGCATCAAATACAGGTCAGGCCGTTTGCGATCGAGCCGCGCCACCAGTTGATCACCTTCCAGACGCTCGTCGACATGAAACAGGCTCAAGGACTTCGCCTCTTTGGGTACGTCCAGGCGCAGGTCATAGATCAATTGCAATGACGCCGTCGGCAAATGCACGTAGGCCCGTGGCCGCTCCAGCAATTGCAGGTTGGCGCAGCGCACCGGCCGTGCTGAACCGGACAGCGGTGTCAGGCGAAACGGCAGCGCCTCACGGTAATGCAGCGCAGCGGAGTAGGGCGCCGGCAACCAAGTCTCGTTGAAGCGCCCGCCGAGCCAGCCTTCCGGGGTTTCCAGCAGACACTCTTCGGCAATCTCCTGAATCGCCGTGTGCAGCGGAATGTTCAGCTCATGAGCAGGCACATAGCCGGAAATCAGCTTCAGTACCACGTCGCCGCGATCCTGGCGACGCTGGCGCACCAGCACCCAGTAATCGCGGTTCTGCCAATGCAGGGTCAGGCGCACGGACACGCCGAGGTTGGCTAGTTCCAGGGCGAAGCGCTCGCTGTCGGCGACGCTGACCGGTTTGCGCCGTTGCAGGGTCTGGGCGAAGTTCAGCGGCATGCCGACGCTCTGATAGCTCAGGCCTTCGGGCGTGGCTTCGACGAACAGCGGCAGCGTCTTGAAGTTGCTCGGGTTCTTGCGGATGAGCGTGCGCGGCATATCGGCTCCTGGCTTAAGGCCGCGGGGCGGCGTCAGTGACTACGCAGGACCTGGGCAACGGTCGCTACGTTATGGGCGAGGTGCAGCGGATTGATTGTGCCGACAATAGCACTGGCGACGCCGGGATGAGTGAACAGCAACTCGAAGCTGGCGCGCACCGGATCGACTCCCGGACTCAGACAGACATGACCGCTGGCCAAGGCTTTTTTCACCAGAATGGCTTTGCCGTGGGCAGCAGCATAGTCAATGACCGCCTTTTCGTTTTGTTCGTTCAGATTGTAGGTGACCATCGCGCAGTCGCCTTGCTCCAGCGCTTTCAAGCCGCCTTCGACGGTTTTGCCGGAAAAGCCGAAGCCGCGAATCTTGCCCTCGGCCTTCAGCGCCGCGAGGGTGGCGTAGACCTCTTCGTGCTCAAGGATGGCCATGTCGTTGCCGTCCGAGTGCACGAGGACCAGATCGATGAAATCCGTTTCCAAACGTTGCAGGCTGCGCTCGACCGACATTCGCGTGTGCGCAGCGCTGAAGTCGTGGCGCGACACGCCATCGGCAAACTCTTCGCCGACCTTGCTGACAATCACCCAATCCTGTCGCTGGCCGCGTAGCAGCGGGCCGAGGCGTTCTTCGCTGCGACCATAGGCCGGTGCGGTGTCGATCAGGTTGATGCCCAGATCCCGCGCCTGGCGCAGCAGCATGCGCGCCTCGTCATCGTCGGGAATCTGAAAGCCGTTGGGGTATTTCACCCCTTGATCGCGGCCGAGTTTGACTGTGCCCAGACCCAGCGGCGACACCGTCAGGCCGGTGCTGCCCAGCGGGCGATGCAGTTCGTGCAGAGTGGCGATGGTCATGGCAGCAGTTGCTCCCACGCGGGTACACCGAGCGGCGGTTTCGGCAGCGGCGGCAGCGGTTCAGTCACCTGCGGCTGGATGCCGTCGCGTTGCAGCGAGGCGATAACGCGGTCGGCGAAGTCTGGCGCCAGTGCCAGTTTGGTCGGCCAACCGACGAGCAAGCGACCTTCTTCGGCGAGGAACGCGTTGTCCGGGCGGGTCAGGCCGGTTTGCAGCGGCTCGGCGCGATCGACGCGCAGGGTCGCCCATTGCGTGGTGCTGAGGTCGATCCACGGCAGCAGCTGGGCGATTTCCTTTCGCGCGGTGGCGATCTGTTCGGCCGGCTCGCGGGCCACGCCTTCGCTTTCGGCAATGTCGCCGCCCATGTACCAGACCCACTGGCCGTCAGCGGCCGGGTGCGTGGTCACGGTGATGCGCGGCTTGGTGCCGCCGCCCAGGCAGTGCGCGTACAACGGTTTCAAGCCGGGACCTTTAGCGAGGATCATGTGCAGTGGTCGGCGCTGCATGGCCGGACGACTGAGGCCCAACGCTTCGAGCAGTTCGGCAGTGCCGGCGCCAGCACTGAGGACGATGCGCTGGGCGCGGATCTCACGCCCATCGACTTTCAGGCCGACCAGCACGCCGGCTTCCAGCAGCGGCTCGATGACCTGCCCGGCGAGCAGACCGTCACCGGCCAGCTCGGCCAGACGCTGGATCAGGCACGGGACATCCACTACCAATTCGGCGAGGCGATAGACCTTGCCCTTGAAACGCTTGTCCTGCAGGGCCAGCGGCAGTTCATCGCCCTTGACCTGATCGACCCGGCCACGCACGGCTTTACTGGCGAAGAAACTGGTCAGATTGCCGGCCAAAGTGCCTGGCGACCACAGGTAATGGGCTTCGGACAGCAGGCGCACGCCGGACAGATCCAGCTCACCATTACCGGCCAGCGCCTCGCGCCAGCGGCGCGGCATGTCGGCGATGGCTTCCGAGGCCCCGGTCAGCGCGCCGTGCAGCGCGTACTTGGCGCCGCCGTGGATGATGCCCTGGGACTTCACGCTCTGCCCGCCACCGAGGCTGGCGCTTTCCACCAGCACGGTCGAAAAACCCTGACCGCGCAGGCGCGCATTCAGCCAGAGGCCGGCGACACCAGCGCCGACAATCAGAACGTCGGTGGAAATAACGGATGGCATGCAGCGACCTCAGTGTTCAAGACGAGGGCGCAGTATACAGACTCAGACATCGGCCTCCGATGTCAAAAAAGATCGCAGCCTTCGGCAGCTCCTACCTTGGAATGCGTTACCTGTAGGAGCTGCCGAAGGCTGCGATCTTTTTCTTCAGTGCCCCGCAGTTTTCGAAAACAGCTGAATCACCACGACCCCCAGCACGATCAACGCCATCCCCAGCATCGCCGGTACGTCGAGCTTCTGCCCGTAAATGAACAGAGCGGCGACGCTGACCATGACAATGCCCATCCCCGCCCAGACCGCGTAGGCAACGCCCACCGGTACGGTGCGCACCACCAGCGTTAGCATCCAGAATGCGATCCCGTAGCCGACAATCACCAGAATCAGCGGCAGCGGCGTGCTGAAGCCCTTGACCGCTTTCATCGAAACGGTGGCGATCACTTCGGCGCAGATGGCGATGGCCAGATAGACGTAGGCGTTCATGGTTTGATCCTCAAATAAATCATTGCTTGCTGCAGTGACATTCTAGGGATTGCTCAGATGGGGTAAAGTCATTACCTATCTGTTCTGTAGATGGGTTGGTAGCAAGCATGCAATGGAATCTCGATCAGCTGCGGGTATTTGTCGATGTCGCTGAACAGCGGTCTTTCTCCGCCGTGGCACGGCGACAACGCAAGGCGCAGTCGGCGATCAGCAGCGCCGTTGCGATGCTCGAAGAGGATTTGGGCGTGAGCCTGTTCGAACGCAGCAGCGGTCGGCAGCCGATACTCACCGAGGCGGGCGCGGCGTTACTGGAGGAAGCGCGGGAAGTGTTGCGCCAGTGCGAGCGCCTCAACGGCAGGGCCATGGCGATGCTGCGCGGTCAGGAGGCGCAGTTGCGAGTGGCTCAGGACGAGGCGATGCCGTATCAGGCGCTGGTGGAAAGTTTCGGTGAACTGGCCGAGCAGTTTCCCAGCCTGGAAGTGCAACTGACCAGCGCCGCCCAGGGTGAAGTTGCGCGCAAACTGGTCGAACGTCGCGCCGACCTCGGCCTTCTGTTCTATCACGATGAAATCCCCGAAGCCCTTGAGCGGCGCGTACTGGGTCGAGTGGAAATGGTCACGGTCTGCGGTGTCAATCATCCGCTGGCGCAGCAGGCCTACGTGACCTGCCAGCAACTGGCGCAGCACCGTCAATTGCTGATGTCGACGCAGACCAGCGTCTATCCCGGCAACGAGCCGGCCAGCCCACAGGTGTGGCGCGCCGACAGCTTTTACGTGATGTCCGAATGGCTGGTGCGCGATCTCGGTTGGGCGTGGTTGCCGCGCCACGTTGTGCAGTACTCGGCGTATCAGGGCCAAATGGTTGAACTCGATAGCGAATGGACGCCGCCGGCATTGGTGGTGGAACTGGTCTGGCGCCGCGACGAACCGCTCGGCCCGGCCGCGCGCTGGCTGGCGGAACGTTTTGCCGTGCACTTGCGGGCGATCGGCGACAAAAGCCGATAAACTCCGCCGCCATGAATAGAACTCTCTACACCGCGCTGTTTTACCTGGGGCTGCCATTGGTGGCGATTCGGCTGTGGCTGCGCGCACGCAAGGCGCCGGCGTATGCCAAGCGCATTGGCGAGCGCTTTACTCTTGGCATGCCGACCTTGCAGCCCGGCGGCATCTGGGTGCACGCGGTGTCGGTGGGCGAAAGCATTGCCGCCGCGCCGATGATCCGCGCGCTGCTGGAACGCTATCCGGCGCTGCCGATTACCGTGACCTGCATGACCCCGACCGGTTCGGAGCGGATTCAGGCACTGTTTTCCAACGAGCCGCGCATTCAACACTGCTATCTGCCGTATGACTTGCCTTGTGCGGCGGCGCGTTTTCTTGATCGCGTGCAGCCCAGGCTTGCGGTGATCATGGAAACCGAGCTGTGGCCCAACCACATTCATCAGTGTGCCAAGCGCGGAATTCCGGTGGCGCTGGCCAATGGACGGTTGTCGCAGCGTTCCGCCAAAGGCTATGGCCGCTTCAGCAAACTCACCGCGCCTATGCTTGCCGAGATGAGCCTGTTGGCGGTGCAGACCGAAGCCGAGGCCCAGCGCTTCCGCGATCTCGGCGCGCGTTCGGAAGCCGTTGACGTCACCGGTTCGATCAAGTTCGACCTGACCATCGACCCGCAATTGCTGCAGCGTGCTACCGAATTGCGTAGCCAGTGGCAGGCACAGGATCGACCCGTGTGGATCGCCGCGAGCACTCACGAAGGCGAAGACGAAGTGGTGCTCGACGCTCATCGTCGCCTGTTGGCCAATCATCCGGATGCATTATTGATTCTGGTGCCGCGTCATCCGGAGCGCTTCAATTCGGTGTTCGAGCTGTGCCAGCGCGAAGGTTTCGCCACGGTACGTCGCTCGACCGGGGCCAATGTCGATGCGCAGACGCGCGTGCTGCTTGGCGACACCATGGGCGAGTTGCTGTTTCTCTATGCCTTGGCTGACAGCGCTTTTGTCGGCGGCAGTCTGGTGCCGAATGGCGGGCACAACCTGCTCGAACCCGCCGCGCTGGCGAAACCGGTACTCAGCGGCCCACACCTGTTCAACTTCCTCGACATCGCCGCGCAACTGCGCGAAGCCGGGGCGTTGGCCGAAGTGGATGATGCCGAAGGCCTCGCAGTCGAGGTGCAGCGCTTGTTCGAACTGCCGCGTGATGCGCAGCGCATGGCCGAGGCCGGGCTGGCGGTGATGCGGCGCAATCAGGGCGCATTGCAGCGGCTGCTGGATGGCTTGGCGCGGCTGATCCAATAGTCGCCTGGAATATTACTGTGGTGAGGGGATTCATCCCCGCTGGGTTGCGAAGCAGCCCCAAAACCATTCAACACGGTGATTCAGTTAGGTCTGGCAAGTCGGATTTACGACTGCTGCGCAGCCGGACGGGGATAAATCCCCTCACCACAGGGATTCATTCAGATAGTTTATGGTCGGGCCTTACTGTGGTGAGGGGATTCATCCCCGCTGGGTTGCGAAGCAGCCCCAAAACCATTCGACGCGGTGATTCAGTTAGATCTGGCCAGCAGGATTTACGACTGCTGCGCAGCCGGACGGGGATAAATCCCCTCACCACAGGGGATTCATTCCAGATTTTTTATGGCCGCGCCTTTGGCTGGATGGTCTGGCGCGGCTGATCCAATAGTCGCTTGGAATATTACTGTGTTGAGGGGATTCATCCCCGCTGGGTTGCGAAGCAGCCCCGAAACCATTCGACGCGGTGATTCAGGCAGATCTGGCCAGCAGGATTTACGACTGCTGCGCAGCCGGACGGGGATAAATCCCCTCACCACAGGGGATTCATTCCAGATTGCTTATGGCCGGGCCTTACTGTGGCGAGGGGATTTATCCCCGCTGGGTTGCGAAGCAGCCCCAAACTATTCAACACGGTCATTCAGAAAAACCGTGTCCACCGCTATTGCGACTGCTGCGCAGCCGATCGGGAATAAATCCCCTCACCACAGGGGATTCATTCCAGACTGTTTATGGCCGGGCCTTGAGCTGCGCTTCAGCCGCCGACGCCAGATCCGGTGGCAGGAAATCCTTGTCCGGGTTGTAGTCGGCTTTCAGATAACGCCGCAGGTCTTCCAGGTCACCCGGGTTCAGCGTCCCCGCCGCCTGCTTCAGGCGCAGGTTGTCGAGGATGTAGTCGTAGCGGGTGTTGTTGTAGTTGCGCACCGAGGTGTACAGCTGACGCTGCGCGTCGAGCACGTCGACGATGTTGCGTGTGCCGACCTGATAACCGATTTCCGTGGCTTCCACCGCGCTCTGGTTGGAGATGATCGACTGGCGGCGCGCCTGCACCTGCTCGACGTCGGTGTTCACCGCGCGGTGCAGATTGCGGGTGTTTTCCACCACTTGCCGGCGCAGCGATTCGCGCTGCTGTTCGCTCTGATCCAGTTGCGCATAGGACTGACGCACTTGCGAACTGGTCAGCCCGCCGCTGTAGATCGGGATGTTCAGTTGCAGGCCCAGGGTGCTCTGCTCGACGTTGCCGCCATAAGGCGCGCCGAACGAGTTGGGGTTGGCAAAGCCGAGGGCGTCGTTGTCGCCTTTCTCGTATTTCGCCACGGCGTCGAGGGTCGGCAAGTGGCCGGCCTTGCGCTGCTTGAGCGTCTGCTCGGCGGAGCTGACCGCGTAGTTGCTGGCGAGCAGATTTAGGTTCTGCCGCGCCGCCGTGTCGACCCAGGATTTCGCATCGTTGGGCGCCGGTGGCAGGATCGGCAGCGTGTGGACGATGCCCTGAATCGAGTTGTACTGGCGGTTGGTCAGGGTGATCAACGCCTGGAACGCATCATCGACCTGACGCTGGGCGACGATGCGGTTGGCTCGCGCGGTGTCGTAACTGGCTTGCGATTGCAGCACGTCGGTCTTGTCCGAGAGGCCGACATCGAAGCGCTCGTTGGACTGATCGAGCTGACGTTTGAACGCGGCTTCTTCAGCCTTGGTCGAGGCCAGGTTGTCCTGGCTGCGCAGCACGTTGAAGTAGCTTTCAGCGCTCTGCAGGATCAGGTTCTGTTCGGTCGCCGACAGTTGCAGCGCGGCCTGCTCGTTGACGTCCTTCGCCGCTTGATACTGGAACCAGCGATCGGCGCGGAACAGCGGCTGCGCGAGGGTCGCCTGATAGGAATGCGCGCTGCGGTTGGCGATGGCCGAGGGTTGGTCGATCGAGGTGCGCACGTCAGCAACTTCGGCGCCACCGGACAGGTTCGGCAGCAGACCGGCGCGGGCCTGGGGCACCACTTCTTTCTGCGCGCCATACTGGGCGCGGGCCGCGGCGAGGTCGGCGTTGTTGTCGACCGCTTCCTGATAGACGCTGACCAGATCGGTTTTGGTCGACAAGGGTGCTTCCGCTGCCCAGGCCATTGTGTTGGACGCACAGGACACGGCAACAGCCAGTGAAAGTTTGCGCAGCATGAGGCGATCCCTAGCATGAATATTATGGAAGTAATCCGGGCGCCAAAGGTAAGGCGCAGCCCGCACAGCGTCAAGGCTGAGCAGGCCCAGCGAGTGTAGTTGCGCATTGCTCCGGCAACAATCGGCCAGCCTGGGTATTTACGCCATTCATCATGGCGTTCGCTGCGGTGTTGGCGTTCCTTGATGGTTGTGTCTAGACTGGCCGGGTTCTTGTCGGGGTGCCTTGCTATGAGGCTGAGATCGAATAATTTCGGATCCCGTTGAACCTGATCAGGTTAGCGCCTGCGTAGGGAACAAGATTTCTCGTCACCCGGCGAGTCCTCTTGTGCTTCGTCCGGGATATTGTTCGACAATCGAACGCCATGACGAATGCACAGCACCGGTCCTGGTGCGTCCGTGCCTTTCAGGTTCTGCTCCGACAATCCACTGCTGGATGCTGTCTGGAGAGCCTGTGATGACAACAAAAGAAAAAAACGCGATCAACCTGAGTGACTCGGCCAAGGTCGACGAGCAGTCGGTCAAGCCGTTCACCCGTTCGCAAAAAGTCTACGTTCAGGGCTCGCGCCCGGACATTCGCGTACCGATGCGCGAAATCAGCCTCGATGTAACCCCGACCGATTTCGGCGGCGAGATCAATGCGCCGGTCACGGTCTACGACACCTCCGGCCCGTACACCGATCCGAACGTGGTCATCGATGTGCGCAAAGGTCTGGCCGATGTGCGTTCAGCGTGGATCGATGACCGTGGCGATACCGAGCGCCTGCCGGGCCTGAGTTCGAACTTCGGTCAGCAGCGTCTGGCCGATGCCGAACTGACCAAACTGCGCTTTGCCCACGTCAACAACCCGCGCCGCGCCAAGGCCGGGGCCAACGTCAGCCAGATGCACTACGCGCGCAAAGGCATCATCACTGCCGAGATGGAATACGTCGCCATCCGCGAAAACATGAAGCTGCAAGAAGCGCGCGCGGCCGGCCTGCTCAAGCAGCAACATGCCGGCCACAGCTTCGGCGCAAGCATTCCGCAAGAAATCACCCCTGAATTCGTCCGCGAAGAAATCGCCCGTGGCCGCGCGATCATTCCCGCCAACATCAACCACGTCGAACTGGAACCGATGATCATCGGCCGTAACTTCCTGGTGAAGATCAACGGCAACATCGGCAACAGCGCCCTGGGTTCTTCGATCGAAGAAGAAGTGGCGAAACTGACCTGGGGCATTCGCTGGGGCTCGGACACGGTGATGGACCTGTCCACCGGTAAACACATTCACGAAACCCGCGAGTGGATCATCCGCAACTCGCCGGTGCCGATCGGTACCGTGCCGATCTATCAGGCGCTGGAGAAGGTCAACGGCGTCGCTGAAGACCTGACCTGGGAGCTGTTCCGCGACACCCTAATCGAACAGGCCGAGCAGGGCGTCGACTACTTCACCATTCACGCCGGCGTGCTCCTGCGTTACGTGCCGCTGACCGCCAAACGCGTCACCGGCATCGTCTCCCGTGGCGGTTCGATCATGGCCAAGTGGTGCCTGGCGCACCACAAAGAGAACTTCCTCTACACCCACTTCGACGAAATCTGCGAAATCATGAAGGCCTACGACGTCAGCTTCTCGCTGGGTGATGGCCTGCGTCCGGGCTCGATTGCCGACGCCAATGACGAAGCGCAATTCGGCGAACTGGAAACCCTCGGCGAGCTGACCAAGATTGCCTGGAAGCACGACGTGCAATGCATGATCGAAGGCCCGGGCCACGTGCCGATGCAGTTGATCAAAGAGAACATGGACAAGCAGCTCGAATGCTGCGACGAGGCGCCGTTCTACACCCTCGGTCCGCTGACTACCGACATTGCGCCGGGCTATGACCACATCACTTCCGGTATCGGCGCGGCGATGATCGGCTGGTTCGGTTGCGCGATGCTCTGCTACGTGACGCCGAAGGAGCACTTGGGCCTGCCGAACAAGGATGACGTGAAGACCGGGATCATCACTTACAAGATCGCCGCGCACGCAGCGGACCTGGCCAAGGGACACCCGGGCGCGCAGATCCGCGACAACGCACTGAGCAAGGCGCGTTTCGAATTCCGCTGGGAAGACCAGTTCAACCTCGGCCTGGACCCGGACACCGCGCGTTCCTATCACGACGAAACCCTGCCGAAGGACTCGGCCAAGGTCGCGCATTTCTGCTCGATGTGCGGGCCGAAATTCTGCTCGATGAAGATCACCCAGGAAGTCCGCGAGTATGCGGCCAACCAGCGCATCGACGCGGTCGATGTGGACGTCGCCAAGGGGCTAGCTGAGCAGGCCGAGCGGTTCAAACAGGAAGGCAGTCAGCTGTACAAGAAAGTTTGACCCCGTACTGATCGTTCCCACGCTCCGCGTGGGAATGCAGCCCGTGACGCTCCGCGTCACTGGACGCGGAGCGTCCCTAGAGGCATTCCCACGCAGAGCGTGGGAACGATCACAACAAGCTGCAAGCGGCAAGCGGCAAGCTGCAAGATTAGAAGCTGTCCGCGTACCGCTTTTAACTTGCGGCTTGCCGCTTGCAGCTTTTTCCTGCTCCTCTTTGAGATAACACCCTTGAGCATTCAACCCGGCACTTATTCCCCCGACCTTGCCGTGCCCGCTGAAAAGCGTGTCTTCGGCGGTCGCGATCTGTTTTCCCTGTGGTTCTCCCTCGGCATCGGCCTGATGGTTTTGCAGACCGGCGCATTACTCGCGCCGGGCCTGGGCCTGTCCGGTTCTTTGCTGGCGATCTTCCTCGGCACGCTCGTCGGCGTGCTATTGCTGGCCGCCGTCGGCGTGATCGGCAGCGACACCGGCCTGTCATCGATGGCGGCGCTGAAACTCAGCCTCGGCAGCAAAGGCGCGAGCCTGCCGGCGCTGCTCAATCTGCTGCAACTGATCGGCTGGGGCTCGTTCGAAATCATCGTCATGCGCGATGCCGCCAGCCTGCTCGGCACCCGCGCCTTCAGCGAAGGTTCGCTGTGGGCCAATCCGATTCTGTGGACGCTGTTCTTCAGTGCGCTGGCGACCTTGCTCGCGGTGAGCGGGCCGTTGACGTTCGTGCGGCAGATTCTGCGCAAGTGGGGCATCTGGCTGCTGCTCGCCGCGTGCCTGTGGCTGACCTGGAACCTGTTCGCCAAAGCCGACCTCGTGGCGCTGTGGGCGCGCGCCGGTGACGGTTCGATGCCGTTCGCCGTAGGCTTCGACATTGCTATCGCCATGCCACTGTCGTGGCTGCCGCTGATTGCCGACTACTCGCGTTTCGGCAAGCGCGCGAAGAATGTTTTCGGTGGCACGGCTGTGGGTTTCTTCATCGGCAACTTCTGGCTGATGAGCCTTGGCGTGGCCTACACCCTGGCGTTTGCGCCGAGCGGTGAAGTCAATGCGCTGCTGCTGGCCTTGGCTGGCGCCGGTCTGGGCATTCCGCTGTTGCTGATTCTGCTTGACGAGTCGGAAAACGCTTTTGCCGATATACATTCGGCAGCGGTCTCGAGCGGGATTCTGTTGCGTCTGAAAGTCGAACACCTGGCCTTGGCCATCGGCGTGATCTGCACGCTGATCGCACTGCTGGCGCCGTTGGCGCAGTACCAGAATTTCCTGCTGTTGATCGGCTCGGTGTTCGCGCCGCTGTTCGGCGTGGTGCTGGTGGATCACTTCATCTTGCGCAAACGCAGTGCTCAGGTCGCCTCAGCCGCATTGCGCTGGCCGGCGTTGCTGGCGTGGCTGGGTGGCGTGAGCACTTACCACTTGCTGGCGAATCTGTATCCGGATGTCGGCGCAACCCTGCCGGCGCTGGTGCTGGCAGGGCTGTTGCAACTGGTGCTGGGCCGGGCCTTCAGTTACGGCCGGGAAACAGCTCAGGCTTGAGAATGCCGTTCAGGCGCGGGTAGGGAATCTTCAGTTCGACGTGGCCCAGCGCATAGGGCGCGATGGTGGTCACGTCGTACTTGAGGATCACGCCACCGTAGGTCAGCGCCACGTGCGGGGTTTTCACGAACGGCCAGTTCGCGACGAATTCCGCCTCCTGATCGAGCTTGGTGCTGATCAGCCAACTGTTGTGCGCCACTTGCGCGGCTTTCCAGAACGCCTCTTCCTGACCCGGCAGCAACATGTCGGAGAGATTCAGCACCTTGTGCTGCTGGCGCGAATAGTTGATGAAACCGCGACCCGGCGTGCCGTGGGCGCCGCCGGTGTCGAGGTAGCTCGACAGCTCGATGATCACCAGTCCGTCATGCTGCTCGCGTACTTTCGCTTGCAGATAGCTGCTGTTGCGCGGGCCGGCGCTGGCCAGGAACTGCTCGCGGTAGGCGGCCAGGGTTGGCGCTACGGGTGCGTTCTTCTCGGTGCGGGTCATTTGCAGCAGACGTTTTTCGATGATGCCGTCCAGTGCCGGCTCGTCCGGGAAGCGCAGGGTGTCGATGTTCACCAGCGGGCAATCGGGATTGGAACAGCCGGGTTTGAGTTGTTCCGAGGCGTCGCGGGTGGTTTCCAGCGGCGTGCGATAGTTGGGCTGGAACAGACTGGCACAGGCGCCCAGAGTAAGGGCAATAGCGGCCACAGAGGCAATTTTGAAAAGCGACATGGGCGTCCTTTCGAAAGCAGGGGAAGGCAAAAAAGTTACCGCTTCGACTCTCAACGAAGCAGTCAGTTCGCCACTAAGCTGATTAGAGTGTGTTTCAGCTTCACCGTCCATCCCGCTGACGGTAAAGGGGCTGCATCAAACGGTGCGGGCGCGTTAGGATGGCGCGAAGTCGAGGTTGCCGGTTGTACATGGAAATCTCGTAAAGGATATGCAGTAAAGAGGATGATCATGACTGACTTTGCCAACGCCATTCCGACCGCCGTCGATATCGTGCGGCGCGAAAAATGCTACGAGGGCTTCTACAAGCTCGACCGTGTGCACTTGCGCCATGAGTTGTTCGCCGGTGGCATGAGCCGCGAGATCAACCGGGAAATCTTCGTGCGCCACGATGCCGTGTGCGTCCTGCCTTACGATCCGCAGCGCGATGAAGTGGTGCTGATCGAGCAGTTTCGTGTCGGCGCCATGGGCAAGGCCGACAACCCGTGGCTGGTCGAACTGGTCGCCGGTCTGATCGACAAGGATGAGCAACCGGAAGAAGTTGCTCACCGCGAGGCGCAGGAGGAAGCTGGGCTGGACATCAAGGCGTTGTGGCCGATGACCAAGTACTTCCCATCGCCGGGTGGCAGCAACGAATTCGTGCATTTGTATCTGGGGCGTTGCAGCACCGACGGTGTCGGCGGTCTGCACGGGCTGGAAGAAGAGGCCGAAGACATTCGCGTAACGGTCTGGGCCTTTGAAGATGCCTTGCAGGCCGTGCGTGACGGACGGATTGCCAACGCGGCGAGCATCATCGCCTTGCAGTGGCTGGCGCTGAACCGCGCCGAAGTGAGGGGGCTATGGTCGTAAACAAGCTGCGCGATCGTTATCGGGTTGACCTCGTGGGGCTGCAAGCCGCCTGCGAGGCCAACTACGCGCGCCTGATGCGACTGCTGCCGGACATGCGCAACGAACCCGAGGCGCGGCGTATCGCCGTGACCCAGGGCGAACAGATGCTCGGCGTGCTCGCCCTCGAAGTGCTGCAGACCTGCCCGTACACCACGACCTTGCAGGTACGCCAGGAGCACAGCCTGCCATGGTTGCCGGTGCCGCAACTGGAAGTGCAGGTCTACCACGACGCGCGCATGGCCGAAGTGATCAGCGCCGAGCATGCACGACGCTTTCGCGGCATCTATCCTTATCCGAACGCCGCCATGCACCAGCCCGATGAAAAGGCCCAGCTCAATGTCTTTCTGGGCGAATGGCTGAGTCATTGCCTGGCGTTGGGGCACGAGTACGAAGTCGTTCGCTAGTTGTGAACTGCGTCCGCTTCGGCGGTTTCCCCTTTGTGTCATCCCCCAGCATAATTGCCGCACCCATCCATTGCGTGCCTAGCCCCGGGAGAGCGCCTTGCCCAGCGTATCGACAATTACCAGCGCCGACCCGGCGCTGCTGGTGCAGTTGTCCGACAGCCACCTGTTCGCTGAAGCGCACAGCAAGCTGCTGGGCATGAAGACCCGCGAGAGCCTGCAACAGGTCATCGACCTGGTGTTGGCGCAACAGGCGCAGATCGATCTGCTGCTGGCGACCGGAGATATTTCCCAGGACGGTACGCTGGAGTCGTATCAGGCCTTCCGCCAACTGAGCGCGCAGATCAATGCCCCGGCGCGCTGGATTCCCGGCAATCACGACGAGCCGATGGTCATGGCCGAGGCGGCGGTGCAGAGCACCTTGCTCGAATCGGTAGTCGATATCGGCAATTGGCGGGTGACGATGCTGGATTCGGCGGTGCCGGGTTCGGTGCCGGGCTATCTGCAGGATGATCAATTGCAACTGCTCGCCCGCGCGCTGAGCGAGGCGCCGGAGCGTCATCATCTGGTGTGCCTGCATCATCATCCGGTGTCGATCGGCTGCGCGTGGATGGAGCCGATCGGCCTGCGCAACCCGGAAGCGTTCTTTGAAGTGCTGGATCGTTTCCCACAGGTTCGCGCGGTGTTATGGGGGCATGTGCATCAGCAAATCGATCGCGAACGCAATGGCGTGCGCTTGATGGCTTCGCCTTCGACGTGCATCCAGTTCGAGCCGGGCAGTGCGGATTTCAAAGTGGGCGAGCAGGCGCCGGGGTATCGCTGGCTGCGGTTGTTGCCGGACGGGAAATTGGAAACGGGCGTCGAAAGAGTCACCGACTTCGAGTTCACAGTCGATTACGGCTCCAACGGTTACTGAACTGACAATCAAAGACCCTCACCCCAGCCCTCTCCCAGATGGAGAGGGGGCCGACCTCGGTGTCTTTGGCTGTGCATCGGCCTGAAACAGCGATATCGATTATGGATTCGCAGCATAACGTTCAGGTCGGTGTAACTCTCGAATATCCCCCAGTCGGTTCCCTCTCCCTCCGGGAGAGGGTTAGGGTGAGGGCAGCTTGTGCTGTCACACCAATTTATTGAACCCACCCCCAATCCCGGTCCTTCTCCCTGTAAACTCCGCTATCTTTCGCCGACAGCCAGGGAGCTCAAATGTCCGGTTCGATCCTCTATATCCACGGTTTCAACAGCGCGCCGGCCTCGAAGAAGGCTTGTCAGCTGGTCGCGGTCATGGAGCGGCTGGGTTTGAGCGAGCAATTGCGCGTGCCGGCGCTGCATCACCATCCGCGCGAAGCCATCGGTCAGCTCGAGCAGGCAATCGCCGAGCTGGGCCGGCCGTTGCTGGTGGGAAGTTCGCTCGGCGGCTACTATGCGACTCACCTGGCCGAGCGCCATGGCCTGAAAGCCCTGCTGGTCAACCCGGCGGTCAGCCCGCACCGAATGTTCGATGGTTATCTGGGCACGCAGCAGAACCTCTACACCGATGAAACCTGGGAACTGACCCACGACCACGTCGCGGCGCTGGCCGAACTGGAAGTGCCACCACCGCAGGATCCTCAGCGTTATCAGGTCTGGTTGCAAACCGGCGACGAAACGCTGGATTATCGCCTCGCCCAACAGTATTACCGCGCCTGTGCCTTGCGCATCCAGGCTGGCGGCGACCACAGTTTCCAGGGCTTTGCCGGGCAATTGCCGGCGTTGCTGAGTTTTGCCGGCATGGCTGCCGATATGTATCAGGCAATCGATTTCACCACGCTGTGAAGTCTTGCCCCTCTTTCATGAATGACTGACGACGAGACCTTATGGCCACTCCCAGCGCTAGTTCTTATAACGCCGACGCCATCGAAGTCCTCTCGGGCCTCGACCCGGTGCGCAAACGCCCCGGCATGTACACCGACACCAGTCGGCCGAACCACCTCGCCCAGGAAGTCATCGACAACAGCGTCGACGAAGCCCTGGCCGGCCACGCCAAATCGGTGCAGGTCATCCTGCACGCCGACCATTCGCTGGAAGTCAGCGACGACGGCCGTGGCATGCCGGTCGACATTCACCCGGAAGAGGGTGTGTCCGGCGTCGAACTGATCCTTACCAAGCTGCATGCGGGCGGCAAGTTCTCCAACAAGAACTACCAGTTCTCCGGCGGTCTGCACGGGGTGGGTATTTCCGTGGTCAACGCGCTGTCGACCGAAGTGCGCGTACGGGTCAAGCGTGACGGCAACGAATACCAGATGACCTTCAAGGACGGCTTCAAGGCGTCCGAGCTGGAAATCGTCGGCACCGTCGGCAAGCGCAACACCGGCACCAGCGTGTACTTCGCGCCGGACCCGAAATACTTCGACTCACCGAAATTCTCCATCAGCCGCCTCAAGCACGTGCTCAAGGCCAAGGCTGTGTTGTGCCCGGGGCTGCTGGTCAGCTTCGAAGACAAAGGCACCGGCGAGAAAGTCGAGTGGCATTACGAAGACGGCCTGCGCTCCTACCTGGTCGATGCGGTCAGCGAATTCGAACGTCTGCCGAACGAGCCGTTCTGCGGCGCTTTCGCCGGTAATAAGGAAGCGGTCGACTGGGCGCTGCTGTGGCTGCCGGAAGGTGGCGACGCGGTGCAGGAAAGCTACGTCAACCTGATCCCGACCGCTCAGGGCGGTACGCACGTCAACGGCCTGCGTCAGGGCCTGCTCGATGCGATGCGCGAGTTCTGCGAATTCCGCAGCCTGCTGCCGCGCGGCGTGAAACTCGCGCCGGAAGACGTCTGGGAGCGCATCGCTTTCGTCTTGTCGATGAAAATGCAGGAGCCGCAATTCTCCGGCCAGACCAAAGAGCGTCTGTCTTCCCGTGAAGCGGCGGCGTTCGTCTCCGGTGTGGTGAAAGACGCTTTCAGCCTGTGGCTCAACGCCAACCCGGAGACCGGTCTGGCCCTGGCCGAACTGGCGATCAACAACGCCGGCCGCCGTCTCAAGGCGAGCAAGAAAGTCGAGCGCAAACGCGTCACCCAAGGTCCGGCATTGCCGGGCAAACTGGCTGACTGCGCCGGGCAGGACCCGATGCGTTCCGAGCTGTTCCTGGTCGAGGGTGACTCCGCCGGCGGTTCGGCCAAACAGGCGCGGGACAAGGAGTTCCAGGCGATCCTGCCGTTGCGCGGCAAGATCCTCAACACCTGGGAAGTCGACGGCAGCGAAGTGCTCGCCAGCCAGGAAGTGCACAACATCGCCGTGGCCATCGGCGTCGATCCGGGCGCGGCGGACATGAGCCAGCTGCGCTACGGCAAGATCTGCATCCTCGCCGACGCTGACTCCGACGGTCTGCACATTGCGACCTTGCTGTGCGCGCTGTTCGTTCAGCACTTCCGCCCGTTGGTGGATGCCGGTCACGTCTACGTGGCGATGCCGCCGCTGTACCGTATCGATCTCGGCAAAGAGATCTACTACGCCCTCGACGAAGCCGAGCGCGACGGCATTCTCGATCGCCTGGTCGCCGAGAAGAAACGCGGCAAGCCGCAGGTCACCCGATTCAAGGGTCTGGGCGAAATGAACCCGCCGCAACTGCGTGAAACTACCATGGACCCGAACACCCGGCGTCTGGTGCAGTTGACGCTGGGCGAAGACTTCGCCGAAACCTCGGAAATGATGGACATGCTGCTGGCGAAGAAACGCGCCGGTGACCGCAAATCCTGGCTGGAATCCAAAGGCAACCTCGCCGAGGTGCTGGCCTGATGCAGTTTGGCTGGGCCTTGGCGGGTGCGTTGCTGCTGAGTGCGCTGAGCGTGTCGGCCGAGCCGCTGCAACAATTGCGGCTGCTTTCCGAACACCCGGTCGAAGGCATGCGCGGCGG
This sequence comes from Pseudomonas sp. RG1, assembly GCF_025910115.1. NCBI lineage: Bacteria > Pseudomonadati > Pseudomonadota > Gammaproteobacteria > Pseudomonadales > Pseudomonadaceae > Pseudomonas > Pseudomonas sp. RG1. Next base: position 430,126 of record NZ_JAPCIK010000002.1, read on the forward strand.
TAACCTGTCGGGTCTGGCCATGTGCGGCAATGAGCTGTGGACGGTTTCCGATCGCGATGACGAGCAGATCTATCGGCTCGATACCCGCGATCCGGTCTGGCAGGCGCAAACCGTGCACATCGACGTGCCGCCCGTGCCCGAGAGCGGCTTGCCGTGGGGTTTGAGTTCGCGCACCTGGGCGGCGTCGTTCATTCGCGGTGGCGATCTGGATTTCGAGGGCATCAGTTGCGACAGCGTAGGCAATCGCTACATCGTCAGTGAGGCCCATGCGGCGGTGTTGCAGGTGCCGGTCAGTGGCCCGGCGAACTGGCTGAAAATCTCGCCGCTGCTGGTTCGCGAAGCGCGGGCGAGCGGCCTGCTGCTGAAGTTCAACTCGATCTTCGAAGGCCTGGCGATCAACCCGGCCGGTGATCAGATGTGGCTGGCCGCCGAACGGCAAAAACGTGGTTTGCTGCTGATCAAACGCCAGCAGACGGTGTGGGATTGTGACGGTCGCTGCGTGCTGCTCAGTGAGGGCGGCAAGGAGATGCAGCCGCCACAGTTTCCGAAAGCGAAAGCGGTTCATCGCGACTTTTCCGACATTTCCTTGTTCAACGGCAAGCTGTTTACCCTTGAACGCAACGCGTTCGAGATTTGTCGTCGCGATGCGCAGACGGCCAAGGTCGAGCAGTGCTGGTCGTATGCCGGCGAACTGTTGCAGGAAAAACGTCGCTACTCGCAGAACTACGGACTGGAGGAAGCGCTGATCATTGATGCCGAAGGTGCGTGGATCGGCGTCGACAACAATTTTGGCCCGCGTGCTGATGGCGAAGTCCGCCCGGTGGTCTGGCGCTTTGCCGCGCCGGACGGTGGCTGGAGTGCCAGGCCATGAGCCAGCAACCGCCGGGCAAGCGTGCCGGTCGGGTGTTGATGATCCTCGCCTGGTGCGCGGCGCTGTTTCTCGCGACGCGGTTTTTCGGTCAGTGGGAACAGCGCCAGCAGAATCCGAACATCGTGGTTACGTCAGAGCAGGGCGAAGGTTTTATCGAAGTGAAACTGGCGAGCAATGCCCAAGGGCATTTTGTCGCCAGCGGCCAGATCAACGGTGAGCCGGTCGAGTTCATGCTCGATACCGGCGCCACTGATGTGGCGATCCCGGCGGATCTGGCCAAGCGTTTGAAGCTGCAAGAAGGTTTCGGCGTGACCCTGAGTACGGCCAACGGCCTGAGCCAGGGCTATCGAACGAAGATTGCCCGCCTGCAATTGGGCGACATCGTCCTGCGGGATGTCCGCGCACTGGTGGCGCCGGGGCTGCATGGCGATCAGGTGCTGCTCGGCATGAGCGCCCTGAACAGACTTGAATTTACCCAGCGCGGTGGCACCATGCTGCTGCGCCAGACAACGAACCGATGAGGCCCGCATGAGCGACTCCCTTGATCTCAGCCTGGACGGTGTAGAACGCCGATCGCTGGCTGACTTCACCGAAAATGCCTACCTCAACTACTCCATGTACGTGATCATGGACCGCGCCTTGCCGCATATCGGCGACGGCCTGAAGCCGGTACAGCGGCGTATCGTCTACGCCATGAGCGAACTGGGGCTGGACGCTGATTCCAAGCACAAGAAATCGGCGCGTACCGTCGGTGACGTGCTCGGTAAATTCCACCCCCACGGCGACTCGGCATGCTACGAAGCGATGGTGCTGATGGCGCAGCCGTTCAGCTATCGCTACACGCTGGTCGACGGCCAGGGCAACTGGGGGGCGCCGGACGATCCGAAGTCCTTCGCCGCCATGCGTTACACCGAAGCGCGGCTGTCGCGCTATTCCGAAGTGCTGCTCAGCGAGCTGGGCCAGGGCACCGCTGACTGGGGGCCGAACTTCGACGGCACCCTGCAGGAACCGCTGGTGTTGCCAGCGCGCCTGCCGAACATTCTGCTCAACGGCACCACCGGTATCGCCGTGGGCATGGCCACCGATGTGCCGCCGCACAACCTGCGCGAAGTCGCCACCGCCTGCGTACGCTTGCTGGATGAGCCGAAAGCCACGGTCGAACAGCTCTGCGAGCATATTCAAGGCCCGGATTATCCGACCGAAGCGGAAATCATCACGCCGCGCGCCGACCTGCTGAAGATGTACGAAACCGGCAAGGGCTCGGTGCGTATGCGCGCCGTGTACCACGTCGAGGACGGCGACATCATCGTTACCGCGCTGCCGCATCAGGTCTCCGGCGCCAAAGTGCTGGAGCAGATCGCCGCGCTGATGCAGGCCAAACCGTCGAAAGCGCCGCAGATCGCCGATCTGCGTGACGAATCCGACCACGAAAACCCGTGCCGCATCGTGATCATCCCGGTCAACAGCCGCGTCGATCACGACGCGCTGATGCAGCACCTGTTCGCCAGCACCGAGCTGGAGTCGACCTACCGGGTCAACGTCAACATCATCGGTCTGGACGGCAAGCCACAGCTGAAAAACCTCCGTGCGCTGCTGGTCGAATGGCTGGAATTCCGCGTGCTGACCGTGCGTCGCCGTCTGCAATTCCGCCTCGACAAGGTCGAGCGTCGCCTGCACCTGTTGGACGGTTTGCTGATCGCCTACCTCAACCTGGATGAAGTGATTCACATCATCCGTACCGAGGAGCATCCGAAAGCCAAGCTGATCGAGCGTTTCGCCCTCAGCGAGATTCAGGCCGACTACATCCTCGACACCCGCTTGCGTCAGTTGGCGCGACTGGAAGAGATGAAGCTACGCGACGAGCAGGACGAACTGCTCAAGGAACAAGCCAAGCTGCAAGCCCTGCTGGGCAGCGAAGCGAAGCTGAAGAAACTGGTGCGCACCGAGCTGCTCAAAGACGCCGAAACCTACGGCGACGACCGCCGCTCGCCAATCGTCGAGCGCGCCGAAGCCAAGGCGTTGAGCGAACACGATCTGCTGCCGAACGAGAAAGTCACTGTCGTGCTGTCGGAAAAAGGCTGGGTGCGTTCGGCCAAGGGCCATGACATCGACGCCACCGGTCTGTCGTACAAGGCCGGCGATGGCTTCAAGACCTCGGCGGCGGGGCGCTCCAACCAGTTTGCCGTGTTCATCGACTCCACCGGTCGCAGCTACTCGGTTGCCGCGCATACCTTGCCGTCGGCCCGTGGTCAGGGCGAACCGTTGACCGGCCGCCTGACGCCGCCACCGGGCGCCTCGTTCGAATGCGTGCTGATGCCCGAAGACGATGCGCTGTACGTGATTGCCTCCGACGCCGGTTACGGCTTCGTGGTCAAAGGCGAAGACCTGCAAGCGAAGAACAAGGCTGGCAAGGCGCTGTTGAGCTTGCCGAACAACGCCAAGGTCATCGCGCCGCGCCCTGTGGCCGATCGTGAGCAGAACTGGCTGGCCTCGGTCACGACCGAAGGTCGCCTGCTGATCTTCAAAATCAGCGATCTGCCACAATTGGGTAAGGGCAAAGGCAACAAGATCATCGGTATTTCCGGTGAGCGCGTGGCCAGTCGCGAAGAATATGTCACGGACATCGCCGTCCTGCCGGAAGGCGCCACCCTGGTATTGCAGGCTGGCAAACGGACCCTGTCGCTGAAAGCCGACGACCTCGAGCACTATAAAGGCGAGCGTGGACGGCGCGGAAACAAACTTCCGCGGGGCTTCCAACGGGTCGATGCGCTGCTCGTCGAAAACCTCAATTAGGCGAGAACGCCTTCCTAGAGCGTTCGATCTGCGATTAAACGCGTAGATCGACGCTTTGGCGCTGGAGTCGGAACGCATATTCACGGATGATATGGCCTTTCAAGCGCCGGCGTGGCCGAGCGTTCTTCATATTTATTGAGTATTTTCACTGTGGTCAGCCTTGTGGCGGCCACCTGGACGGGATGATGACTGCTCTACGCCCCCTTATTTTGTTGCTCGCCGGCGTTCTTGGCCTGGCGGGTTGCAGCGTTCACCAGCCGGTGTCGCTGTACCAACTGGACAGCGGAAGTCCGGTTCAGCCTGCGCAAAGCGCGGGCATGGCGGTTTTGCTGGGGCCGGTGGTTGTAGCCGATTACCTGCAACGCGAAACCCTGCTGCAACGTCAACCGGACGGCAGCCTGCAAGCGGCGACCGACGGTCGTTGGGCTGGCAGCCTTTCGTCGGATATCGATCAGCTGCTGATGCGTCAGGTCGCCGGTCACCTGGACAGCCAGCGTGTGGTGCTGGCGCCTGCTACCGCCGGGTTCACGCCGGATGTGCAGGTTTTGCTGACCATCACCCGCCTGGATTCCGGAGCGAAACAACCGGCGATTCTCGATGCGCAGTGGCGTTTGATCGATCGTCGCGGCAAGGTGCGTGATAACCGCATCATTCACCTGCAGGAGACGCACGCTGGCAGCACCGCGTCCCAGGTGCAGGCACAAGGGGTTCTGTTGCAGCGTCTGGCCGAGCAGTTGTCGGTGGCGCTCAAGCCACTGGCCAACCAGCCGCCCGTGGCCGAGGCACCGCGTAAAGCCGCGCCGAAACCCGCAGCGCCAGCGGCGGATGCCGAGAAACAGCCGAAGATTCCAATGGCCTCGCCGATTCGTACCGATATGGAAGTGTTTCGCTTCTGAGGCTGGAACGAGTCAGAACAGAGCCCGCCTTGTGCGGGCTTTGTTGTGTCTGGAGGTGGGGTGGAAGATCAAAAGCCCCTCACCCTAACCCTCTCCCGGAGGGAGAGGGGACCGACTGAGGTGTCGGGCGTCTTACGTCGACCTGAGAGATCTTGGCGATTATGGATTCACAGCCAAACGTGCATGTCGATGTAACTCTCGAATATCCCCCAATCTGTTCCCTCTCCCTCTGGGAGAGGGCTAGGGTGAGGGGCTTTTCAGGGATGCACACATTCCAGTAACGCCGCGCACAAAAAAGCCCGCAGACAATCACTCGTCTGCGGGCTTTTGCGGATCGGGCTTAAGCCTTACGCCCGGCGCTCATGCATCCGCGCCAGTTGCCGCTCCAGCATCGACGGATAAGGTTCCATCAGCCGTTCTACACAGCAAGCGCCCTCAGGGCTGGCGATCGGCCGGATCCGCGCACGCTGGCGGATCAACGCGTCATCGCTGATCTTGCGTTCAACCAGTAGCAGATTGCGGCTGTGTTGCGACAAGGCCAGTGCATCCTGGGCCGAATCGGTCAGCAGCAGATCAATCTGGCTCAGGCCGAACAACTCATCGCCCAAGGTCAGGCCCAGCTGCAATTGCAGGGTGATGCCGCTGTCTGCGACCTCGATCTGCAATTGGTGGCCGAGTGCACGCAGCAATTCGCCGCAGCAGATGGCATTGGTCAGGTAGTCGTCGCCGCAATCTTCGGTATGGAAGAGCAGCAGCGTGCTGCCATCGTTGAGGGTTTCGATTTCGCCCTGATACAGCGACGCTGCCTGCTCGAGGCAGTCGCGATAGCGATCCTGCAGTTCTTCCAGGCGTGCGCGAGGCAAGCGACGCAGTTGTTCCTGCGATCCCAATTGCACGGCCAGTACGGCGGTATGCTGCGGAACGTCAGGGCTCGGTTTGCGCGTGAGCGGTTGGGCGGCGCCGTTGAGCGATTCGTCGCGCAGGTCGGCGAAGGCGTCATCGTCATCATCGTCTTCGACGGTGCTGACCAGGTGACGCGGCGCCGGTTTCTTCGCGGCCAGCGGGCGGCTTTCGTCGAAACTTGGATCGCGCAGGTTACGCACCTCGAATTCCGGCTCGTCTTCTTCCTCGGCTAATTCCGGCTCGGGTTCAGGTTCAGGCTCAGGTTCCGGGGCGTAGCTGGCGTGCAGCTGGCGCGCCAGATCGCCGATTTCATCCTGGCGATCGATGCCCGGTGTATGCGCGTCGATGCGGCGCAGCCACACACGCAATTGCAGCAGTGGCGTCGACAGATAACGGCCCATGCGCAGGCTCAGAGCCAGCGACAGTGCCAGCAGAATCGCGCTCAGAATGCCCATGCTTTGCAGGCTGATGGTCATTGGCTGCTGGAACTGATCCATGTCCAGGCTGATGCGCAGTTGCCCGGCAGTCACGTCCTGGAAAGTGATCTTGCTCTCATACATGCCCTCGGCTTCGCCCAGCAGGCTGTGCTTGGGACGCTGACCGGACTCGGCGAGGATGCGGTTGTCCACACTGTAGATCGCCGCGTGGGCGACCAGTTTGTTCTTGGTCAGGTTGTTGAGCAGCACGTTGAGGCTGAGGATGTCGTTGGACACCAGCAGCTCGGTGGCGGAAGTGGCGGTCTGCGTCGTCAGGCTTTCGCCCAGCGCATCGGCCTGCTCGTGCATGGCCTGCTTGAATTGCAGCCCCATCACCCCGGCATAGATCACCAGGGCCAGAGCGACCAGGATCACGTTGTGGCTGACAATGCGCAATGCAATCGGTACACGGCGATGGCGCAGTGCACGGAAGATCAGCAGGAAGAAGTTATCGGTTTTGACTGGCGTGGGCCGGTTCACTTGAGCTCGGCTCTTTGTCCGTGAAGTTGACGCGCAGTATAGCGACAGGCCCCAGACCGGCAAAGCGCTCGCGGTGCCCGATGGTCACTGAAAGTGGGTAGAATGCGATTTTTTTCCAGTTGCGGGGGTGCGCGTTGCGCGAAATCGTCCTGATTAACATCACGGGAGTCGACCGTCCGGGTCTGACGGCGGCCATCACCGGTGTTCTGGCACAAGGTGGTGTGAACATTCTCGACATCGGTCAGGCGGTGATCCACGACACCCTGTCGTTCGGCATCCTGGTTGAAATTCCCGATTCCGAACAAGGCAAGTCGGTGCTCAAGGACATCCTGTTCAAGGGCTACGAACTGGATCAGCAAGTGCGTTTCACCCCGGTGTCCGAAGAGGATTACCAGCAATGGGTGGGCAATCAGGGCAAGAAGCGCCATATCGTTACCCTGCTGACGCGCAAGGTCACCGCTGGCCAGTTGCAGGCGGTCAGCGCCATCACCGCCAAATATGGCCTGAACATCGACCATATCGACCGTCTGTCGGGGCGCATGCCGCTGGACACACCGGCCGACAAGGGCAAGGGCTGCATCGAGTTTTCCGTGCGCGGTGAAGCGGCCGATCCGCAGGCCTTGCGCGCCGAATTCCTCAGCGTTGCCCAGGAATTGAACGTCGATATCGCCTTCCAGGAAGATTCGCTGTTCCGTCGCAACAGGCGTCTGGCCGTGTTCGACATGGACTCGACGCTGATCGAAGCGGAAGTCATCGATGAGCTGGCCAAGGCGGCCGGCGTGGGTGACCGGGTTTCGGAAATCACCGAGCGCGCCATGGCCGGCGAACTGGATTTCCGCGCCAGCTTCAAGGAGCGTCTGGCGCTGCTCAAGGGCCTCGACGTCAGCGTGCTCGACTCGATCGGCGCTTCGCTGCGCCTGACCGAAGGCGCCGAAACCCTGTTCGCCGAACTCAAGCGTCTTGGCTACAAAACCGCCATCCTGTCCGGCGGCTTCACTTATTTCGCCAAGCAGTTGCAAGCCAAGCTTGGCATCGATTACGTGTTTGCCAACGAGCTGGAAGTGGTCGACGGCAAGTGCACCGGCGTGGCGATCGAGCCGATTGTCGATGCGCAGCGCAAGGCTGACTTGCTCAAGGAACTGGCGCACAAGGAAGGTCTGCGTCTGGAGCAGACCATTGCCGTCGGCGACGGCGCCAACGACTTGCCGATGCTGGCGATTGCCGGGCTGGGCGTGGCGTTCCGCGCCAAACCGCTGGTCAAGCAGTCGGCGAAGCAGGCGATCTCAACGCTGGGGCTGGATGGTGTGTTGTATCTGCTGGGTTTCCGCGATCGTGACGGGCAGTTGTAACTGACAAAGCACAAAGATCGCAGCCTTCGGCAGCTCCTACATTTGGAATGCATTTCCCTGTAGGAGCTGCCGAAGGCTGCGATCTTTTGCTTTAAAGCGAATTCCACAACGAATCAAAATCCTCCTCACCCCCGCCATTCTGCGCAGGATCCAGCGAGCGATAGGCGAACTGGTTGAAGCTGTGCGTACTCGCCACCCGCCGATCCAGCCCGGCGCGGTGTTCTTCGCCCTGTGTATTGATCAACACCTTGTTGCCTTCCTGAAAGGGCAGGCGCGGCGCAAGCACGGTGGCCGGCACATCGATCGCACTGATTTCCGGCAACAGCAAACCGCGCAAATACTGGCTGTGATCATCTTTCGTTCGCACCAGTTGCAAGCCGCACGGCTGCGCGTGTGGCGCTACCAGTTCAATGCCCATCTGCGTGCCGCTGCCGCGCACCTGGCGGATCCAGCGAATCACCGCAATGCTCCAGCCTTTGCCCTCGCTGTCCTGAATCCCGAGCATTTCCCCGGCCTGCAACTCCGCCGGTACTTCGCTGGGCCAGGCCAGGCAATAACCGCCAGGACTATGGTTGATCACCGGCAAGGCGTAAGTCGGATAGTTCGGCGCGTTGCCGGGGCCTTCCTCTTCGCTCAACTGGTCGTACTGGATTTCCTCGTACGGCAACAGCTCATCGTTACTTTGCGGGGCAGCGTCGAACGCCTGACTCCAGCTGTCCTTTTCGCCGTTGGCCACGACGCTGCTGAAGTTTGCCGCGCGGGCACCGGGATGTTTGAGCAATTCGCTGAAGGTGCGCTCGCCGCCGAGGTAGAAGTGCAGGGCGCTCATGCCAACGCACACAGTCAATGTGCCTTGGCCGGCGATCCGCTGAAAGCTCCGTTCCGCCGCTTGGCCCCAAGTGGCATGGAGATGTTGCAGGGTATCGATGCTGAGCCCGGCCGAGACAGGCAAAGGTGTCGAAGTCGGCTGTTGCAGCAAGTGTGTTTCGAGCTGTTTGACCAGCGGTTGCGGATCGAAGCCCAGCAGCCCTCTCTGTTGTTCGCTGCGGAACATCTTGCGGTAGCGCGGGCCGACATCGAGTTCCGGGCTGATGGCGAACAAACCGTCGTCGGCGCTGCCGGGATGCAGCTTGAGCAGGGCGCTCCACGGCTCGATCACCTCGGCCAGCCGGGCAATCTGGCTTTGACGCAATTGGTTGCAACGGGCACTGCCCAATAGCAGGGCGGCGATGTAGGTCTGTTCGACGCTCAGTTCGCTGGTCAAAAAGGCCAGATCATCGCGCAGCCGCCGTTGTTGCAGCTGCATTTGCGCCGCGCTGCGATACAGCTGATGCAATTCGAACCACACATGTTCCGGCGGAGAACTGTACAACTGCGTGGCGCGCACCAGTTGCGCCTTGAGGGCATGCGCCGCGCGTTGCAAGGCGGTGCTGACCAATGTCGCGCGGTCCTTGCTGTATTTGGGCAGAATGCGCAGAACGATCTGTTTATAGCCGATGGCCAACTGACCTTGCAGCGCCTGACACAGGTTGCTGACCTTGCGCGAGCGCTCGTCGAGCATGATCGCCTGATGGAGAAAGTGCCGTTCCAGATGCTGGCAGACGAAATACACCTCGGGCCGCAGCAGTTCCAGGAGTTGCAGGCGATTGTCGCTGGGAGTGAGCAACAGGTTCAGTTCGCCGAGGCCTTGATAGAGCAGGCGGGCGGTTTCGCCGATGTTGGCCTTGGGCAGGCCGGCGATCCAGCGCTTGAGGTCACGCGGGCTGGCGTCGCAGAACGACAGGCGCGTTTGCGTGGCAGTCGGAGCGCGCAGCTTGGGAGAAAAGTTGGTCTGGCTCATGAGCAAAACCATAGCAGCAAATGCCGCAGTTTGCGGAAGCAGCCTCGGCTGCTTCCGCGAACAGGGTCACGCTTTTGGCAGCGCCAGACCTTGGCCCATCTGCACTGGCGAGCCGGCCACCAGCTCTTCGGCCCACTTCACCTGATCCGGGCCAAACAGCACGATCGCCGTTGAACCGAGCTTGAAGCGCCCCAGTTCCGCGCCTTTTTCCAGATGAATCGGTGCGCGTGCGGCTTCGTCGTAGCGGAAGGTTTTCAGCTCGCGCTTCGGTGGCGTGACCAGACCGGCCCACACGGTTTCGATCGAAGCGACAATCATCGCACCGACCAGCACCACGGCCATCGGCCCGCGTTCGGTGTCGAAAATGCACGCCACGCGCTCGTTGCGGGCGAACAGCTCCGGGACGTTTTCGGCAGTGGTCTGGTTCACCGAGAAAATGCGCCCCGGGATGTAGACCATTTCGCGCAGGGTGCCGGCCAGTGGCATGTGCACGCGGTGGTAGTCCTTCGGCGACAGGTAAATGGTGGCGAAATCGCCGCCCATGAATGGCGCTGCGTTGGCCGCATCACCGCCGAGCAATTCGAGCACGCTGAAACTGTGGCCCTTGGCCTGGAACACGCGACCGTGCTCGATCGGGCCGAGCTGACTCACCGCACCGTCGGCCGGGCTGAGGATCGCGCCCGGGGTCTCGTCCAGTGGACGCGCGCCGTCTTTCAGGGCGCGCGTGAAGAAGGCGTTGAAGTGCTCGTAAGCGGTCAGGTCTTCGACCAGTGCTTGCGACATGTCCACTTGATAACGCTTGGCAAACCATTGGGTGAAGGCATTCTTGAACCAGCGCACACGGCATTCGGCGATGCAGCCGGCCAGGCGCGACAGCAGGTGATGCGGCAGCAGGTACTGGCTGAGGATAAACAGACGCTCTTTCATTAGTTGTCCTTAAAACCTTGAATCTCGACTGGCGTATCAGGGTGGTTGCCCCATTCGCCCCAGGAACCGGCGTAGCCCTTGACCCGCGGATAACCGAGGGCTTTGGCCACCAGATAAGTGAAGCCCGACCGGTGATGGGTCTGGCAGTGGGTAATGATTTCCTTGTCCTTGGTGATCCCGAGGTTTTCGAGGATCTGCGGCATGTCGCTGCGGATACGCAGCTGACGCGTCTGGTCCATGCCGGCGGTCCATTCGAAATTGACCGCGCCGGGGATGTGTCCGCCCTTGGCGGCGAGGACTTTCTCGCCGGAATATTCCAGCGGCCCACGCGCGTCCCAGATCGCCAGATCGGCGGCGCCGAGACGGCTTTGCAGGTATTCGCGGGTGGCGGTCGGTTCATCGTGCAGGGTCAGCGAGACCGGGCCACCGACGGCGGCCGGCACCTGAATCGACATCGGCATGCCGTCCGCCAGCCAGGCCGGCAGACCACCGTCTATATAGTGGTACTTGTCGTGGCCAATGACATCGAGCAGCCAGATGAAACGCCCGGCCCAGCCACCGCCCTCATCGTCATACACGACATAGACCGCATCTTTGCGATGACCGAGTTCACCAAACAACGCTTCCAGATCGGCCTTCGCCGGCATCAGCCCGGGCGCCGGTGGCTGGCCGAGCTGGGTGCGTTTCGGGTCGACAAAACGTGCGCCGGGCAAGTGACCTTCGGCATACCGGGCAGGGCTGGTCAGGTCCACCAGAATCAGTTCCGGGGACTCCAGACGCGGCAGCAGGTCGCTCGGCTCGATGACAAGCGGCAAGCCAGAGAAGTCAGACATGTGAGGTCTCCAGAGCACAAAGGGGAGGATTGTAGCGCAGGCTCATTGGCCGCGGCTGCTAAAGCTGTGCAGGGCTTTTTCGATGCACTGCGCGGTTTTGCCGAAGGCTTGTACGGTGATGTCGGCGAACGGCCCGCCGCCCTGATCGGCAACGACGATCATGATCACCCGGCCGTTGTTGACCAGCGAACGCAGGAACAGATGCTCACCGCGAAACAACGTGCGCAGGCTCGCTGGCAATAAGGCAGAGAATTGCGCGTTGTTCTCCGGCGTGATCCGCACCTGCGCCTGCTGAGCGAGCAGGCGTTGCAGGACTTTGCTCTGGCTGACTACAAAACTCAGCGCCGCCGCATCCTTCGGCAAACCGGCGGTCTGGTGCACACGCAGGGTCGAGTGCGTGCGGTCGGCCATCAGAATCATCACCCGACGCATGCCACTGGCCACCAGTGCCTCGCGGGCGGCGACGGTCAGGCTCATGGCATTGGTGAAGCGGCTGGGCTCGGCGAGGAGTTCGGCGCATTGCCGACGCCACTGGCCCAGATCATCCGCATTCGGCGCTGCTGCCGGGAGCATGCCGGCCGGCAAGCGACGAGTGCCCCACGGCCAGATCAGCGAAACCGCCGGGTGCCACAAATCAGGCATCGCATGCTGACGCGCGCTGTTCGCCGCTTGCTGGTGCAGCTGTTGCTGCACTTCGTCCATGGAAATCTGCAGATACAGGCTGGTCAGGTACTGCCAGCGCTTGCTGTGCGGACTGTCCCAGGCCTGTTGCGCCGACAGCGCCAGGCCGTTGGCGAGCAGCACGGTATTGGCGGGTTGATTGAGCCAGCGGCGTAGCGTCGGATCCTCGTCGAGGCGATTCTGCTGGCGCAGTGGGTGCTCGCTGTCACGAGCGATGCGCAGCACTTTGACCAGTTCGCGTTGTTCGCTGAGCAGCAACTTGTAGCCTTGCTCGACCCAGATCGGCAGATGCCAGGCCTGGACCAGTGCCTCGGCAATTTTCAACAGGCGCACGCCGAACAATTGCTTTTCGACCACACGCGCCGACTCGCCCTTGTGGATCACCCGCAGTTCCCACTCTTCGAGCAACTGCGGATAGGTCAGCGCCAACGGCCACAGCGGCGACAAAAACAGCAGACTGCCCCAGTGGATGTCCTGCCACAGCCGCGCCAGGCGACTGGCAAAAAAACCGTTGGCCTGCTGTGTCGCGTGTTGGCTGATCAGTTGCAACTGACGCAAGGCCTTGGGGATCTGCCGGTGCGGTTCGGCGGGCAGGCGCGCGAGCAATTCTTCGGTGCGCGTAAGGCCCAGGCGATTGATTGCCACCTCGAGATTTTCCGCTGGCGCGGCCATGGTGCCGTGGGTGTGACGATTCGCCTCACGGATGATGCTCAAGGCCAGCGCCGGGCTGTCCTGCATCAACTCGGCGATGTCGCGCAGCGAGCTGCGATTGTCGCGGATCGCCCGGCAGACTTTGTCGTGAGCCTCTTGTGGTACGGGCAGGCGAACGCTGTCGAGCAGCTTGACCCAAGCCTGGAGGGTGGTCGGTTGCGCGTGTGGAATGTTCGTTTCATTAGCCATGTCTGGACGAGATCTTCACTGACTGTAGACGCGCCCGGCATGGGCTAAATTGGCTTTTCGCCTGAACTGGCTATAGTCTGGCGCAGTTTTGCCGATAAGTAGAAGAAGAGATTTTTTAACTTCCGAATATGACCTTGAACCCGACTTAAACAAGTACCTTCTACCTATGGCTAAAATTATCGGCATCATCGTCGTATTCGCGAGCGTGCTCGGCGGATACGTGCTCTCCCACGGCAAGATTGCCGCCCTGATCCAGCCCTTCGAGGTGTTGATCATCGGTGGTGCGGCCCTTGGCGCGTTCCTCCAGGCCAACCCCGGTTACATGACGATGCACGTGCTCAAGAAATCCCTGAGCATGTTCGGTTCGCGTTTCACCCACACCTTCTATCTGGAAGTGCTCGGGCTGATCTACGAGATCCTCAACAAGAGCCGCCGCGAAGGCATGATGGCCATCGAAGGCGACATCGAAGATGCCGCCGCGAGCCCGATCTTCGCCAAGTACCCGGCGGTGCTCAAGGATGAACGCATGACCGCGTTCGTCTGCGATTACCTGCGCATCATGTCCTCGGGCAACATGGCTCCGCACGAACTGGAAGGCCTGTTCGACATGGAGCTTTACAGCCTCAAGGAAGACCTCGAGCACCCATCCCACGCAGTCAACGGCATCGCCGACGGCATGCCCGGTTTCGGTATCGTTGCGGCGGTACTCGGTATCGTGGTGACCATGGCTTCGTTGGGCGAGGGCGACCAGGCGTCGATCGGTCTGCACGTGGGTGCGGCACTGGTCGGTACCTTCTTCGGTATTCTCGCGGCGTACGGTTTCTTCGGTCCGCTGGCGCATTCCCTGGCCCACGATGCCAAGGAAGAACTGAACGTCTACGAAGCCATCAAGGCCTCGCTGGTGGCTTCGGCGTCCGGCATGCCGCCGTCGCTGGCGGTCGAGTTCGGGCGCAAGGTTCTGTACCCGGCGCACCGTCCAAGCTTCGCCGAGTTGGAACAAGCGGTTCGCGGTCGTTAAGAAATGGAAAATAATCAGCCGATCATCGTCAAGCGCGTCAAGCGCATTGCCGCCGGGCACCACGGCGGGGCATGGAAAATCGCCTTCGCCGACTTCGCCACGGCGATGATGGCGTTCTTCCTGGTGCTGTGGCTGCTGTCCACCGCTACGCCGGAACAGAAGATCGCCATCGCCGGTTATTTCAAGGACCCGGTCGGCTTCTCCGAAAGCGGCACGCCGTACATCATCGACCTCGGCGGTACGCCGACCCTGGCGCCGGAAAACACCCTCAACCCGGAAGTGAAGTCGCAGCCGCAACCGGACAAGGTCACGGTCGACACCGATCAGGTTGAAGGCATGGCCGAGCAGGTCGAGAAGGAGCGTCTCGAACTGCTCCTGCAAGAACTGCAGAACAAGGTCGACGAGAACCCGCAACTGCAGAAGTTCAAGGATCAGATCCTTTTCGAAATCACGCCGAACGGCTTGCGCATCCAGATCATGGACGCCGAGAACCGGCCGATGTTCGACTCCGGATCCGCACGCCTGAAGCCGTACTTCGAAGACATCCTGCTGGCCATGGCCGACACCATCAAAGCGGTGCCGAACAAGATCAGCATCAGCGGCCACACAGACGCCAAGCCGTACATTGGCACTGGCGATTACGGCAACTGGGAACTCTCGGCCAACCGCGCCAACGCCGCGCGTCGCGCATTGGTCGCGGGCAGCTATCCGGATGCACAGGTGGCGCGGGTGGTCGGTTATGCCTCGTCGGCGTTGTTTGATCGGGAAAATCCGTTCAACCCGGTCAACCGCCGCATCGATATTGTCGTGCTGACGAAGAAAGCCCAGGCCGCCATCGAAGGTGCGCAGGGGCCTGAGGCGGCGAAACCGGCGGATCAAGGTCAGAACGGTGCTGCTCCGGCAGCCCCGGTTGATCCGAATGCGCTGCCGGCGGACAAACAGCCAGTGCCGGCTCACGAGTTGCGCGAGCGGTTGAATCTGTTTGACGATGCGGCGCCGAAACCGGCCGAGCCGGGTGGGGCGGCGCCAGCGCTGAAGCAGTGATCGATAAAAACCGACAGTAATGTCGGTTTTTTGTTCGCGGCGCGACGTTTATTGCGTTGTCAGCAATCCCCTCACCCCAGCCCTCTCCCCGGGGAGAGGGAGCCGATTTGGTGATGGCTGATAAATGTATCGAGGTGAAATTGTCTTACCGAATCCATAATCGCTGCGATCTTTCAGGTCGACGAACAGCGCAGGACACCTCGGTCAGTCCCCTCTCCCTCTGGGAGAGGGTTAGGGTGAGGGGCTTTTCGAAAGTGACAAAATTCTAAAACCCGCGACGAATCCGGTTCTTCAACTGTTCATGAAACATCTCCGCATCGCGCTTGTAAGCCCCCTTGACCGATTCGCTGATCGAATCCAGCGCCATCGACCGCTTGTTCGACACCTCATCACGATACGCATCGATGAAGAAATCCAGTTCGCTGGCCGTGCTCAGCTTCGGCCATTTGTCCAGATAGATCGGCAGTTGCGCAGGTCCGGTCTTGAACGTACAGATCCGCCGGTTGCTGATCGTCGCCTCGCCAATCTCGAACGGCACCCACCACGACAGTGCAGTCTTCTCCGATACCACCGCCAGCAGATGCGTGCACTCGGTGATGTTGCGGGTAATGACCCCGGTGATGTCGTCGGTGGTCTGCGATTCCGGATCCAGCACGTCGAGGTAAGTCCTGATCTTCGCCTGGGTCAGGCGGGTGTTGATGGCGATCGCATGGGCGCGATCCATGTGGCGATAGCTGATAAAGACTGGCATCAGAAATGTCCTTTGAGGGCGAGTTCGCGGTAATAGGCGCCGAGTGCCGTCAGGCGGCAGCCGGTCGAGTGAATGGCGGCGTAGTACATGTGCTCGGCGTCGACCGGTTCGATCAGGCTGTGGCGGTTGCACTTCTGCAACTGGGCGAAGACCTCGCCGTGCTCAGGCACGAACGCCTTCTCGGTGGGTTCGTAGCTGGGGTCGAGCGGCAAGACCGATTCGGCTTCGGCAAACCAGTCGGGCAATTTGCGCAGGATCTCCTTGGGAATCAGCGGCGAGACTTCGCGCAGGGAAATGAACTGCGACACATTGGTCTTGAACACCGGACGCTGTTCCCAGGCACCGAGGGCGTTGTCGACGAAGGAATACAGACTGCCGGGGGTGATTTTGCCGAGGATATTCGCCGCGCCGCCATGCAGCGCTTGCAGGAGCAGGCCGGTAAACACGCCGTGCTGCGCGCCCTCCAGCGCCGGCTCGGCTTTTTTGCAGGCGGTGAGGATCGTCATACCTTCGCTGACCATGCTGTTCTCGCTGCGCAGGGCGCGCACTTCGCCGGCCGAACCGCTTTCGCAGCAGTCGAGGATGATCAGTTTGTTTTTGATCCGCGTGGCTTTTTCCGCCCAGTTGAGAATGTCGCTGATGCGGATGCCGTCCTTGGCGTTGCGGTAGTCCTGCGGGATCAACATGCCTTCGTCTGTGTCGGCATCGAAACCGCCATGACCGGCGAAATACAGCAGGGCGACGTTGCAGTCACCGGAAAACAACTCGCGGATCTGGTCTTCGAGTTTTTCCCGGCTCAGGTAATCCTCGGCAGACGTCAGTACGACATTTTTGAAGTTGGGGTCGCCGTTGGCGTTGCTTTTCAATACCGAAGCCATGGCCATGGCGTCGTTGCAACAGCCGCTGAGCCCGCCGATATGCGTGTAATCGTTGATACCGATGAACAATCCCTTGCGCATGGTCACACCGCCTTGTGCAGGCGGATCGCGCCGGGGATTCTGTGGGTATTGCACGGGCGGGCGTCGCGAGACGAATGGATGATGAACAAAACACAGGTTGGCATGGCTTTCCTCGATGGTCGCTGTGAGCGAAGGAGGAAAGAAATGTAGGCCGCTGGCTCAGGCCTACAAGGTCTGCGCGGCAAAACAGAAAGGTCCTGCAAGCAGTCGTGCAAGTGCCTACAGAAGAAGCTGACGTTTAAGAGAAGAGGGTGAGTCAGATGCAGTCCGACCACCGGCAGCCCATCGCGCAGGGCTGCCGGCGTGGCTGTTTAATAGCCGTTTTCAGGCAGGCTGGCGATGATCGAGCGATAGCTGTTCATCCGTTGCTGCTGGATGCGGCCATCTTCCAGCGCCTTGAGCAGTGCACAACCCGGTTCGCGATCGTGCTTGCAGTCGCGGAAGCGGCAAGTGCCAAGCAGGTCATCGAACTCGATGAAACCGGCTTCGACGTCGGCGCGGCTGACGTGGCCCAGACCGAATTCGCGGATGCCCGGGGAGTCGATCAGTTCACCGCCACCGGGGAAGTGGAACAGGCGCGCGGTGGTGGTGGTGTGCGTGCCCTGACCGGACAATTCCGACAACGGCCCGACGCGGGTTTCGACTTCCGGCAGCAGGCTGTTGACCAGCGACGACTTGCCGACGCCGGACTGGCCGACGAACACGCTGATGCGTCCGTCGAGCTGCTTTTGCAGCTGCTCCATGCCATCGCCGTGGTGCGCCGAGACTTCCAGCACCGGATAACCCAGCGTGCGATACACCGCCAGCAACGCGTTCAGCGCCGGGGCGTTCTGCTCGTCAATCAGGTCGAATTTGTTCAGCAGCAGAAGCGGGCGGATGCCGGCATGTTCGGCGGCGACCAGATAGCGGTCGATCAGGTTGGCGTGAGGCTCGGGCAGCGGCGCGAACACGATGACGATCATGTCGACGTTGGCAGCAACCGGTTTGAGCTGGCCACGGCTGTCGGGGCGGCACAGTTCGGTGCTGCGCGGCAGTTGCGCGACGATCACGCCAATGCCTTGGTTGCCGGCGCGCCAGACCACTTTGTCGCCGGTGACCAGCGCTGGCAGGTTGGCGCGCAAGTGGCAGCGGAACACTTGACCGGCGAGTTCGCCGTCAACCGCTTCGACTTCGACCTGCACGCCGAAGTGGGCGATCACCAGGCCGTGCTGCTCAGGGCCAAGGTCGCCGCCCTCGAGGGCCTCGACCGCCGAGGACTCGCGTTTGGCGGCGCGTGCGGCGCGCTCGCCCTGAATCTTTTCGATGCGCCAGTTTTGACGACGATTGAGTTGGCGTTTGGCCATGGGTGTTCCGTCTGAAGAATGCAGCGATTAGGTAAAACGGCCGCGAGTTTAGCACGCCCGGCCACCGGCCTAGGCTAAACTGCGCAGCATTGCCTAGGAGCCCGAATATGCAAAACCCGCAGAACCTGATCTGGATCGACCTGGAAATGACCGGTCTGGACCCGGACAACGATGTCATCATCGAAATGGCCACCATCGTCACCGACAGTGAGCTGAATACATTGGCCGAAGGCCCGGTGATCGCCATCCATCACAGCGACGAAGTGCTCGCGCGCATGGACGAATGGAACACCCGCACCCACGGCAATTCCGGCCTGACCCAGCGTGTACGCGACAGCCGCATCAGCATGGCTGAGGCAGAAGCTGAGACCATTGCCTTCCTGGAAAAGTGGGTGCCGAAGGGCAAATCGCCGATCTGCGGCAACAGCATCTGCCAGGACCGTCGCTTTCTTTATACCCACATGAAGGCGCTGGAAAGCTACTTCCACTACCGCAACCTCGACGTCTCGACGCTCAAGGAACTGGCCGCACGCTGGGCTCCGGACGTGCGCGACAGCTTCAAGAAGGGCAGCACGCATCTGGCGCTGGACGACATTCGCGAATCGATCGCCGAGTTGCAGCATTACCGCAAGCACTTCATCAAGTTCTGAGGCAGCGGCTTTCCGCCTTCGTGAGCCTGCTTGCGAAAGGCGCGCCCTCTTCTGGTGCGGCGCTGAAATGGCTAGACTGCGCGCCTTCCTGCCTGGACTGCCATCATGTTGCTGATGCTCTATCTGATCGCCATTACCGCCGAAGCCATGACTGGCGCGCTGTCCGCCGGACGACGTGGCATGGACTGGTTCGGCGTGGTGCTGATCGCCTGCATCACCGCGCTCGGTGGCGGTTCGGTGCGCGACGTGTTGCTCGGGCACTACCCGCTGACCTGGGTCAAACATCCGGAATATCTGGTGCTGACCTCGGTGGCAGCGATGTTCACCGTATTCGCTGCGCGCTGGATGCGCCACCTGCGTTCGCTGTTTCTGGTGCTCGATGCAGTTGGACTGGTGGCATTTACTTTGATCGGTTGCATGACGGCGCTGGAAATGGGTCACGGCATGTTGGTGGCTTCCGTCAGCGGAGTCATCACCGGCGTTTTTGGCGGTATTCTTCGCGATATCTTCTGCAACGATATTCCCTTGATCTTTCGCCGCGAACTTTACGCCAGCGTCTCATTTGCTGCGGCGTGGTGCTACATGTTGTGTCTTTATCTCAATGTGCCAGGTGAACAAGCCATTCTGATCACTTTGTTTGGCGGATTCCTGTTGCGTCTGCTGGCCATTCGTTTCCATTGGGAAATGCCGAAGTTCGTTTATAACGACGAACACTGATAGATCGTGCGTTGTTGTCATTGAAGTTGATTAATGGCAAATATGTTGTTTGTGACTGGCGCGCGCATATTTCTTACACTTTTCACTTTGATCTTTGCTTGATGGGTATGTAGTTTTTTCGCTGACATATTTTCGATGTCAGTATCAAATTATATTCTTACAAAGGAGCTGCATTGTGAGTGAAAGCATCGATGTTACAGATAATCAAAATGACAATCCGCCCACTCTGGCGGGGCTGTCCAGTTTAAAAGTCAAGTTTGATGCCGGTAATAATACTCAAAGCAGGGCACTTGTCGCTAATGGCCGAATGCAGGTCAAAGTTCAAGTACTCGTTGCCGGAGTGGACGCCGACGGCAACGCAATGCATGTACCCGCAGATGTAATGGAAAGCATCCAGCTTATTCATTACGCGACCGGCAAGACCTTGCGCGATGGTTGGGTCGCGAGCGCAGTCCAAGGGCGGTTTACGCGTGAGGCACGTCCTGCACCTGACGCCGAAGACAGGCACGACGATGATCTTGAGAATGACAGCGTTCACCCACAGGTTCGTACGTTCTGGGTTTCCTCATCGAGCGCCGGAACGACTGAGATCGGTGCGCGCCTGTCCGTGAATGGCGAGACGATCCTCAGTAACGGAACCACGCCTGCCAGTGTTCATTACAGCAGCGTGACTGTAGAAGCGGAAACGCCTTCGACATATGGTGTAGACGGAGTATTTCGGTTGTACCAGACCAGGATTGGCAATGAGTCGCCCGGTAACCGTATCTGGAAGTACCATTTGGGACTGTACCCGGGTGGGAAGCAGATCCGGCTGGTCGACTGGATTGCAGAGGGGGCAGAAGAGGGCAAGAATTACGATTTTGCGGGTGGTAACCGGCTTAACGAAATAAAAACAAATTACATGGAATGCATTTTCGTGCGTCCCGAAACATCCAGTGTCGTCGTCTCTTTGCCTGACAGGGGTGATCCATTTGCATACACTTTTACCAGTGATGCGCAAACATGGAACTCGAAGCATTATCACGTAAATACTCAAAGCGACGGGGAGTTGACCATCGTCCAGGCTCTATCTGAATACTCGAAAAGCACCGGGCCACAAAAATATGGCGGCGTCCTCCATTTCATCGCGATCGATGAATATGGTACTGAGCATAAACTGGCAATCCGCGTGAATTTTCACGAGCGTAATTTATATCTTCAACGAGGCTGAGTTCGTTCACTGATGCAATGTCGGTGAATGTAGTAGATGTATATGCGTTTGGCATTTCGACTGCAGATAAGCTGCCATGTCGATGATCAGCATATGCACGAAAGTGCTTTTCTGATGACTCGCGTTGGCCCTGCACTCTGTGTGGCCAGCGCACCCCCTCTCAAGGATGAGCGATCATGACTGGCAAACCGCCGAAGATCAAACCTGTATCTGTCCCAACCAAACCCTCCGATTCCAGCATCGATGTCTCCCACCGACCGTTGTCCTCGTCTTCGACAGTGGCACATTTGACTGTTGCACATCATCAGGAACCGATGCGTTCGCCATCTTCATCAGATCCGCTTTCGATAACGTCTGGCATCAATGTGAGCACGACCACGACGTATTCCACATTCGACGAATTCCCAAGGTTTTCCGCACAAGATCCCCTGGAAAGCTACTGGATACCCTCACAAGAGGGTCTCGATGAGTCCGTTGCACTGGGTATCAAAACCTTGAAGCATCGCCAGTATGTTGCCGTGGCTGATAACCACATCGTGCAAGTGGTCCGAGACGCTGAGAGCGGTCTGCTTCGCGCCACGCATGCCAGAGAACTGCATCCTTCCGGTCCGCTGTTAAGGCCTGACAGCGAGGGCCGGTTCTGGGTTGCAGTGGAGAGTGACGGTTTTACTATCTCCGATTTAATTGCAGCGCAGGCCGCAGAACTTTTTCGCCGATCGGGACGCTCCGTTGCGCAGCTTTCCGACACCGCGGTTGTACGCATGCTGGCAGTGAGCGGGGTCAACGAAGCAGTGCTGCGCGATGTGATTGCGCATGATCGCCCTGTGCCTTTTTTGTTGGAGGACACCCTCAGGCGATTCGAACTTGATCAGCAAATACAGGCGGAGGGCCGGGTAGCCCCTGAGAGTTTCACGCGCTTCAAAGACGTTGAGGATGCGTTCGAGTCCGATTGTAATGAAGATACTTTGCGGATGCGCCGGGTATTTCCTGATCTACCGAAAACCGCTGCACGAGCGATATGGCGTAATACCAGTGCTGCCGAGCGTTTGCATATGCATAACCAACCGGGCATCCCACAGAGAGTGGCGCTAGAGGCTCTATTGGCTCTGCGAGAAGTTCGCTTGGCAAGGGCCGTGGAAGGCATTTATTTGGAGGCGGTAGTCAATCCCGACAGTGATCGGTTAGTGCTGCATATGATCGGAGATCTCGTGGATTGGCCCCACCAGATTCGTATCGAGATTCGCCAGGGCGCGATTGACGGAGACGTCTTTGCGGCGATCGGCGATGCCCGGTCATCGGATCGTCACCTGCTGATTCGTCATGATGATGGTTACATCGTTGCAAGCGGCGGCCCGCCGTCCGTTCTGGGTGCGCAAAATCTGTATACGACACTCTGGACCCTGTTGTTGCCAGTACATCGCCAATCGCTCGGCATCTCGGACGACGCTGCCCAGGCGCTGCAAAAATTAATCCGTAGTCAGCCTTCACCATCGCGGCGAGTGGTGAGTGAAGTGCTGCGCCTGGCACCGCTACCAGCCACCGTCAACGCTGCCAGAACGCAAGGCCGGCAAGAAGGGCTATTGCGCGGCGGAGCCGACGTCAGGCCTGAATCGCCAAAGTCTTTCGAACGTCGCGTGCGTGATCTTCATCCAGAAATTTCGGATGAAGACGTGGCTGCTTTTATCGACAAGCGTTTACAGCACGACCCCTCTGGAGTTTTAAGTCGTCTGGAAAATGAGTTCGCCACGCTGCGTCATGAATTGGAAGTGTGGCGCGCTGAGGTGCCTCCACATCCATCAAAGGGAGTGGAATGGAGCGCCGAGGCGTTTGCTGAACAATCGCGGTTGCGTCAGAGGTTTAGCGAAAAACTGCAATCCACTTGGCAGCAAAAGCTGCTTTCAGTTGACGGCGTAGCAGATGAAAGCTTCGATTCATTTATCGATTTCACCGACGAGTTGCCGCAAATGAGCGCCAGATTCGAGCATGTGGCCGGGCTGGGGCTGGAGGCGCGCAATCCAAGTGTGAAATTGGGTAGGTTTCTCGACAGCTTCCCCAACCTGGCTTATCTGGTCCTTGAAAACGTGCGCATGGATCGATTCGCTCCGGGCATTTTTCAGATGCGTGGCTTGCAACACCTGATCTTGAAAGATTGCTCACTGAGACTGTCCGAAAATGATGCGGAGGGGCTTTCGAGAATCGAAACGCTGACACTGTTAAGGCTTGATGGAAACCCGTTGGGTGTCGCTCCTCATCTGGGATTCATGCGTCAGATGAAAGAGTTGTATCTGGCTAACTCGGGGCTGACCGGTATTCCTGGCGGTGTAGAGCAATTGAGTAGACTGAAAATTCTTGATTTACGGGATAACAATATTGTTGATGTCGGGGATGATTTTTTTGAGATCCCGGATACCCAAGACACATATGTCGATCTGAGGGGTAATCCGTTAAGCCAAGTAGCACTATTGCGTATCAATGACTATCTCCAGAACACCAGTATGGATAGCGAAATCGATATCAGGACTCAGGAACAGGTGTTTGATGAGATTTTCGAGCTTTCCGAATTTTCGGACAGCGGTGTAGGGTCTGATAGTGACGAGGGTTGAAGTTTTTCTGACGTGATAATCACCTTCCAGTAACAATTGACAATATTAACAAAGTCCACTTCCAGTCGCGTTTTGCAAACGGTTTCGTGTGAGTGGGCTTTTTTTGTGTGTGAAAGTTTTCGGTATTGCATTGTGTTGCCTGTTTGGTTGGTTTCGGTGTTGAGATTATTTTCTGGCTCTGACTAAGTTTTTTCGGTTTGTGTTATTCGGGGCGTTTTTAATCATTACAAGTGGAAATAAAGCGCTTGTTTTATTTGTGTTTAGTGCGTGTATTAATACCGGCTCAAGCAACGCTGTCGTGCTGCGTAAATAAATTGGTTAGAGGGTTTTATATGTTTGAGCAGGATTTGAGTATTCAGCGGTTTCAAGTAACGCTCGACACTTCAACAATTCGGCATAAGGCGCTTTACGCCAACGGTCGTATGCAAGTCAGGGTATTGGTGCTGGTTTCGGGAGAAAATTCGAATGCTGAGGAGGTGTCGCTCTATGGGCATCCGGCCCTTGAGACTCTCAAGCTGATCGGCTATGACACCTCCGCACCATTGGGGGGTAGCTGGAGTGTCGGGACTCAGGAGAACCGTTACGCGCACGATATGTCAGGTGGCGCATCCCGCGTTTTTCCGCTAGTGCCAGCGCCTGATAACCGGATATCGGGTCCATCGGAACGTGTGCAGATTTTTGAATTTTGGGTCACCAGCAATCGACCGGGTTCGATTCAGATTGCCGCTGAAATCACATTGCAAGGCGTAACATATCGAAGCGATGGCCGGAACGGCTATGACAGTAGCGTTACCCTGGAGGCGATCGCCCCCAAGCAGTATCCAATCGCGAATTTCATGATAAAAAAAACCAGAGTTCTTGATCTGCCCAGCCTTTTTGAACGAACCGAATTACACAGTCTCTCTTTACATGCGGAAGGACGGCAGATCAATTTGCTGGATTGGACGAGTTTCGACACCAGATACGACGAAGAGTTTGCAACCGAATTTTTCTCATCGGGTAATGCCCTCAATGTATCTCATGGGATGAGAAGTTATGTTGGTTTTATTGGGCCGATCTATGGTGTGCAAGTCACCGCCCGCACTTCAAAAGGATTTCGCTCTTTGGCTCAGGATCCTGGGGTCATATCGATACTTAGCCATTTGACACAAGACTATCCGAACAAACCTGGTCGTACGGCTCAATTGAGTCTGCAGGTTTTTGATGAATACGGTACCGAGCACAGAGTCCGTGTCAATCCTGATATTGCTACTCGCTCTTACACATTGAGTTGACAAGTTTTGCGATTCCCCCGTGTTCGTTGTTCTGTGCAAAGTACGCGGGGCGCTAGCTGGTGTGCTTTTTTCGAAAATGACAGGGAGTTATCCATGAACAGTCAAGCTACTGATTCAGTGCGTTCCAATGCATTCAATTTCGGCGGATTTGTCGCTGGTGGCGTAGATCCCCGCACGGGGATATATACCTTGGCTCTGACACTAGGTGCCATTCGCTCTACCGACCTTAACGGACCATCATTCAATCTTTCGCTGGGCTTCAACCCTATTGACACGCGTAACGCAGGTTATGGCTCAGGGTGGTCGCTGGCGACCAGTCGTTATGACTTGCGCAGTAAGGTCATGACGCTGGCCAACGGTGAGACCTATAAAGCCTCTGAAACTTCTAAGGCTTTATTTTTCAAGGAAATGAAGCTGGAGAGCGCCAAGGTTCTGAAAACGGGTGTCGGGCATTATGCCGTCCACTACAAGGATGGTCGGCGAGAAGAGCTTGAGGTTTTTGGTGCCACCCAGATTGCGGTGCCCAAGAAAATTATCGCTGCGAACGGCGCAAGCATCGCTTTGAAGTATGTCTTGTTCAATGAGCAACCAAGACTCGTTGAGATAAGGGATGCAAAAAGAGTACTGCTCAAGGTCAGCGGTACTGCTGGCAAGCTTACTTTGACGCAGAATCCCGGCATGCTGGAAAGCGCAGAGTTCTCGCTGACATTCAGTAATGATCGTGTCACCACCATTGCCTTACCGGTCGGCGGGCGCTGGGATCTCCAGTACGAAATCATTGACGGTATCAATTATGTCAGTCGTGTGGAGTCGCCTCTCGGGACCGTTGAAATCATTCGCTACAAGCGCGATGGCCACTTGCTTCCTGGTGGAATGCAACGCGTGCCGTACGTGATAGCGCATGATATTTTTGCCAAGCAAGGACAGCGAAAAATAATCAAGACCTATACCTACTCGGAACCAAACTACCTAGGCTATGGTGTAGAAGCGGATAGCAAGGATGACATTGACCTGCTTTACCGTGCACAGGCTAAATATCAGTACAGCTCCACTGAACAGTTGATTGTGGGGAGTAAGCTCCATACTCACACCAAACGCACTTACAACAAATTTCATCTGTTGGTCTCTGAAGTGACGCAGTGTGGTAATGCGGTGACGGCGGCTGCTACCGAATATCACTGTAACGTCACCAAGCCGTTTACTGAGCAGGACCCGCAATTCAGGATGCCCAAGTCCCTTACACTCAGTTATGAAAACCGCACGACCAAAAAAAAGCGCACCGAGGTATCCACCACTGAATTCGACTCTGTCGGCAACCTTGTCAAGCAAGTGAGTGCCAACGGGCTGACCACGCAGTTTGAATACTACCCAAACTCCGAATCAAAAGACTGCCCGAAAGATCCCCTAGGGTTTGTCCGCTTTCTGAAGCAGAAGACCGTAGTGCCTGCGGTTGGCGGCGGTGCCTCTACCGTTACCCGCTATCGATACGCTTTGCATCCCGCACTCGAAGGTGCGACGCACGCTAATGTGGTGCCCATCCAGGAGGAGTTTTTCGAACTGGTGGATGGAAGTGAGATTCTTCGCTCCCAAGTAGACCTGACTTATCTCAATACACCCAAGGACCCTGCCAGGCACGGATTATTGCTACAGCAAAGCGTGGTCCGCAATGCCACGACAACTCGCATCGAGTACTCGTATGTATTAGACGGTAGCAGGCTGGTGCTGAAAAAAACCGTGCACGGTTTTGACAACACCACCAGTTCGAGTGAGCAAACGCTCTCGACCCTGAATGGACTGATAGTGTCGGAGCGAGATGCTGACGACCGCGTTATCGAGTACGAATACGACAAGCTTGGCCGCCGTCTGCGCAAGACACTCGCAGCCGGTACGGCGTATGCCTCCTCTACTCATTGGAACTATGAGGCTGCCAAAGATAACAGGCCTGCGAGGATGACCACGACAGACTCGTCAGGTGGTATGCAAATCGCCAAATACGATGGTCTGGGCCGCATCATGGCGATTCAGGAAAAGGATTGCGACAACCCCGACACGCATGGCAACTGCCCGATGCGCACGGTCTACAGCGCGTTTCATGACCAGTCGGGACGGCCCGTGGAGGTCATTCACAGCGATTGGTGGGAAGGCCTTCTGCGTGAGGTCAAGACGGAGTTTTCTTACGACAATTGGGGGCAGGTCACGGAGACCCGCCATGGCGATGGGCGCATCGAGCATAGTGTGTTCGACCCGATCAGCCGCCAGCAGCAAAACTGGCAGCAGGGCATGGGCAAGACAGTTGTCGCCGTCAATGCTTTCGGTAAGCCGGACAGCGTCGAGATGTTCGATCTCAAGGATCAAAGCCTGGGTAAAACCGTTTATAAATATGACGGTTTGGGCCGAACCTTGAGTCAGACCGATCCCGCCGGCAACATCACTCGCTACGAATATGATGCGTTCGACCGGATGGTTCGCAGTGTTCTGCCGGACGGCCATGCCGTGGAAACCACATTTGCCGCCCATAGCACTGGTGAGCTGCCGGTTGAAATCAAAGTGGCGGGTTTGCCACTGGGACAACAGAGGTTCGATGGTTTGAACCGTGTGACCGAGATTACTGTGGGGGGGCGTAAGTCGGTCGCCAGTTACGAGGCCGGGCGCAGCCTACCCAAGTCCTCCACAGATGCAGCGGGTCAGAAGATCGAGTTAGTCCATGCCCCTGAGCTGGGCGGGGTGTTGACTGAGCGCAAAGCAGTGACCGAGGGGGAAGATAACGGGTTGACCACCCGATTCACCTACGATGTCCAGAACGGAAAAACCAAGAGCTGCATCGAACAAGGTCGCGAGCGTCATTTCGAGTATTTCCCCTCTGGACGCCTGAAGTCGGAAACCAGCCAATTCGGCGAACAGCGCAAGACGGTTTCCCATACCTATTCTTTCGCCGGTTTGCCCCTTACCTACATGGATGTGCTCGGTACAAAGCATCAGACGCAGTACGACAACTGGGGGCGAAGAACCTCATTCAAGCAAGGTGCGGTGCAGGCTGATTATTTCTATGACAAACGCGGCCTGCTGGAGAGGATCGAAACACGCGATACTTCGACCAAGCGCCTGTTGACGACGCGTCTGACCTACGACGATATAGGGCGTGAAATAACCCGAAGTTTTGAAGTCAGCGGTTTGCCCACTCAGACGCTGAGCTCCAGCTACACCGTGGCAGGTAAACTGGCGCAGAAGGTTTTGAGGCGCGGCGCTTTCGTGCTGCGTGACGAGCGTTTCACTTACGACGTTCGCGGGCGCCTCAAACAGTACGACTGTGATGGCAGCCAGCGGCCACGGGATCCGTACGGAAAGGAGATCGCTCAGCAAATATTTACCTTCGACGCGCAGGACAACATCCTGACGCTGCAAACCACCTTTCCCCAAGGCGTCAACGTAACGACCTTCAGTTTCAGCGAAATCGATCCGGCGCAGCTTATTGGGGTAATGCACTCCCATGCTGATTATCCCGCGCCGGTCACCCTGGAGTACGACGCCAACGGTCGAATAATCAAGGACGATCAGACGCGCACTCTGGCTTATGACGCCTTCGGTCGGCTGACCCAAGTGAGCAATGCACGCGGGGATGTGGTGCGTGGTTTCCATTACGACGGCTTTGACCGAGTCGTTGAACTGTCGCAACCGCGCATGCCGGATATGCAGCGCTACTATCACCACTCGGCAGTCAGTAGCGAAATTCGTGGCGAGGATTCGCGCAGTGTCGTGCGCGATCGTGGCCTGATACTGGGGCAACAGCAATTCGGGGCTAACGTCGGCAGCCGGATCTTCGGGGCGGATCAACAGCAAACGGTGCTGACCCAGTTACACGGGGAGCAATGGGAAGACAATGCCTACAGCCCTTATGGACATCGTCCTGCCGAAGGTGCGTTGTTCAGCCTTGCGGGTTTCAATGGCGAGCAACTGGATGCAGTCACAGGTCTGTACCTGCTCGGCAACGGTTACCGGGCCTACAGCCCAACCCTGATGCGGTTCACCAGTCCCGACAGCATGAGTCCGTTTGGTGCGGGCGGTTTGAATGCCTATGCATACTGCCTGGGTGATCCGGTCAACCGCATTGACCCTACTGGACATATTTCCTGGCAGTCGATTGCGGGGCTTGCGCTGGGGGTTATCGGGATTGTCGCGAGTATCGTGACCCTCGGTGCTGCTACGCCATTAGCCCTGTTGGCAATGGGGTTGGGCGTCGCTTCAGGGGTGACTGCCGTTGGCAGCGAGATTGCCTATGCGTATGACCCGCAGTCGCGGGTAGGCGAAATACTCGGCTGGGTAAGTATGGGGCTGGGTATTGCGTCGGCTGCTGCGGGTGCACTGGCGGTTCGACACGCAGTCGCGCAAACACTGAAGCCGCGCCCGTATCTTGTGAAACTGGCTGACGAGCCGCCAGTCAGGATCGTTGAAAAGGAATACGCGACGTTCGGCATGCCTTACAAAAAAGAGTTTTCCAAATCAAGCAAAGCCGGAGCGGCTGCTGCTGAGGCGGAGCCGCCAGCAAACTGGACGGTTATTGAAGATTTTGCCGGTCACAATTATCTCGATGAGGGAAAACGTGGAAAAGCACAGCTTGCCAAGTACTACGAGTACAAGGCAGAGATCATTAACCACAATACGCATCCTCGAGAAGCAGCCAAGGTTTTTCCCACGGGCCTGTACGAGAACTATCCCAACTACAACAACTTCAAGCCCAATGGTGAGCATAAGGGATTCATGCATGCACACATGCGTGTGACGTGTGAACACCGTGCTTTTTTTCTGGTGAATGACAACACCAAACAAATCATCATCAAGCAAGTCGGCGCTCACGACCCGCAATGGTGATTAGCGGTGTGGTCCCGTTTTCGTAGCACAGTCTACGGGTCACCCGTTCCGTCCGTTGGCAATGTAGTGGCCTGGGTATGGATTAGAGCCGAATGCTGGCTTAACGCCCATTCCACGTGTTCTCTAACCAACTCTGACGGATAATCCCGTCGCGCCTTCAACGCTTCCAGCACCGGAATCGTTGAAGGCGCATTTCCCAGCCCCACCGCCAGATTGCGCAACCAGCGCTCATACCCGGCGCGCCGCAATGGCGAACCTTCGGTGCTGCTTAGAAACTTATCTTCATCCCACAAAAACAACTCGGCCAACTGTGCGTTATCCAGATTGTGCCGTGGCTTGAAATCGTTTTCCCCGGTCGGCCGGGCGAAACGGTTCCACGGGCAGACGATCTGGCAATCGTCGCAGCCAAACACGCGATTGCCAATCAACGGCCGCAACTCTTCTGGAATCGCGGTTTTCAGCTCGATGGTCAGATAGGAAATGCAGCGCCGAGCGTCCAGCACATAGGGGCCGACGAAGGCGTTGGTCGGGCAGATATCCAGACACGCAGTGCAACGGCCGCAATGTTCGCTGCTATGCGGTTCATCCACCGGCAACGGCAGGTCGACGAACAACTCGCTGAGGAAGAAATAACTGCCGGCCTTGCGATTCAGTACAAGGGTGTTTTTGCCGATCCAGCCCAGCCCGGCCTGTTCGGCGATGGCTTTTTCCAGCACTGGCGCACTGTCGACAAAGGCAC
Source organism: Pseudomonas sp. RG1 (assembly GCF_025910115.1). Taxonomy (NCBI): domain Bacteria; kingdom Pseudomonadati; phylum Pseudomonadota; class Gammaproteobacteria; order Pseudomonadales; family Pseudomonadaceae; genus Pseudomonas; species Pseudomonas sp. RG1. Next base: position 460,249 of record NZ_JAPCIK010000002.1, read on the forward strand.
GAAAACCGAACGGGCCGATCTCTGCCTGGATCCTGTCGGCCAATTGTTGAACGCGTTTACGGATCAATTTGTGGTAATCGCGGCCCAAGGCATAACGCGACACGTAAGCCTTTTCCGGTTCAGCCAGGCGTTTGGCCATTTCGGTATCGCCCGGCAAGTAGTCCATGCGCAGGGAAACCACGCGCAACGTGCCCGGCACCAGTTCTTCCGGGTGCGAGCGTTTGCTGCCATGGGCGCCCATGTAGTCCATTTCGCCGTGATAGCCGGCGTCGAGCCAGCGTTGCAGATGCTGCTCGTGCTCGGCCAGGTCCAGACCGCTGATGCCGACTTGCTGGAAGCCCAGCTCGCGGCCCCAATCCTTGATCGATCGGGCGAGGGCGGGCAGGTCTGTGGTGATGGCGGACATGAGGCGAGAGAAACCGGAGCTGAGGTGCGTATAATTCTGCCAGACATCGGAGCCCGAAGACGCATGCCGCAGACGAAAGATGAATTACCCGACGCGCTGTACCGTGCCGCGCAGGTGCGCGAACTCGACGCGCGGCTGATCGCCGCCGGCACGCCGGGCTTCGAATTGATGCAGCGCGCCGCCCGCGCGACGTGGCGCGCACTGGTGCGCAAGTGGCCGGCAGCGAACGAACTGACGGTGCTCGCCGGGCACGGCAACAACGCTGGCGACGGTTATCTGGTGGCCGGGCTGGCGCTGCGGGCCGGTTGGACGGTGCGCGTTCTCGCCGTCGGCGATCCGCAGCGTTTGCAGGGCGATGCCGCACTGGCCCATGCCGAATCGGTGGCTGCTGGTGTTGTGGTGCAAGGCTGGCAGGGGCAAAGCGAGCTGCGCGGTGTCGTCCTCGATGCCTTGCTCGGCACTGGCCTGAGCGGCGAAGTGCGTGAGCCCTATGCCTCGACGATCAAGGCGATCAACGCCTGCGGTTTGCCGGTAGCGGCGGTCGATATCCCTTCCGGGCTATGTGCCGATACCGGGCGTGAACTGGGTGTCGCGGTCCACGCCGATCTAACGGTGACATTCATTGCTATGAAGATCGGGCTGTTGACCGGCGATGCGGCGGATCATATCGGCGAACTGGTCTTCAGCGATCTGCAAGCCGCCGACGAAATTTTCAGTGACATTCCTGTCTGCGCTCAGCGCCTGAGCGCCGCTAATCTCCCAGCACTTGCGCCGCGTGCGCCGACCTCGCACAAGGGGCGCTTTGGTCATGTGTTATTGATCGGCGGCGATCACGGTTTCGGCGGAGCGATTGTGCTCAGCACGGAAATGGCCTTGCGCGGCGGCGCGGGCATGGTTTCGCTGGCGACTCGCCCAGAGCATGTGCCGGCGGCGCTGACTCGGGTGCCGGAGGCGATGGCGCTCGGCACCTCGTCAGCCAATCAGCTGATGAGTCTGCTGGAAAAGGTTTCGGTATTGGTGGTCGGGCCGGGACTCGGTCAGGCCAGTTGGGGCCGTGCCCTGTTGTCGGCTGCCGCCAATGCACCATCGCCGCAGGTGTGGGACGCTGACGCGTTGAACCTGTTGGCCAGCGATTTTGTCCAGTTGCCCAAGGATTGCGTGATCACCCCGCATCCGGGTGAAGCGGCGCGCTTGCTTGGCGTCAGCACCACTGAGGTGCAGGCCGATCGCCCGGCCGCTGCTCTGGCGTTGAGCAAAAAGTATTCAGCGGTAGTGGTTCTGAAAGGTGCCGGCAGTCTGATCGCCCATCCAGACGGGCGTCTGGCCCTCTGTCATCAGGGCCATCCGGCGATGGCCACAGGCGGGTTGGGTGATGTACTGGCCGGTCTCACCGGCGCATTGCTGGCCCAAGGCATGGGCGCGTTCGATGCGGCATGCCTGGCCGTCTGGCTGCACGCCAACGCGGGTATGCAACAAGGCAAATTCGGCCGTGGGCTGGCGGCCAGTGATCTGATTCCAGCCATTCGTCAGTTGTTGGAGGAGCAAGCACCGTGTCTGAAGTAACCCTGTACCTGGCCGATGAACAGGCGATGAGCGACTTTGGCGCACGGATCGCCCGCGTCACCCAGGGCCATGGCCTGATTTTTCTCGAAGGCAATCTGGGTATGGGCAAAACCACCCTGTCGCGGGGCATCATTCGCGGTTTGGGGCATGTTGGCGCGGTAAAAAGTCCGACATTCACATTGGTCGAGCCTTACGAGATCGGTGACATTCGTGCCTTCCACTTCGACCTGTATCGCCTGGTCGATCCCGAGGAGCTGGAGTTTCTCGGCATCCGTGACTACTTCGAAGACGATGCCCTGTGCCTGATCGAGTGGCCCGATAAAGGTGCAGGCTTTTTGCCAAAGCCCGACCTGACCATTACCATTAGCCCGCAAGACAGCGGGCGTTCGCTGAAAATTTTAGCCCAGGGCTCGCGTGGCGAGGCCTGGTGTGCCGCTTTGGCATTGGAATCCAATTAAATGATGGGGTTTGGTATGCGCTTTCGCGCGTTGGTGGCTGCCGCTGGACTGATGTTGATGGCAGTAACCGTCAACGCTGTGGCCGATTCAAAGGTCAACAGCGTGCGCCTGTGGCGGGCGCCGGACAACACGCGACTGGTCTTTGACCTCAGCGGCCCGGTGCAGCACAGCGTTTTCACCCTGACAGCCCCGGACCGGCTGGTAATCGACATAAACGGCGCCACCCTCGGCGCGCCGTTGAACGTGCAGACCGCGAACACGCCGATCACTGCGATGCGCTCGGCCCAGCGCACCCCGACCGACCTGCGCGTGGTCATTGACCTGAAAAAAGCCGTCACTCCGAAAAGCTTCTCGCTGGCGCCGAACGCGCAGTATGGCAACCGTCTGGTGGTCGATCTGTTCGACAACCCGGCCGATGCCGCGCCGCCGCCGGCCCCGACGCCATCGGTGGCAACCGTGCCGGCAGTGCCGGTGACCCCGACTGAACCGGCGATCAAGCTGCCGCCAGCCCCGGCCGGCAAACGCGACATTATCGTGGTGATCGACGCCGGCCACGGTGGCGAAGACCCGGGCGCGTCCGGCTCGCGCGGCCAGCGTGAGAAAGACGTGGTACTGCAGATCGCTCGCGAGTTGCAGCGTCAGGTCAACGGCATGAAAGGCTTCCGCGCCGAGCTGACCCGTACCGGCGACTACTTCATTCCATTGCGCGGGCGTACCGAAATCGCCCGCAAGAAGGGCGCCGACCTGTTCGTCTCGATCCACGCCGACGCCGCGCCGTCCGCAGCCGCGTTCGGGGCGTCGGTGTTCGCCCTCTCTGATCGTGGCGCTACGTCCGAAACCGCCCGTTGGCTGGCCGACAGTGAAAACCGGTCCGACCTGATTGGCGGTGCCGGCAACGTCAGCCTCGACGATAAGGATCGTATGCTGGCGGGCGTGTTGCTCGATCTGTCGATGACCGCGTCGCTGACCTCCAGCCTCAACGTCGGGCAAAAAGTGCTGACCAACATCGGTCGCGTCACGCCGCTGCACAAACAACGTGTGGAACAAGCCGGGTTCATGGTGCTGAAGTCGCCGGACATTCCGTCGATCCTGGTCGAAACCGGCTTCATCTCCAACGCCAACGAAGCGAACAAACTGTCCGCCTCGAGCCACCAGCAAGCGCTGGCCCGTTCGATCAGCAGCGGCGTGCGCCAGTTCTTCCAGCAGAATCCGCCACCGGGCACTTACATTGCCTGGCTGCGTGATTCCGGCAAGATCGCCCAAGGCCCGCGCGACCACCGTGTCGGCCCGGGGGAAACCCTGGCGATGATCGGCGTGCGCTATCAGGTCTCGCCGGCCACCTTGCGTGCTGCAAACAACCTGAAAAGTGACGAGTTGAAAGTCGGTCAGCACCTGACCATTCCAGGCACCGAACTGGCGTCCAAAGAATGAACCAGGTAATGAACACGGCGCGCATCGAGCTGCTCAGCCCGCGGCTGGCGAACCAGATTGCCGCCGGTGAGGTGGTTGAGCGCCCGGCTTCGGTGATCAAGGAGTTGCTGGAAAACAGCCTCGACTCCGGCGCCAAGCGTATCGACGTCGATGTCGAGCAGGGCGGCGTCAAGCTGCTGCGCGTGCGCGATGACGGCAGCGGTATTTCCGCCGATGACCTGCCGCTGGCCTTGGCCCGTCACGCCACCAGCAAGATTCGCAACCTCGAAGACCTCGAACAGGTGATGAGCCTGGGTTTCCGTGGCGAGGCGCTGGCGTCGATCAGCTCCGTGGCGCGTCTGACCCTGACCTCGCGCACCCGCGATGCCGATCAGGCCTGGCAGGTCGAAACCGAAGGCCGGGACATGGCGCCGCGCGTGCAGCCGGCGGCGCATCCGGTCGGCACTTCGGTGGAAGTCCGCGACCTGTTCTTCAACACCCCGGCCCGGCGCAAATTCCTCAAGACCGAAAAAACCGAGTTCGATCACCTGCAAGAAGTGATCAAGCGTCTGGCGCTGGCGCGCTTCGACGTGGCGTTTCATCTGCGCCACAACGGCAAGACCATCCTCAGCTTGCACGAGGCCCACGATGATGCGGCCCGCGCCCGGCGTGTGGCGGCGATTTGTGGCTCGGGTTTCCTTGAGCAGGCGCTGCCGATCGAGATCGAGCGTAACGGCTTGCATCTGTGGGGCTGGGTCGGTTTGCCGACCTTCAACCGCAGTCAGGCGGACTTGCAGTATTTCTTCGTAAACGGCCGAGCAGTGCGCGACAAACTGGTAGCCCATGCGGTTCGTCAGGCTTATCGCGACGTGCTTTTCAATGGCCGGCACCCGACCTTCGCGCTGTTTTTCGAGGTCGATCCCGCAGCGGTAGACGTCAACGTCCACCCGACCAAACACGAAGTGCGTTTCCGTGACGGGCGCATGGTCCACGATTTCCTGTATGGCACGCTGCACCGTGCGCTGGGCGATGTGCGTCCGGAAGATCAACTGGCCGGTTCGGTGACCACGGCGATCGTTCGGCCGAGCGGGATCGAGGCGGGCGAATTCGGCCCACAGGGCGAGATGCGTCTGGCCGCCAATGCGCTGCTGGAGCAGCCGCAGGCGCAACCGGCGTTCAACACGTCATCCGGGGCCAGCGCTGGCGGCGCTTATCAGTATCAATACACGCCGCGTCCGCAATCGGCGTTGCCTGCTGCCGAGGCGCAAGCCGCTTACAAAGAGTTTTTCGCGCCGCTGCCTGAAGCCAATGCCAGCGCGCTGCCAACCGGTCAGGAAGATATCCCGCCGCTCGGCTATGCACTGGCGCAGCTCAAGGGCATCTATATCTTGTCCGAAAACGCCCATGGCCTGGTGCTGGTGGACATGCATGCCGCCCACGAGCGGATCATGTACGAGCGCCTGAAAATCGCCATGGCCAGCGAAGGTCTAAGTGGCCAGCCGTTGCTGGTGCCGGAGTCGCTGGCCGTGAGTCAGCGCGAGGCCGATTGTGCTGAAGAACACGCCGCTTGGTTTCAGCGCCTTGGTTTTGAATTGCAGCGCCTGGGGCCGGAAACCTTGGCGATCCGGCAGATTCCCGCATTGCTCAAGCAGGCCGAAGCCAATCGACTGGTCGGCGACGTGCTTTCGGATTTGATGGAGTACGGCACCAGCGACCGTATCCAGGCGCACCTCAACGAATTGCTCGGCACCATGGCCTGCCACGGCGCGATCCGCGCCAACCGGCGCTTGGCCCTGCCGGAAATGAACGGCCTGCTGCGCGATATGGAAAACACCGAGCGCAGCGGTCAATGCAACCATGGCCGACCGACCTGGACCCAATTGGGCTTGGACGATCTGGACAAACTGTTCCTGCGCGGTCGTTGATGAGCCAGCTTCCTCCAGCGATTTTCCTGATGGGCCCGACCGCTGCGGGCAAGACCGATCTGGCCATCGAGCTGACCAAGGTGCTGCCGTGCGAATTGATCAGTGTCGATTCGGCACTGGTCTACCGCGGCATGGACATCGGCACGGCCAAGCCTTCGAAAGAGTTGCTGGCGCAATACCCGCACCGGCTGATCGACATCCTCGACCCCGCTGAAGCGTATTCAGCCGCCGATTTCCGTCGCGACGCGTTGCAGGCCATGGCCGAAATCACTGGGCGAGGAAAGATCCCGCTGCTGGTCGGCGGCACCATGCTCTATTACAAGGCTTTGATCGAAGGTCTGGCAGACATGCCGGCGGCCGATCCCGAGGTCCGTGCGCAGATCGAGGAAGAAGCTGCACGCCTCGGCTGGCAAGCCCTGCACGATCAACTGGCGCAGATCGATCCGGTGTCGGCGGCGCGCATTCATCCCAATGATCCGCAGCGCTTGAGTCGGGCACTGGAAGTGTATCGAGTCAGCGGGCAGAGCATGACCGCCCTGCGCGAGCAACAATCTGCGCAAAGTACTGAAGCAGCCGCTTCGGGACGCCAACAATTGCCCTATACTGTCGCGAACCTGGCCATTGCTCCGGCGAATCGTCAGGTTTTGCACCAGCGAATTGAACAAAGATTCACAAATATGTTGGAACAGGGATTCATCGACGAGGTCGTAGCCCTGCGTAAAAGAAGTGACCTGCATTCGGGGTTGCCGTCTATACGTGCGGTAGGCTACCGCCAAGTCTGGGATTACCTGGACGGCAAGCTGACATTGGCCCAGATGCAGGAGCGGGGCATCATCGCCACGCGCCAATTGGCCAAACGCCAGTTTACCTGGCTGCGCAGCTGGGACGATTTGCACTGGCTGGACAGTCTTGATTGCGACAATCTGCCACGCGCCTTGAAATACCTTGGGACCATCTCCATATTGAGCTGAGTCCTTGCAATTGCCGTCTATCCTTGGGGGTGTGACGGCCGAAGCCATCTGAATTTACCTGTTTTTATTATTGAATCCTTAAAGGAGTGCGGCACATGTCAAAAGGGCATTCGCTACAAGACCCTTACCTGAACACTTTACGTAAAGAGAAAGTCGGGGTTTCCATCTACCTGGTCAACGGTATCAAGCTGCAAGGGACGATCGAGTCGTTCGACCAGTTCGTGATCCTGCTGAAAAACACCGTAAGCCAGATGGTCTACAAACACGCTATCTCGACCGTCGTGCCGGTTCGTCCAATTCGTCTGCCTAGCGCAACCGAAAACGAACAGGGCGATGCCGATGCAGCGCCGGGTAACGCCTGATAGGAGTCTCCTTTGTTCTTTGAGCGCCACGGTGGTGGTGAACGAGTCATCCTCGTTCACTTGGATGGACAGGACCCTGAGGCGCGCGAAGATCCGCAGGAGTTTCAGGAGTTGGCAAATTCGGCTGGCGCCGAGACCGTCGCGTTTTTTAACGTGCCGCGTCATCGGCCAACCGCCAAATATCTGATCGGCAGCGGCAAGGTCGAGGAACTGCGCGACCTGGTCAAGGCTGAAGAAGCCGATCTGGTGATTTTCAATCACATCCTCACCCCCAGTCAGGAACGCAACCTCGAACGTGTTTTCGAGTGTCGCGTGATCGACCGCACCGGGCTGATTCTCGATATTTTCGCCCAACGCGCACGCACCCATGAGGGCAAGCTGCAGGTCGAACTGGCCCAGCTTGACCACATGAGCACGCGGCTGGTTCGCGGCTGGACTCACCTTGAACGTCAGGGTGGCGGTATCGGTATGCGCGGCCCGGGTGAAACCCAGCTGGAAACCGACCGCCGTCTGCTGCGGGTTCGCCTGCGTCAGATCAAGGGGCGGCTGGAGAAGGTGCGCAGTCAGCGCGAGCAGTCGCGCCGTGGCCGATCCCGTGCGGACATTCCTACCGTTTCGCTGGTGGGCTACACCAACGCGGGCAAATCGACACTCTTCAACAACGTGACGAAGTCCGAGGTGTACGCGGCCGATCAACTGTTCGCCACGCTCGACCCGACCCTGCGCCGGCTGGAGCTTGACGACCTCGGTCCGATCGTCCTCGCCGATACCGTGGGCTTCATTCGTCACCTGCCACACAAGCTGGTCGAGGCATTTCGGTCTACGCTCGAAGAGTCGAGCAATTCCGACCTGCTGCTGCACGTGATCGATGCGGCCGAACCGGATCGCATGTTGCAGATCGAGCAGGTGATGGTGGTGCTGGGCGAGATTGGTGCCCAGGACTTGCCGATCCTCGAGGTCTATAACAAACTCGATTTGCTCGAAGGCGTCGAGCCGCAGATCCAGCGCGATGCCGATGGCAAGCCGCAACGGGTCTGGCTCTCGGCGCGTGATGGCAGCGGTCTGGAATTGCTTGAACAGGCCATCGCCGAGTTGCTCGGCAGTGATCTGTTCGTCGGTACCTTGCGCTTGCCGCAACGCTTCGCTCGACTGCGTGCGCAGTTCTTCGAACTCGGTGCGGTGCAGAAAGAAGAATACGATGAAGAAGGTGTCAGCCTGCTGGCCGTTCGTTTGCCCCGGATCGAGTTGAATCGATTGGTAAGCCGCGAAGGATTGCAGCCGATGGAATTCATCGAGCAACACACTTTGCAATAAAAGCCTGACAAAGCGGTTGTGCCGCAACGGCAGGCATTCTGTAGCATTGGTCGGCGCGCCGTGGGTGCGTCTTTGCTTTATCAGATGGAGAGCGCTATGGCTTGGAATGAGCCGGGTGGCAACTCGAATAATCAGGATCCCTGGGGTGGCAAGCGCCGCAATAACGGCGACCGCAAGGGGCCACCGGATCTCGACGAGGCCTTCCGAAAGCTGCAGGAAAGCCTGAACGGGTTGTTCGGTGGTGGTAAGAAACGCGGTGATGACGGCGGCGGGTCGGGGCGCAGCAGTGGCGGCTTCGGCGGTCTGCTCGGCATCGGCCTGGTCGTGCTCGCGGCTGTCTGGCTGTACAGCGCGGTCTACGTGGTGGACGAGCAGGAGCAAGCCGTGGTGCTGCGCTTCGGCAAGTACTACGAGACTGTCGGCCCGGGTCTGAACATCTACTTCCCGCCGATCGACAAGAAGTACATGGAGAACGTGACGCGTGAGCGTGCGTACACCAAGCAGGGCCAGATGTTGACTGAAGACGAGAACATCGTCGAAGTGCCGCTGACCGTGCAGTACAAGATCAGCAACCTGCAGGACTTCGTGCTGAACGTCGATCAGCCGGAAATCAGCCTGCAGCACGCGACTGAAAGTGCGCTGCGTCACGTGGTCGGTTCCACCGCCATGGATCAGGTGCTGACCGAAGGTCGTGAATTGATGGCCAGCGAAATCAAGGAGCGTCTGCAACGTTTCCTCGATACCTATCGCACCGGTATCACCGTCACCCAGGTCAACGTACAGAGCGCAGCGGCACCGCGTGAAGTACAGGAAGCCTTCGATGACGTGATCCGCGCCCGTGAAGACGAGCAGCGTTCGCGCAACCAGGCTGAAACCTACGCCAACGGCGTTGTGCCGGAAGCCCGTGGTCAGGCCCAGCGCATCATCGAAGATGCCAACGGTTACCGCGACGAGACCATCTCGCGCGCCAAGGGTGAGGCCGATCGCTTCACCAAACTGGTCGCCGAGTATCGCAAGGCACCTGAAGTCACCCGTGAGCGTCTGTACCTGGACACCATGCAGGAAGTCTTCAGCAATACCAGCAAGGTCCTCGTGACCGGCAACAAGAACGGCCAGAGCAATCTGCTCTACCTGCCGTTGGACAAGATGATCCAGAACAGTTCGGGTAATGCACCGGTGACCGGTTCGGCCGCCAGCAACAACACGGACGTCACGCCGCATGTCACCGACGTGCCGCAGACGCGTACAAGGGAGACCCGCTGATGAGCAATAAATCGCTGATCGCCCTGATCGTTGGCGTCGTTGTGGTACTGGTGGGCTGGAATTGCTTCTACATCGTCGCTCAGACCGAGCGCGCGGTGCTGCTGCAATTCGGTCGTGTGGTTCAGGCCGATGTCCAGCCGGGTCTGCATGTGAAGGTGCCTTACGTCAACCAGGTGCGCAAATTCGACGCGCGTCTGCTGACGCTGGATGCACCGACGCAGCGCTTCCTGACTCTGGAAAAGAAAGCCGTGATGGTCGATGCCTACGCCAAGTGGCGGGTGAAAGATGCCGAGCGCTTCTACACCGCGACTTCGGGTCTGAAGCAGATCGCCGACGAGCGTCTGTCCCGTCGTCTCGAATCGGGCCTGCGTGACCAGTTCGGCAAGCGCACCCTGCACGAAGTGGTGTCGGGTGAACGTGATGCGCTGATGGCTGACATCACTGCGTCGCTGAACAAGATGGCGGAAAAGGAGCTGGGTATCGAAGTGGTCGATGTCCGGGTCAAGGCCATCGATCTGCCGAAGGAAGTGAACCGCAGCGTGTTCGAGCGTATGAGCACCGAGCGTGAGCGTGAAGCTCGCGAGCACCGCGCCAAGGGTAACGAGCTGGCCGAAGGCATCCGTGCCGACGCCGATCGTCAACGCCGCGTGCTGCTGGCCGAAGCCTATCGTGAATCCGAAGAGGTTCGCGGTGACGGTGACGCCCAGGCTGCTGCGATCTACTCCAAGGCCTACGGCCAGGACCAGGAGTTCTACGGTTTCTACCGTAGCCTGCGTGCCTACCGTGAAAGCTTCGCGAACAAATCCGACGTCCTGGTCCTCGACCCAAGCAGCGACTTCTTCCGTTATCTGGAAAAAGCCAAACCTTGATACGACGTTGACCTGAATCAGTCCGCCCGGCGGCTAAAACCTCGGGCGGGGTGATCCTTTCGGAAAACGTGTGTATGATGCGGCAGCCGGGAAATTCCCGGCTTTTTTGCGTCTGCACGTTTGATTGCTGTTTTTGTTGCAGACATCGGGTTTGAATAGCCCGGGCGTTTTTCGAGGAAAGTGATGGGCGAAGCCGCCAGCCGGCCTTTCGCTGCGTCGTTCATGCGCGTGCGTTTTGAACGCCCCGGTCATTTTCTGCTTCACTCAAGGCTCGCCTAGTGCTGGCCGCCCGGATCAAAGGGGAATGGCGTAATGGCAACGGTAGACCGCTGGCTGCTGCCAGATGGCATCGAAGAAGTACTGCCACCGGAGGCGGCGCGCATTGAAGTCGCGCGTCGTCAGGTGTTGGATCTGTTCCAGAGCTGGGGTTACGAGTTCGTCGTGACTCCCCATATCGAGTACCTGGAATCCCTGCTGACCGGCGCGGGCCAGGACCTGGATCTGCGTACCTTCAAGGTCATCGACCCGCAATCGGGCCGGCAGATGGGTTTCCGCGCCGACATCACGCCGCAAGTGGCGCGCATCGATGCGCACACCCTGCGTCGCGAAGGCCCGAGCCGTCTGTGCTACGCCGGCAGCGTCCTGCATGCTCAGCCGCGTGCATTGTCGTCCTCGCGCAGCCCGATCCAGCTGGGCGCCGAGCTGTACGGCGACGCCAGCCCGAGCAGCGATGTCGAAGTCATCAGTCTGATGCTGGCCATGCTGCAACTGGCCGATGTGCCGGACGTGCACATGGACCTCGGCCATGTCGGCATCTACCGTGGTCTGGCGCGCGCCGCCGGTCTGTCTGGTGAAGTTGAACAGCAGTTGTTCGATGCCCTGCAGCGCAAGGCCATCGATGAAGTGATTACCCTGACCGAAGGCCTGCCGGCCGATCTGTCGGGCATGCTGCGCGCACTGGTTGATCTGTGTGGCGGCCGTGAAGTGTTGAGCGCTGCCCGCGAGCGTCTGGCCAATGCGCCGGCGCCGGTGCTGGCGGCGCTGGAAGATCTGCTGGCGATCGCCGAGCGTCTTTCCGTGCGCTTCCCGCAGCTGCCGCTGTATTTCGACCTCGGCGAGTTGCGCGGCTACCACTACCACACCGGTGTGGTGTTCGCGGTGTTCGTGCCGGGCGTTGGCCAGTCCATCGCTCAGGGCGGTCGTTACGATGACATCGGTGCCGACTTCGGTCGCGCCCGTCCGGCGACTGGTTTCTCTACCGATTTGAAAACCCTGGTGACCCTGGGGCGTGCTGAGATCGAGCTACCGTCTGGCGGTATCTGGATGCCTGACAGTACGGATGCGGCACTCTGGCAGCAGGTTTGCCAGTTGCGCAGTGAGGGTCAGCGTGTCGTTCAGGCCTTGCCTGGACAACCTTTGGCCGCTGCCCGTGATGCGGACTGCGACCGGCAATTGATTCAGCAGAACGGGCTTTGGCAAGTATCGCCACTGGCTTCTTGAGTTTTCCTGCCGGCCATCGCCGGCACCAAGTTTGCGCGAATGAGGACAAGTGTTATGGGTAAGAATGTCGTAGTCCTGGGCACCCAGTGGGGTGATGAGGGCAAAGGCAAGATCGTTGATCTGCTGACCGAACATGCTGCCGCCGTAGTGCGCTACCAGGGTGGCCACAACGCGGGTCACACGCTGGTGATCGACGGCGAGAAAACCGTCTTGCACCTGATTCCGTCGGGCGTGCTGCGCGAAGGCGTGCAATGCCTGATCGGCAACGGCGTGGTGGTTGCACCTGACGCTCTGCTGCGCGAGATCACCAAGCTGGAAGAGAAAGGCGTACCGGTGCGCGAGCGCCTGCGTATCAGCCCGTCCTGCCCGCTGATCCTGTCCTTCCACGTCGCGCTGGACCAGGCCCGTGAAAAGGCCCGTGGCGAGCTGAAGATCGGTACCACCGGTCGCGGCATCGGCCCGGCTTACGAAGATAAAGTTGCCCGTCGTGGCCTGCGTGTCGGCGACCTGCTGAACATGCCACGCTTCGAAGACAAACTGCGTGAACTGGTGGATTACCACAACTTCATGCTGGTCGGTTACTACAAAGAACCAGCCATCGAATTCGAAAAGACCCTGGCCGAGTGCAAGGAATACGCTGAGCTGCTCAAGCCGCTGATGCTCGACGTGACTGCCGAGCTGCACGATCTGCGTCGTGCCGGCAAGGACATCATGTTCGAAGGCGCGCAAGGTTCGTTGCTCGACATCGACCACGGCACCTACCCGTACGTGACCAGCTCCAACACCACCGCTGGTGGCGTGGCGACCGGTTCGGGCGTGGGTCCGATGTTCCTCGACTACATCCTGGGCATCACCAAGGCCTACACCACTCGCGTCGGTTCCGGCCCGTTCCCGACCGAGCTGTTTGACGAAGTCGGTGCGCACCTGGCCAAGCAAGGTCACGAGTTCGGCGCCACCACTGGTCGCGCCCGTCGTTGCGGTTGGTTTGACGCCGTCATCCTGCGTCGCGCTATCGACGTGAACAGCATCTCGGGCATCTGCCTGACCAAGCTGGACGTACTCGACGGCCTGGAAACCATCAACATCTGCGTCGGCTACAAGGACGCGCAGGGCAATGCCGTTGCGCCGACCGATGCTGACAGCTACGTCGGCCTGCAGCCGGTGTACGAAGAAGTACCGGGCTGGAGCGAATCGACCGTGGGTGCCAAGACCCTGGAAGAGCTGCCGGCCAATGCTCGTGCCTACATCAAACGCGTTGAAGAGTTGATCGGCGCGCCGATCGACATTATTTCGACGGGCCCGGACCGCAACGAAACCATCGTTCTGCGTCATCCGTTCGCTTGATAAGTTGTTGATGTAAAAAACAAAGGCCCCTTAATCGGGGCCTTTGTCGTTTATGCCTGTTGGACGGCATGACCTTTGCTGTGAATCTGCCTACAAGAGTGCCATCAAATTAATGGCGTCAGAAGTAGAGGGATTTAAAGTGTCAGCCGTTCTCTCACTGTTACAAAGCCGTTTGTTGCGGCCGGTGTTCGTTACCCTTGGTATCGCCCTTTTGGTGCAGGTGTTGGTGGCGGTTGCCCTGACGCGGAGCACGGTGACCGCGCTGGAAGCCGATCTGGCCGTGCGCCTGGGTGCCGACAGCCAGAAACTCTCCGGTGAGCTGGAGCAGGCGGGGCGTGAAGTCACTTCAAGTCTTGATGCGTTATCGGCCAGCACTCGTCAGCGCCTCACGGCTGGCCTGTCCGCACGCCTCAAAGAAGAGCAGGCGCAACTGCGGGCGACGCTGGAAAAGGATCTGAAGGATTCGGCCAACGACATGGCGCAGTTGCTTGCATCCGTAGCGCCGCGTGCCATGTGGGACAGCGACGTGCCGACGCTCTCGGAGTTCGCTCGTCGCGCCCAGCGCAATCCCAACGTGCTGTTCGTGGTGTATGACGACGCCACCGGCCAGCATTTGACTCGTTACCTCAACCGTGAAAACCCGATCAACAAGGCCTTGCTGGAAAAAGGTCAGGGCGAGCGTGCGCTGGATAAGGTGCTGGATGCGGCGAAAAACGATCCTTCGGTTTACTACCTCGAAGCCTCGATCAATCCCAATGGCGTGGAGATCGGCAAAGTGCTGATGGGTGTGTCCACGGCCTCGGTGGAAACCGATCTCGCCGAGCTCGACAAGCGCTTCCTGGCGCTGATTGCCAGCAGCGATCAATTGGTCGGTGACAGCCTCAAAGGCGCAGCGGCGGACAGTGCCAAGGCGATGCAGGCGCGTCTGCAATCGGCGCAGGGCACCGCTGGCGAAATGAAAGCCAACACCGCACAAACCGTTCAAGACGCTGCCGCGACACTGCGCTGGCGTATCGGCCTTGGCCTTGCGCTGGTCGGTTGCGGCGTTCTGCTGTTGCTGGCCGTGGTGCTCGGTCATCGCGTGGTCAATCGTCTGAAAATGCTCAATGCAGCGATGGGCGATCTGGCAGCAGGCGAGGGTGATCTGACCAAGCGTGTGCAGATCAACAGCAAGGATGAAATCGGCGACATGGCTTCGGCGGTCAATCGCTTTGTGGATAAATTGCAGCCGATCGTACGCGAGGCGGGTGATGTCGCTCAGCGCACTGGCGTGGAAATCGGCGCGATGACTTTGCGCAACGCTGGCGCCGATGCGGCTGCCGGAATGCAGCGCGATGAAGTGGCGGAAAGCCTTCGCGCGCTGTCGCAAATGGCAGACGAGGCGCAGTCGGAAAGTCAGGCAATGCAGGCGGCGCTGAAGCAGGTTGTCGATATTCGTCAGGCCACCGATGAGAACACCCGGACTTCGGCGAAAGTTGGCAGCCTGATCGAAGCGCTGGCCGGGCAGGTCGATACCGGGGCGAAGGTTATCGAGCGACTGGCGCAGCAGAGCGAGCAGATCGAGGTGGTGTTGACGGTGATTCACGGCATCGCCGAACAGACTAACCTGCTGGCATTGAACGCTGCGATCGAGGCGGCGCGCGCCGGTGAAACCGGGCGTGGGTTTGCCGTGGTCGCGGATGAAGTGCGTGCACTGGCGAGCAAAACGCAGAGCTCGACGGGTGATATTCAAGCGCACATCGTTGCTCTGCAGCAAGGCGCACGTGAGGCAGTCGAGGCGATTGGTCAGGCCGGACGACAGGCCAGCGAAGGTTTGCTGGTGTTGCGCGACAGTGCGCGTTTGCAGCAATCGGTGCAGGCTTCGGTCGAGCAGGTGCATGCGGCGATCGGTCTGGCGACGCAAGCAGCAGCGCATCAGGCGCAGGGTGCACAGGCAGTGCGTGGGCGCGTCGAGACGATTCACGCCCAAGCCGAGAAAGCGGCGCAGGCAGTGGTGGAGACCACGGCCAGTGGCAAGGTGCTGGATGGTCTGGCGGCGCAGTTGAAGGCTAGCCTGGGACAGTTCCGCGCTTAAGATCAAAAGATCGCAGCCTGCGGCAGCTCCTACAGGGAAACGCAAATTCCGATGTAGGAGCTGCCGAAGGCTGCGATCTTTTAGCGGCTGAGATACATCCGCGTCGTCAGCAGATAAACCGGCAACCCCGAGACCACAATCAACAACGCCGCATAAGGCGCCGCCGCCGCAAACTCGACATTCGCCGTATGCGCCCAGACTTCGGTCGCCAATGTATTGAGTCCGGTTGGGCTGAGCAGCAACGTTGCCGTCAATTCCTTCATCGCATCAAGAAATACCAGCGCAAACGCTGCGCCCAGTGCCGGGAAAATGATCGGCAAGGTCACCCGGCAAAACGCGGTGAACGACGATGCGCCTAATGTCCGCGCCGCTTCTTCCAGCTGCGGTGCAGCCTTGTTCAGCGCAGTACGGATCGGCGCCTGCGCCAATGGCAGGAACAGCAGCGCATAGGCGATCAGCAGCAAGCCCGACGTCTGATACAGCACCGGCACGTAATGCAGGGCGAAATACACCAGCGTCAACGCAATCACCAGGCCCGGCAGCGCGTGCAACAGATAAGGCAGGCGTTCGGCCCAGATTGCCAATCGGCCTTTATAGCGCACCACCAGCAACCCGACCGGCACCGCCAGCACCAGGCACAGCGCCGCGCCGCCCAATGACAATGCCAGCGATGACAACAGCGCCTCGGTGATCGCCGCTACCGGGAACGCCGCCGATGAGCCGACCGCCAGCCAATACGCCAACATCCCCAACGGAATGCCGCTGCCGATAATCGCCAGCAACAGGCAATACAACTGACCAAGCGCCGCCCACGGTCCAAGCTTTACCTGTTCAGCTTGCCGCGCCGCGCCCTGGCCGGTGCGCACATGCCGGCCCTTGCCACGCACGCGCAGCTCCAGCCACAACAGCAGCAGACACAGCGCCAGCAACACCGCCGAAAGCATCGCGGCGTTGGCATTGCTGAATTCCAGTTCGAATTGCTGGTAGATCGCCGTGGTGAAGGTTTGCAGGCCAATGATCGACAGCGCGCCGAATTCCACCAGCATGTGCAGGGCAATCAGCAGCGAACCGGCCAGCAGCGATGGCCACAGCAGCGGCAGGGTGACGCGGAAAAATACGCCCCAGCGATTCTGTCCCAACGTGCGGGCGGATTCTTCGAGGGAGGGATCGAGATTGCGCAGGGTCGCCGCAACTGGGAGGAAGATCAGCGGATACTTCGACAGGCTCATCACCAGAATCGCCCCGCCGAGGCCTTCGAATTGCGCGCTGAGCGAGACCCAGGTGAAGCTGCTGACAAACGCCGGCACCGCAAACGGCAGGCACAGGATCACGCCCCACAGGCGCCGCCCCGGCAGATTGCTACGCTCCAGCAGCCACGCCAGCGACAGACCTATCACGGCGCAGGTAACCGTCACGCCGACCATCAGTGCCAAGGTGTTGCGCAACAGGCCGAACACATACGGGCGCCACAGCAAATGCAGCGCCTCGGCCCAGCCGGCCTGCCAGGCTTTCAGTCCGACATAGGCCAGAGGCAGCAGGCTCATGACCACCAGTAGCAATACCGGCAGCACCAGCCAGATTGACGGTCTTTTGCGTCTTGGCACGTAACCCCCGCGCGCGGCGGGGGCCGATAACGATGCTGCCATCAGTTCAGGCCAACTTCGCGTTCCAGCTCCAGCGCTTCTTCAGCATTGCCCAGATCCGCCGGAGTGACGTTCGGCGCTTCCAGTTCGCTGAACGGCTTGAGGCCGCGATCCGACTCCATGCCTTTGTGCAGCGGGTATTCGGCGGTGGTCTGAGTGATCACGCGCTGACCTTCTTCGCTGGCCATGAAGGCGAGGAATTGCTGGGCTTCTTTTGGATGTTTGCTGGATTTCAGCACGGCAGCGCTGGACACGGTGATCAAGCCGCCAGCGTCGCCGCCGGTGAAATAATGCAGCTTGGAGTCGAGCTTGCCTTTCTCGCGTTGCAGGGCGAACCAGTAGTAGTTGTTCACCAGTACGGTAGCGACTTCGCCGTTTTCCACAGCTTTGAGTGCGACCATGTTGTTGCTGTAGGTCTTGCCGAACGCGCGCAGGCCGGTCAGCCATTCTTCGGCGGCGTCACGACCGTGCAGCTTGATGATTGCTACTGCCTGTTCCTGGAAGGCGCCACTGGTCGGCACGAAGCCGACCTTGCCTTGCCACTGCGGCTCGGAGAATTCCATCACCGATTTCGGCAGGTCTTTTTCATCGATCAGTTTCGGATTGAACGCGACCACGCGCACGCGCGCGGTAACGCCGATCCAGGTACCGTTGGCGGCGACGTATTTTTCCGGCAAAACCGCTAGGGTGGCGTCATCGGCCTTGGCCAGCAGACCCTGTTCGCCGAGGTTGTTCAGCGGCGGCGACTCTTCGGTGTAGATCACATCGGCGGGCGAGCGGTCGCCTTCTTCGATGATCTGGCTCGCGAGCTGGTTGCTGCTGCCTTTGCGCACGTTGACGTGGATGCCGGTCTTGGCTTCGAAAGCCTTGGCAATCGCGTCGCCGACTTCCTTGTGCTGGCCGTTGTAGAGAGTCAGGGAAACCGCATCGGCAGCCTGGGTGAGGGGAGTGGCGAGTGCCAGGCCGAGGAGGGTGAAGGTCAGGCCTCGGCGCAGGGTATTTCGAAACGTCATTCGCAGGGTTCCTCACTGTCGCATTGCAAAAACTTGCAACAATGATAAACGATATTGTTTCTCAAGTGCGCCTTGTGGGGCGACTGGTGATTGTGTAGGAGCTGCCGAAGGCTGCGATCTTTTTGATCTTGCTGTTAAACGGTAGGGGTCAAAAGCAAGATCAAAAGATCGCAGCCTCGTTGCACTCGTCAGCTCCTACACGCTCCTACAAGACCTGCGGAAATTCAGGAAGCCAGAAACGCAAAAACCCGCTTTCGCGGGTTTTTGTGAAATCCAAGGCGTGAACCTTGAATTTGAATTGGTGCCCAGAAGAAGACTCGAACTTCCACGACCGTAAGGTCACCAGCACCTGAAGCTGGCGTGTCTACCAATTTCACCATCTGGGCAATCATCGCAAGCGTTGCCGCTGTTGATGTGGCGCACTATACGGAGGCCTTTTTGATCTGTAAACCCCTGATTTGGTTTTAATAAATCAGTGTGAGCAAAAGCTTTCCCGCAAATGCAAAAAACCCGCTTTCGCGGGTTTTGTGTGAGTGTTGAAACTGATCTAGTCTCAAACTCGAAATTGGTGCCCAGGAGAAGACTCGAACTTCCACGACCGTAAGGTCACCAGCACCTGAAGCTGGCGTGTCTACCAATTTCACCACCTGGGCATCATCGAAAGCGCTTGTGCGTCGTCGATGGCGCGCACTATACGGAGCGTCTTTTTAACTGTAAACCCCTGCCGCAGAAAAAACTGAATTTTTTTACCAGCGGCGTTCAAAACGGTGTCCGAGCGTCGATACAAGGCCTTGCACAGCCTTATAGAAGCGGAAATTTCCCGTTTCCCGGCGCCTATGCCAAACTAACCCGCATATAGACAAGGTGAAAACTCTCTAATGGCCGATTGGCAGTCCCTCGATCCCGAGGCCGCTCGTGAAGCGGAAAAATACGAAAACCCTATTCCCAGCCGCGAACTGATCCTGGCGCACCTCGCCGATCGGGGTTCGCCTGCTGCCCGCGAGCAACTGGTCGAAGAGTTTGGTCTGACCACAGAAGACCAGATCGAGGCCCTGCGCCGCCGCTTGCGCGCCATGGAGCGCGACGCTCAACTGATCTACACCCGCCGTGGCACTTACGCGCCGGTCGACAAGCTCGACCTGATCCTCGGCCGCATCAGCGGTCACCGTGACGGTTTCGGCTTCTTGGTGCCGGACGACGGCAGCGACGACCTGTTCATGAGCCCGGCGCAAATGCGTCTGGTGTTCGACGGTGACCGTGCGCTGGCCCGGGTTTCCGGTCTCGACCGTCGTGGTCGCCGTGAAGGCGTGATCGTCGAGGTGGTGTCCCGCGCTCACGAAACCATCGTTGGTCGCTACTTCGAAGAAGGCGGCATCGGTTTCGTGGTTGCCGACAATCCGAAGATCCAGCAGGAAGTGCTGGTGACGCCGGGCCGCAACGCCAACGCGCAGATCGGTCAGTTCGTCGAAGTGAAAATCACCCACTGGCCAACGCCGCGCTTCCAGCCGCAAGGCGATGTGGTCGAAGTGGTCGGCAACTACATGGCCCCGGGCATGGAAATCGATGTTGCCCTGCGCACTTACGACATTCCGCACGTCTGGCCTGAAGCGGTTGTGAAAGAAGCCGCCAAGCTCAAGCCGGAAGTTGAAGAAAAAGACAAAGAGAAGCGCATCGACTTGCGCCATCTGCCGTTCGTCACCATCGACGGCGAAGACGCCCGCGACTTCGATGACGCGGTCTACTGCGAAGCCAAGCCGGGCAAGTTGCGTCTGTTCTCCGGTGGCTGGAAGTTGTACGTGGCGATTGCCGACGTTTCCAGTTACGTGAAGATCGGCTCGGCGCTGGACAACGAAGCTCAGGTTCGCGGCAACTCGGTGTATTTCCCCGAGCGCGTGATTCCGATGCTGCCGGAGCAACTGTCCAACGGCCTGTGCTCGCTGAACCCGCAAGTCGATCGTCTGGCCATGGTTTGCGAGATGACCATCTCCAAGTCCGGCGAAATGACCGACTACTGCTTCTATGAGGCGGTGATCCATTCCCACGCCCGTCTGACCTATAACAAGGTCAGCGCGATGCTGGAAACGCCGAAGGCGACCGAAGCGCGCAAACTGCGCGGTGAGTACACCGACGTCGTGCCGCACCTCAAACAGCTCTACGCGTTGTACAAAGTATTGCTGGCTGCCCGTCACGTACGTGGCGCGATCGATTTTGAAACCCAGGAAACCCGGATCATCTTCGGCTCCGAGCGCAAGATCGCCGAAATCCGTCCGACCGTGCGCAACGATGCGCACAAGCTGATCGAGGAGTGCATGCTGGCCGCCAACGTGGCCACTGCCGAATTCCTCAAGAAGCACGAAATTCCTGCGCTGTATCGTGTTCACGCCGGTCCGCCGCCAGAGCGTCTGGAAAAACTGCGCGCGTTCCTCGGTGAGCTCGGCCTGTCCCTGCACAAAGGCAAGGACGGTCCGTCGCCGAAGGATTATCAGGCCCTGCTGGCGAGCATCAAGGATCGTCCGGATTTCCACCTGATCCAGACCGTCATGCTGCGTTCGTTGAGTCAAGCGGTGTACAGCGCTGAAAACGATGGCCACTTCGGCCTGAATTACGAAGCCTATACCCACTTCACCTCGCCGATCCGTCGTTATCCGGACCTGCTCACGCACCGCGCGATCCGCAGCGTGATCCATTCGAAACAGGACACCCCGCACGTTCGTCGTGCCGGGGCGATGACCATTCCGAAAGCGCGCATCTATCCGTACGACGAAGCGGCACTGGAGCAGCTCGGCGAGCAGTGCTCGATGAGCGAGCGCCGTGCCGACGAAGCGACCCGCGACGTGGTGAACTGGCTCAAGTGCGAGTTCATGAAGGATCGCGTCGGCGAGTCGTTCCCGGGCGTGATCACCGCAGTGACCGGTTTTGGTCTGTTCGTCGAGCTGACCGATATCTACGTCGAAGGCCTGGTGCATGTCACCGCACTGCCGGGCGATTACTACCACTTTGATCCTGTGCATCACCGCTTGGCGGGCGAGCGCACCGGTCGCAGTTTCCGTCTTGGCGACACCGTTGAAGTACGCGTCATGCGCGTCGACCTAGACGAGCGCAAGATCGACTTCGAGATGGCCGAGAAAACCATCAGCGCGCCGATTGGTCGCAAAAAACGTGGCACCGAAACCGCTGCGCCTGCTGCGAAGGCTGCGGAAGAAAAGGCTCCAGCGAAAACCGCCAGCCGTCGTCCGGCCAAGGAAAAGGTCGCCGAAGCCTATCGCCCGAGCGACGCCGTGGCGAAAAACGCCGAGCTGCGCAAAAGCCGTGAATTGAAGAAGGCCTTGCTGGCCGATGCGAAAAACGGTGGTAAAGCGGCGTCCGGGGGAAAGACCGGACGGTCGGCGCCTGACAGGGCGACCGACGGCAAGCCAGCCAAGCCGAGCAAACACCGTAAGGGCCCGCCAAAAGCGGGTTCCGCTCCAGCCAAAAGTGGCGGAGCGCGTAAACCGAAGGCGAAGTCATGAGTCAGTTGGAAAAAATCTACGGCGTTCATGCGGTAGAAGCGTTGCTGCGTCACCACCCAAAGCGCGTCAAGCAGATCTGGCTGGCGGAAAGCCGTAACGATCCGCGCGTGCAGACGCTGGTCGAGCTGGCTAATGAAAACCGTGTTCAGGTCGGCCAGGCCGAGCGTCGCGAAATGGACGCCTGGGTTGAAGGCGTGCACCAGGGCGTGGTCGCGGAAGTCAGCCCGAGTCAGGTCTGGGGCGAAGCGATGCTCGACGAGTTGCTTGATCGCACCGAAGGCGCGCCGCTGTTGCTGGTGCTCGACGGTGTGACCGATCCGCACAACCTCGGCGCCTGCCTGCGCTCGGCCGATGCGGCCGGTGCGCTGGCGGTGATCGTGCCGAAGGACAAGTCGGCCACGCTGACCCCGGTGGTGCGTAAAGTCGCCTGCGGCGCCGCGGAAGTGATTCCGCTGGTGGCCGTGACAAACCTGGCGCGCACGTTGGAAAAACTCCAGCAGCGCGGTTTGTGGGTAGTCGGCACCGCAGGTGAAGCCGAGGTCAGCATTTATGACCAGGACCTCACCGGCCCGACCATCCTGATCATGGGCGCCGAAGGCAAAGGCATGCGCCGCCTGACCCGCGAGCATTGCGACTATCTGGTGAATCTGCCGATGGCCGGCAGCGTCAGCAGCCTCAACGTGTCGGTCGCCACCGGCGTGTGCCTGTTCGAAGCCCAGCGCCAGCGCGGTGCGAAGGCCAAGGCTGCCGCAAAGAAATAAGCTTCACGCAATCAACTGTGGGAGCGAGCCTGCTCGCGAAGAGGTGTGTCAGTCGACGTCATTGTTGCCTGACAGGCCGCATTCGCGAGCAGGCTCGCTCCCACATTCGGTTACGGTGTCTGGAAGATCGGTGGTTGTTCAAATAATCACCAATTGCCTTGCGCCCCCGCAGTCCCTTCTCTACAATTGCGCCCCTTGCTGTGACGGCAGGCACGCATGTGCCCCGCGCCAGCAAGTCCATAAGTGTCATTCACTCCTTGTCTGACCGTTTTTGAGCGGCAGGCTACAACCCGTAAGGAGCATTCATGCGTCATTACGAAATCATCTTTCTGGTCCACCCGGATCAGAGCGAGCAAGTCGGCGGCATGGTTGAGCGTTACACCAAGCTGATCGAAGAAGACGGCGGCAAAATCCACCGTCTGGAAGACTGGGGCCGTCGTCAACTGGCCTACGCAATCAACAATGTTCACAAGGCTCACTACGTGATGCTGAACGTTGAGTGCACTGGCAAGGCTCTGGCCGAGCTGGAAGACAACTTCCGCTACAACGATGCAGTGATCCGTAACCTGGTCATCCGTCGCGACGAAGCCGTTACCGGCCAGTCCGAGATGCTCAAGGCTGAAGAAAACCGCAGTGAGCGCCGTGAGCGTCGCGACCGTCCTGAGCACGAAGGCGCCGAAGGCACCGACAGTGATGACAGCGACAACAGCGATAACGCTGACGAGTAATCCACGGACCTTATTAAGGAGCCTATCAAATGGCACGTTTCTTCCGTCGTCGTAAATTCTGCCGCTTCACCGCTGAAGACGTGAAAGAGATCGACTACAAAGATCTCAACACTCTGAAAGCTTACGTATCCGAGACCGGCAAAATCGTTCCAAGCCGCATCACCGGTACCAAAGCTCGTTATCAGCGTCAGCTGGCCACCGCTATCAAGCGCGCCCGCTTCCTGGCCCTGCTGGCCTACACCGACAGCCACGGCCGCTGAGACCGGGCAGTCGACAAGTAGCAAAGGATTGAATGCATGCGCGCCTTAGCTGAGTTCATCATGCGAGGCCGAATGCAGGCCACTCTCGTGGTGGCCGGATGTGCAACATTGCCGTTGTTGTATTGGTTGGGTGCTGCCGCCGGGAGCCTTGTGCTGCTGCGGCGCGGATTGACGGACGCCCTTGGCGTTCTGTCACTGGGACTGCTGCCGGCATTGATCTGGTGGCTGTATGCCGACGACCCACGGGCACTTCTGGTGCTGCTGGGGTCTTCGGGGCTTGCGTTGGTTTTGCGCGCAAGCGAATCCTGGGTCCGCACGCTGCTGGTCAGCGTAGTGATCGGAGTGGTGTTTTCAGTGGTGCTCGGGGTCGCGTTTGCGGCCCAGATCGAGATGCTTGCACAGGCCCTTATAAAGGTCATGCCGGCACTTCTTGGTGAGACCTACAAGCAATTGTCGGTCGATGAGCAAGCGCGTTTCGCGTCCCTGATTGCACCAGTCCTGACCGGACTGATTGCGGCCTTGTTGCAGATCGTCAGCGTGCTGAGCCTGATTGTCGGGCGGCATTGGCAGGCGTTGTTGTACAACCCGGGTGGTTTCGGTCGCGAGTTTCGCGCCATCCGCATCCCGCTGGGGCCGGCGATGTTACTGCTGGCGTTGATGCTTCTGGGCCCGAATCTCGGTGCACAGATGGCCATGTTGACGCCGTTGTGCAGTGTACCGCTGGTGTTCGCCGGGCTGGCCCTGATTCACGGGCTGGTCGGGCAGAAGCGACTGGCCGGTTTCTGGCTGGTGGGGTTGTACGTCACGCTGCTGTTGTTCATGCAGCTGATCTATCCGTTGCTCGTGGTTCTGGCCATTGTCGACAGCCTGATTGATTTTCGCGGTCGTCACGTGTCGAAAGACACCGACAGCGCGAACGGTGAAGGTTAAAAGTTAGAGGATTTTCACATGCAACTGATCCTTCTGGAAAAAATCGCCAACCTGGGCAACCTGGGCGACAAAGTAAACGTTAAGGCCGGTTACGGCCGTAACTACCTGCTGCCTTTCGGCAAGGCTACCGCTGCGACCGCTGCCAACCTGGCTGCGTTCGAAGAGCGTCGCGCCGAGCTGGAAAAAGCCGCCGCAGACCGTAAGGCATCGGCTGAAAGCCGTGCTGCCCAACTGGCCGAGCTGGAAGTGACCATCACTGCCACCGCTGGCGACGAAGGCAAGCTGTTCGGTTCGATCGGTACTCACGACATCGCTGACGCACTGACCGCTTCCGGCGTTGAAGTGCAGAAGAGCGAAGTTCGTCTGCCGAACGGCACCATCCGCAACGTGGGTGAATTCGACGTGGCCGTGCACCTGCACGCCGAAGTTGAAGCCACCGTACGCGTTGTCGTGGTAGCAGCTTAAGCAACACGGATCGGCTGGCGGCTTGTCCGTCAGGCGGTTAACATCGGGCACGATCCTGTTTACAGGTCGTGCCCTTTGTCTTTCTGAATTCCCTGCTTTTCACTAATACTCAAGTGGCCATGAACGATATCTCCGCTCCCGAGCAATACGATCTGCAAACCGCTGCCCTGAAGGTGCCGCCGCATTCCATCGAGGCTGAACAGGCCGTACTCGGTGGTCTGATGCTGGACAACAACGCCTGGGAACGCGTGCTCGATCAAGTCTCCGACGGCGATTTCTATCGACATGACCACCGCCTGATCTTCCGCGCGATCGCCAAACTGGCCGATCAGAACTCGCCGATCGACGTCGTGACCCTTGCCGAACAACTCGACAAGGAAGGCCAGACGTCGCAAGTCGGCGGCCTCGGCTATCTTGGCGAACTGGCGAAAAACACCCCGTCCGTCGCCAACATCAAGGCCTATGCGCAGATCGTCCGCCAGCGTGCGACGTTGCGCCAATTGATCGGCATCAGCACCGAGATTGCCGACAGCGCCTTCAACCCGGAAGGTCGCACCGCTGAAGAAATCCTCGACGAAGCCGAACGGCAGATCTTCCAGATCGCCGAAGCGCGGCCGAAGACCGGCGGCCCGGTCGGCGTCAATGAGCTGCTGACCAAGGCCATCGACCGCATCGACACGTTGTTCAACACCGCCGACGCGATCACCGGTCTGTCTACGGGTTACACCGACCTCGATGAGAAGACCAGCGGCTTGCAGCCGTCCGACCTGATCATTGTCGCCGGCCGACCGTCGATGGGTAAGACCACCTTCGCGATGAACCTGGTGGAAAACGCCGTGTTGCGCAGCGAGAAGGCTGTCCTGGTTTACTCCCTCGAGATGCCAGGCGAATCGCTGATCATGCGTATGCTGTCTTCGCTCGGCCGAATCGATCAGACCAAGGTGCGTTCCGGCCAACTCGAAGACGACGACTGGCCGCGCCTGACATCGGCGGTCAATCTGCTCAACGACCGCAAACTGTTCATCGATGACACCGCCGGCATCAGCCCGTCGGAAATGCGCGCGCGAACCCGGCGTCTGGTGCGTGAGCACGGCGATGTCGGCCTGATCATGATCGACTACCTGCAACTGATGCAGATTCCCGGGTCCAGCGGTGACAACCGCACCAACGAGATTTCCGAGATCTCGCGATCCCTGAAAGCCCTGGCCAAGGAATTCAACTGTCCGGTAGTGGCGCTGTCGCAGCTCAACCGTTCCCTTGAACAGCGCCCGAACAAACGCCCGGTGAACTCCGACTTGCGGGAATCCGGAGCGATCGAGCAGGACGCCGACGTGATCATGTTCGTTTACCGCGACGAGGTGTATCACCCGGAAACCGAGCACAAGGGCATCGCCGAAATCATCATCGGCAAGCAGCGTAACGGCCCGATCGGTTTCATTCGGCTGGCGTTCATCGGTAAATACACGCGCTTCGAAAACCTCGCACCAGGCAGTTACAACTTCGACGACGACGAATGACAGCAGGCCGGATCATCCGGCTGCTGTCTTGGCCTGCTTCAATCGGCCGAAACTGCCGTCTCGCTGCTGGCAGGCTTTTCAACTGCCTCACCGGGGCGAATTTCCTCGCGCGTCAGTGACTGGATCAGCGTCGCTTCGATAATGGCCAACTGTGCAGTGACGTCATTGGTTTGCGCGTCGTATTCGGCCTGGGTCAGTACTTTTTTCGCGAATTGCTCGTCCAGTGCCGCCTGTTTCTGCTGATAAGGCTGACGTGCGGCGTCGAACCGGGACGGATATTTGTGCGTGATGAAGTCCTGCCAGAATTCCATCGACACCAGAGCCTGAAACTCTTCGGGAGAGCCGTTCAAGGCGATGACTTTACGGTAGGCGACTTCCAGCATGGGCGGTGTGACGCCGGCCATGCCGATAAAGGACAGCGTCTGCGGCTGAAACGGCAACTGCAGCCGATCCTTGAGGCCAAAGCGGTAGGCCATGGTCATTTCATGCGGGTCGCTCAGGCGCAGGCGCTGGGTATTGCGCTCACGCGCTGGAGCCTGTGGATCGTTGGCGATTGTCCTGCTCGCAGCGATATCTGCTGCGGCCAGTTCATCGACCTGCCTTAGCCTGAACAGACTTCTGGACAGATCCACCAGGCGAGTGCCATCCCCGTCTTGCCTTGCCTGCACTCTGGCCGTATGCGTCATGGTCAGCACTTGCAGGTCAGTAAACGTGGCGGCGGCAAGGTCAGTGCAGCCGGCTTCGCAGGCGCGATCGAAAACATCTCTGCGCAGAGCGCGTGATTGCACGTTGTTCTCGCTGATGGCATCGACCACGTCCCAGACCTGCCGACGGAAATCGGCGTGGTGGCCGAGTCTGGAAATGATGTTGAAAAAGCCATCCGAGCCGTCCTGTGCTTTCAGTCTGTCCAGCTGCGCGGTGCGTTTCGTCGCCTCGGTTGCCGTCATACCGATGGTCAACTGCGGATAGGCCGACGCAGCGTTCATCAGCACCGGCTGTGGGCGGGCTGCCGGGGCAGAAGTAGTCAGCAGGTTCAGAGGATTGTAAAGCGATGTTGCGGAGTGGCGCAGCCGCTCACTGTAGCCGGCCAGGCGTTCTCGAGTGTATTCGTTCAGGGGGTTATCGCTTATCTGAGTGCCGCTGTTGACCTGAATCGAATGCCTCAGGCGATCCGCTGCCGGTGCGACGACAAAGCTGGGCAGGTTCGTGATCCGGTTGTTGTTCAGAAGTATCCTGCCCAACAGGGGCTGATCGAACAGTCCGGCTGGCCAGCTTCCGATGCCGGTGTTTGACATGTCGACTTCGCGGATATCAGTGATCGCGCTGAAATCCGGGCTCACGTTCAAGTGCGGGTTGTCGTGTATCCACAAGGCCCTCAAGGTCGTTCTACCGGCCAGTATCTGCGCGGTCTCGGCGGTCAGTTCGAGTTGATTCCCCTGCAGGAACAGACGGGTCATCCCGTGCATTTCGCCGATGGCCGGCGGGAGATCCCTGAGACGATTGTTGGCCATGTTCAGCCACCGCAGATGGCGGAAGCGGGTCAGAAAACCTTCCGGGGATTCGGTGAGATTCATGTTGTTGAGTTTGAGCGAGCCGACATGGCTGAAATCGGTGTTCAGATCCGGCAGGGTCGGCAACGTGAGGCCGCTCAAATCCAGTTCCAGACCTATCGGCGTGCCGTCGAAGGCGTGTTTCTGCGGCGTTTCACGTCGCCAGCAACTGATGATCCGATCCCGTGCCTCGATGCGCTCATTGCGGGTTTGGGTGTTGATCTGCAACTGATTGACGCGGATATAGCGCAGAGGATTGCTGCCTCCTGAAAAAACCCAGTTATCCAGCTGGTTTTTCAACACGGCGAAATCCTGCTCGAGCTCCAACAGCCTGGTCGCGACAGTGGCCTTGTCATGGTTCCAGATAAACTCCCGGCATTCCTTGATGCTTTTGCTCGGAAACAGTTTTCGGTAGCGCTGCGCGCGCGAGTTCTCACTGTCGAATACAGCGGGGTGGGCCGGAGTCATCAACTGCGGATGCAGTTCGTTGAGTTTTCGCCAGTAGCGATCGAACTTCCTCCAGTAAGGCGAAGGGAAGTCATTGCCTTCAAGCAGCGTGTGGTTGTTGATCCGCGCGACCACAGCCAATTGATCGGCTGGCGGGTTGATGTGTGCGTCGGGGACTTCGCGCAGTTTATTGTTGCTGAGGTCGAGGCCGGTCAAGGTGATCTTGTCAGCCAGGCCGATGGGCCACTCACTGATGCCGGTGTTCTTCAGGCCCAGTGTCTGCAGCCCGGACATCGCACTGAAATCGGGCAGCATCTGGAGTGGGTTGTTCGACAGGTCGATGCTGACCAACTGATGCAATGCACTCAATGCACCAGCGCTGTTCTCATCGAGTTTTATCTGGTTTGAGGTCAGATTCAGGTGGGTGAGCCGGCTCATCGCGCTGATCTCTGCGGGCAATTTTTCCAGACCGCAATGGCTGATCGTCAAGTTCTCCAGATTCGGCAACCGCGACAGGAACGTGTCGGCAGTGTCGGACCAGCCGACGCTATCAAGAGTGAGCAACGTCAACCGACTGAAGTCGGCAGTCAGTGGCGGTAGCGGTCCTTTCAGTGGTGGCAGCGCAAGGTGCGGCGATTGCTGGAGCCAGCAGTCCTTGATGATCCGGGCAATGTGTTCTGCCCGAGCCTTTTCCCGGCCGGCCACGCTGGATGTTCCCGGCTGGCTGTCGGCGACGTAGGCCAGCAGTTGCGCATCGAGCGCCTTGAACTCTGCGAAACGCTGGCTGATCGTGGCTTCTGCACTGTCCCCCAGGCCAATCAGGTATTCCCGGGCGGTTTGTGGCGTTTTGTCCGGATACATCTGCAGCAGCATGGCGACTTCAGGGATGTCGCCATCAATCCGGAATGCACCTGTGCGTGCGCTGGTGATCAGTGCCGGATATTCCGCCGTAACCCGCTGCCAGTAGACTTCCAGCCGCCGCCAATAGCCGCTGGCAAAAGGGTTGCCTTCGATCAGGGTGATGCGGTTGATGTTGGCTATGGCGAGCAATTGATCACTCGCCGGGCTGATGACTGTCTGCGGAATTTCACGCAATCGGTTATTGCGCAGATCGAGCGACTCCATCGCCAATTGATGCTGCAATCCGGTTGGCCAGTCATCCAGTTGTGCATTGCGCAGACCCACGGACTTGAGCTCAGGCATGCCGCTGAAATCCGGGGCCTTGCCCAGCGGGTTGTCCGACAGGTCGAGTTTTTCCAGTTGGCTGAGCGAAGCCAGCTCGCTGGCGGTCTGGTCGCTCAGTTCAATGTGGTTGGCTCGCAGGTCCAACTCCTTGAGGGCTGGCATTTGCGCAAGGTTCGCCGGCGGCCTGGCGAGCGCCGAGGCATTGATTTTCAGACGCTCCAGGGCAGTGAACCCCTTGAGGAAGTTTTCGCCCCCCTCCGACCAGGCGACCGCCTGCAAGTGCAGCGTGCGGACATGGCTGAAATCTGCGGACAGCGGAACAATGCCTGCGTCGCCAAGATCCAGTTGCAACGTTGTACCTGTCTGACGTTTCCAGCAGCGCTTGATCTCTTGCGCGGCGCGCTCCACCGAGGGATGGGCCGCCCCGCCGGCCAGCTCACTGGTTTTCAACCAGGTCGCCAGCTCCAGCTTCAGGGTCTTGTATTCATTCTCGAGACGGGTCAAAAAGCTTGGTACATCGTCACCCTGGGTGCGCAACAGCGTGCGGATTTGCTCGCTGTCCAGAGATGGGTAGAGTTTTCGCAGTCGCGACTGGGGCGTTCGCAGTCGGTTGACCGCGGCATTGAGCCGCTCGCGCAGCCCCGGTGAAGCAGGTTGGTCGGCACTGCCGCGCTGCATCCCGCCGGCCCCGCCGACCACGATGCCCTGCCAGCCCTGATCGGCATCGAATACGACAGGCTCTGATCTGCCCGGGCGCGTAGCGCTGTAGATGTTGTCGACGTCGGCGGCGACAGGATCTTCAGGGCGGACGATGCGCATCACCTCGGTCAGAGGCGTCGAAGCATCGTGATCGTGCAGGACCTGATAGCTGTGATTGTCGATCACTGCGTAGAGTTTGCCGTCATGGCGGTACAGCCCATCGCTGTCGCGTGAGCTATGACTGAAGTCGAACGGCGTGCGAAACGCTTGCAGGCGTGTCACCGATAAAGCGAAGGTGCTCGGCGGCGAGAACTCCAGCGCATGCCACCTGCCACTCTCCGGATCGTGCAGCATCAGCGGTCCGGAGGGCTTCGATTCGCTCGCCAGCCCGGCGCGCCAGAGGCCGCTCGGCGAATCCTTGCTCACCTGCACGAAACCGCCGTCGGCCATTTCCACGTAGTGACGACCCTTGAATGTCCTCAGGCCTTCGGCGTCGGCGTCAGGCAAGCCGGTTGCGACAGCGAGGCGGTAATGCTCGACGGGGTGGCCTGTGTTGACCACGGTTTGCAGCGCTGATGCAGCCGCATGCACTGTGACATTCGGCGCCGGGATGATCGCATCAGGATCGTTGCTGTCCGTGCGCCGGTTCGCGCGGATTGGCGGGCCGCTCAACGCGGTTGGGTCAAGACTGGGGCGCGGCGTGAGGAGTGGGCGCTGCGGGATGGCATCGGCGGATGTATCCGGTCGAAGATGAAAATTACCGGGGGGACTAACTGGGTGCGGCGTTTTGCTGCGCATGTCTTACGTTCCTTGTAGTGATTGAGCGGTCGCGTCCGCAACGGACGCTGCCGGCCGGTTCGGCGTCATGCCTGATGATGTGTCTCGGGATGGAAAGAGGTGGCGGCGAGGTCGAAAATTTTCTGTGCTGCGTGGCCATCGAGGGCGGCGCGCCAGATAGGTTTGTGTGGCCGCTGCGCCCGTTCTTCCCGGCGCTGCGAACGCACACCCATGCGGCTTTGCTCAAGGGTTTTCAGGTGCGCGCCGGAAACATTGAAGTTGAGATCGGGCGTATCCGGTTTCGCGTAATGAAAGTGCGCGTGCCAGAGGGGGTCGTAGGTATGCGCATCCGTCAGTAGATAGACGTCGATAAAGTCTCGATTCTGCCCCTTGCCGCGTTTCAACCGGGTCTCGATTTTCTGCGCACGTACTTCGCCCTTGTCGATCAGATACAACAATCGGTCGGGGCTCAGAAAATGTATGTCCTTGTAGATCCGGACACGAATGTTTTCGCCCTCGCTGCGCAGGCGTTCACTGGTGTCCTGCAGGCGTTGGATCAGCGCATCTGTTTCGCCATCGGTCGGCTCCTGTCGCCGAAGCTGGAGTGCGATCTCATCCATTGCCCCGGCCTTGCGCTCAAGCATCTCGACAATGTTGTCCGGATGGTTTTTGCGCAACTCTTCGCGCCGGGCTTCGCGCACATGTGCGTCGGTTTGCTCAAGGTGCTGATTGGCTCTGAGAGTCAGGTCGGGCAGGGTTGTGTCCTGCGTTGCGCGGACGGGGTGCCACTCACCAGCTCTTTGTTCATAGGTCTGCACTGGCTGTTGCGGGTCGTGCAGACTGCGTACATCGATGACTTCTTCGTTGTGCGCGGTACGTCGGGACTCGCCGACATGGATCTTGTAAATACCGTGTTTCTTTGCCTTGAAAATGCGCTTGGGTCGCGGTTGGAAGCCGGATCTGTCCTGCTCCGGAACATACTCGAAATCAATGGCCTGATCGTTGATCGGCAGCGCCGGGAGATCAGGCTGGCGTTGATATTGGAACAGGCGATGAGTCAGCGTCTCTTCGAATATTTTCAGCTCGGCAGTGATAGCCGTGCGTGACGTTGCGTGCTGCTCATCGGGTGTCAGATCCAGGCGCTCGTACCAGTAGCGAAGGGCTGTGCATTCCTGGAGCAGATCACGCAATATCGCAGGGTGCGAAGTCTCCGGAATTTTACCCAGCGCTCCATACACGAAAGTTACCTGACCAAATCTGGTCGCCAGTTCGGAGGCCTGAGGGTAGTTTCCGCCTGATTGATGGTCGTCCAGCATCAGGCTTTTGGCCAATACCCACGAAGCCACGACGTCGTGAGTGTCCATGGGTGTCAGAGCGTATGCACTGAATTCGTCCGGCGCGACCCGCCATGTGTTCACCAGATTGTCGGCAATGTGCTGGCGCTCTCGCATATGGCCGAGAATTTTCCCCAGGACGTTGACTGTTCGCGGGAGCCTGTCGATGTCGATCAATGGACCTCCCAGCGCATGGCGGGTCAAGCCGCATTCGACCAATTGATCGTAAAAGCTCATTTGGATCTTGTGCATCGCAATCATTTTTTTGTCGTAGTCTTCCTTCTTTATGAAGTGCCGTACCGCGGGTTTTTGCTGCTTATGGAATTTTATTGCTTTTGCAAGGGACCTCAGCGCCTGATGGCTGTGTAATTCACGATCAAGCAGCGCCATCGTTTCGCGTTTGATCGCGTCTGAGCGCTCGCCCCCCGCTTCCCTGATGCTGCGCCACACCTCCTTCAGGTGTTCACTTTTAGCGGTGTCCTGCTCGATTCGCTTGTTGAAGTGGCCAAGTCTGATTCCGACTTCCACCCGCGGCCATAGCTCTGAGGGCGCCACTCCTGTCCCTCTCTGCATCCCGGCTGCCCCCGTTACACTGGTCCCTCGCCAGCCGTAGCGAGCGTCGAAAATGATCGGTTCCGACCTGCCTGGACGGGATGCGACGTAAACATTCGTGGCATCGCTGGCGATGGGATCGTCGGGGCGAACGATACGCATGACCGCCCTCTGCGGCGCTGATGCATCAAGATCATGCAAGACCTGATAGGCCTGATTCTCGATCTGCACATAGAGTTTGCCGTTGAAGCGCAACAGGCCATCGCCGTCCGGCTCGGCCGTGCTGAAATCCAGATCGGTGCGAAACGCCTCGAGCCGGCTCTGGGATAGCGGGTAGGTCGATGGCGCCCAGGTATCGACGGGTTGCCAGAGACTGCTCTCGGCATCGAACTGCAACAGCGGACCGGACGGGTGCAATTCGCTGGGCAATTTCGCCCGGTAAAGACCGCTGGCGGGGTCCAGACCGACCTGCACGGTGCCACCCTCAGGCACTTGGACATACTGACGTCCCTTAAGCGTCGAAATGCCTTCGGCATTGGCTGACGGCAACACGACCAGCGAAGTGATCCAGTAATCTCCCAAGGGCCGCTCATGCACAACTGCAGCCGATTCGGCGGCCGCTGTCGTGCTGACCGTTGCCCGCGCAGGCACGGAGGTAATGCGGTTGAGTCCGTGATCGATCGATGTCGATACCGTTGTCGGAGTCGGGCGTGTAGGAATTCTGTGCCCCGGTCCGCCATCGAAAAGCGCCGTGAAACCAGGCCGGGTGATCGAATAATCGGGTCGCGGGTTATGAACCGAGACGGTAGTGATGCCTCTGGTTGGCGGTTTGGGTGCCATTGCCTGTCTTCCTTTGCGTTTAATGCCCCGCTGCTCTTGGGAGTGCGACGGGCGGGCGGCTTCCTTGCCGTTTCGTGCGTCGTGCGTTCAACAAAAACGCGTAATGTGTGGCGGGTTGGCGGCGCGAGAGCAGCGCACAGAGAAACCGACCACCGTCGTCGGAATTGGTCAAAATTTGTGCTATATTCCGCGCCCGCGATTTTTCACTTCAACACCGGTCGTCGACATGCAAGCAGCCAAGCCGTTATTTGACTATCCAAAATATTGGGCCGAATGTTTCGGGCCAGCGCCATTCCTGCCGATGAGCAGGGAGGAGATGGATCAGCTCGGCTGGGATTCGTGCGACATCATCATTGTTACCGGTGATGCCTACGTCGATCATCCGTCGTTCGGCATGGCGATCATCGGCCGGCTGCTGGAGTCGCAAGGCTTCCGCGTCGGGATCATCGCGCAGCCGAACTGGCAGTCCAAAGACGACTTCATGAAGCTCGGCGAGCCGAACCTGTTCTTCGGCGTCGCGGCGGGCAACATGGACTCGATGATCAACCGCTACACCGCGGACAAGAAAATCCGTTCCGATGACGCGTATACGCCCGGCGGCATGGCCGGCAAGCGTCCGGATCGCGCCAGCCTGGTTTACAGCCAGCGCTGCAAGGAAGCCTACAAGCACGTGCCGATCGTGCTCGGCGGCATCGAAGCCTCGCTGCGCCGCATCGCCCACTACGACTATTGGCAGGATCGCGTGCGCAACTCGATCCTGATCGACGCCAGCGCCGACATTCTGCTGTACGGCAACGCCGAGCGCGCGATTGTCGAAGTTGCCCAGCGCCTGTCGTGGGGCCACAAGATCGAAGACATCACCGATGTGCGCGGCACCGCGTTCATCCGTCGCGACACGCCGCAGGGCTGGTACGAAGTCGACTCCACGCGCATCGACCGTCCGGGCAAGGTCGACAAGATCATCAACCCGTACGTGAATACCCAGGACACCCAGGCCTGCGCCATCGAGCAGGAAAAAGGCCCGGTCGAAGATCCGCAGGAAGCCAAGGTCGTGCAGATCCTGGCCAGCCCGCGCATGACCCGCGACAAAACCGTGATCCGCCTGCCGTCGATGGAGAAGGTGCGTAACGACCCGGTTTTGTACGCCCACGCCAACCGCGTGTTGCACCTGGAAACCAACCCGGGCAACGCCCGTGCGCTGGTGCAGAAGCATGGCGAGCTCGATGTCTGGTTCAACCCGCCGCCGATTCCGATGACCACTGAAGAAATGGACTACGTGTTCGGCATGCCTTACGCCCGTGTGCCGCACCCGGCGTACGGCAAGGAGAAGATCCCGGCGTACGACATGATCCGTTTCTCGGTGAACATCATGCGTGGCTGCTTTGGTGGCTGCACCTTCTGCTCGATCACCGAGCACGAAGGCCGCATCATCCAGAACCGTTCCGAAGAGTCGATCATTCGCGAAATCGAAGAGATCCGCGACAAGGTGCCGGGTTTCACCGGGGTCATTTCCGACCTCGGCGGCCCGACTGCGAACATGTACCGCATCGCCTGCAAGAGCCCGGAAATCGAATCCGCCTGCCGCAAGCCGTCGTGCGTGTTCCCGGGCATCTGCCCGAACCTCAACACCGACCACTCTTCGCTGATTCAGCTGTATCGCAGCGCCCGTGCCCTGCCGGGTGTGAAGAAGATTCTGATCGCCTCCGGTTTGCGTTACGACCTCGCCGTCGAGTCGCCGGAGTACGTCAAGGAGCTGGTGACCCACCACGTCGGCGGTTACCTGAAGATCGCCCCGGAACACACCGAGGAAGGTCCGCTCAACCAGATGATGAAACCGGGCATCGGCAGCTATGACAAGTTCAAGCGCATGTTCGAGAAGTACACCAAGGAAGCGGGCAAGGAGCAGTACCTGATTCCGTACTTCATCGCCGCCCACCCGGGCACCACCGACGAAGACATGATGAACCTCGCCCTGTGGCTCAAGGGCAATGGCTTCCGCGCCGACCAGGTGCAGGCGTTCTATCCGTCGCCGATGGCCACCGCTACGGCGATGTACCACTCGGGCAAGAACCCGCTGCGCAAGGTGACGTACAAGAGCGACGGCGTGACCATCGTCAAGAGCGAAGATCAGCGTCGTCTGCACAAAGCATTCTTGCGTTATCACGACCCGAAAGGCTGGCCGATGCTGCGTGAAGCGCTGATCCGCATGGGCCGCGCCGATCTGATCGGCCCGGGCAAGGATCAACTGATACCGGCGCATCAGCCAGCCACCGACAGCTACCAGAGCGCCCGTCGCAAGAACTCGACGCCGGCCGGCAGCCACAAGGTCGCCAAAGAGAAGACCACCAAGATTCTCACCCAGCACACCGGTCTGCCGCCGCGTGCCAGTGATGGCGGTAATCCGTGGGACAAGCGTGAACAGGCCAAGGCTGCGGCATTCGCCCGCAACCAGCAGGCGGCCAAGGAGCGCAAGGATGCGGCGAAAGGCAAAGGGCCGAAGCCGACACGCAAGCCGGTCGTGCCGCGCTAGATACTGCTTGAGCTGAACAGAACGCCAACCTTCGGGTTGGCGTTTTGCTGATCGTTCCCACGCTCCGCGTGGGAATGCCTCTCGGGACGCTCCGCGTTCCAGCCGTTACTTGCAGTATTGTCGAACATGGTTGTGACGCGGAGCGTCACGGGCTGCATTCCCACGCAGAGCGTGGGAACGATCAAGTTGTTGCCGCTGGCCTCTTCGCGATCAAACACAGCAAGAATCAGCGTTCGCAACATTTGCGTGCAACTGAGTCCAAGCATTTCCTCGCATCGCCCGGTTTTGGTGCTGTACTGCCTTGAGCATTTCGCGAAAGCGCGCAAGCCTGTGCATGGCATAAGTCTTGCGCGCTTTCCCATACGCCCAAGGCTCGCAGGAGGCACGCCGTGTCGATTCATGTCGCATTGCATCACGTCACGCATTATCGCTACGACCGCGCTGTCGAACTCGGCCCGCAGATCGTCCGCCTGCGCCCGGCGCCCCACAGCCGCACGCGAATTCTTTCCTATGCGCTGAAAGTCTCGCCCGAGCAGCATTTCATCAACTGGCAGCAAGACCCCCAGGGCAATTACCTGGCACGTCTGGTGTTCCCGGAAAAAACCGCAGAGCTGCGCATCGAAGTCGATCTGGTCGCGGAAATGGCGGTGTTCAATCCGTTCGATTTCTTCCTCGAACCGTACGCCGAGCGAATCCCGTTCAGCTACGCCGCCGACGAGCGCAAGGAGCTGGCGCCGTACCTCGAAACCCTGCCGCTGACGCCAACGTTCAAGGCTTACCTGGACAGCATCGACCGCACGCCACTGCCGGCGGTGGATTTTCTGGTGGCGCTCAATCAGCGCCTCAGCGAAGACATCGGCTACCTGATCCGCATGGAGCCCGGCGTGCAGACTCCGGAGCACACACTGCAACACGCCTCCGGTTCCTGCCGTGATTCGGCATGGTTACTGGTGCAGCTGTTGCGTAATCTCGGTCTGGCGGCGCGGTTTGTTTCCGGCTACCTGATTCAACTGACCGCCGACGTGAAAAGCCTCGACGGCCCGTCGGGCACCGAAGTCGATTTCACCGACCTGCATGCCTGGTGCGAGGTGTATCTGCCGGGGGCCGGCTGGATCGGCCTCGATGCCACGTCCGGGTTGTTCGCCGGGGAAGGGCATATTCCGTTGGCGTGCAGTCCCGATCCGTCCTCGGCGGCGCCGATCAGTGGTCTGGTCGAACCTTGCGAGACACAGTTCAGCCACGAAATGTCGGTCGAGC
Organism: Pseudomonas sp. RG1; assembly: GCF_025910115.1. Lineage (NCBI taxonomy): Bacteria > Pseudomonadati > Pseudomonadota > Gammaproteobacteria > Pseudomonadales > Pseudomonadaceae > Pseudomonas > Pseudomonas sp. RG1. The sequence continues at coordinate 497,705 of NZ_JAPCIK010000002.1, forward strand.
GAATCTGGGAAGCGCCACGTGTCACCAAGCCCTACACCGATGAACAGTGGCGGGCGATCCAGGCGCTGGGGCGGCAGATCGATGCCGACCTGCTTGAAGGCGATGTGCGCCTGACCATGGGCGGCGAACCGACCTTCGTCTCCATTGACGACCCGGACGGCGCCGAATGGAACACTGCCGCGCTGGGGCCGGACAAGCGTCGGCTGTCCGCCGAACTGTTTCAGCGCATGCGCAAGCAATATGCACCGCAGGGGCTGGTGCATTTCGGTCAGGGCAAGTGGTATCCCGGTGAGCAATTGCCGCGCTGGTCGCTCAATTGTTACTGGCGCCGCGACGGTCAGCCGATCTGGCACAACGACGCATTGATCGCCGACGAACAGCAGGACTATGGCGCCGACGGCGAACTGGCCGGACGCTTTCTCGCCAGCGTCGCCGAGCGCCTGAAGTTGCCAGCACGCTTCGTTTTCCCGGCTTACGAGGATCATCTCTATTACCTCTGGCGTGAGGGCGCGTTGCCCGGCAACGTCAGCGCCGAAGATTCGCGTCTGGAGGAACCGCTGGAGCGCGCGCGGTTGCGCAAGGTCTTCAGTCAGGGCCTGAACAAGGTGATCGGCCAGGTGCTGCCACTGGCGCGCACGGCCAAGGGCGATCAATGGCAGAGCGGGCGATGGTATCTGCGCGATGAGCACTGTCGCTTGGTGCCCGGGGATTCGCCGCTGGGTTATCGCTTGCCGCTGGCGTCGCAGCCGTGGGTGAAAGCGGCGGAATATCCGTTCATCCATCCCAACGATCCGAATCAGGACTTCGCTGAACTACCGGATGCCGCGCAGCTCGGTGTGCACGGCGAACCTGCTGCGCTGGATGAGCGGGTGCCGAAAATCGATGAGTCCGCTGACTGGCTGACCCGTACCGCATTCTGCGCCGAGGCCCGCGAAGGGCGGCTGTATCTGTTCATGCCGCCGCTGGAGCGGGTCGAGGATTATCTGGAACTGGTCTCGGCCATTGAGGCCACCGCTGAAGAACTGCATTGCCCGGTGCTGCTGGAAGGCTATGAGCCACCGAGTGATCCGCGCCTGAGCAATTTCCGTGTCACTCCGGACCCGGGCGTGATCGAGGTCAACGTGCAGCCATCGGCGAGCTGGGACGAGTTGGTCGAGCGCACCGAGTTTCTCTACGAACAGGCACGGCAAACCCGGCTGACCACCGAGAAGTTCATGATCGACGGACGCCACACCGGCACCGGCGGCGGCAACCATTTCGTCCTCGGCGGCGCGACACCGGCGGACTCACCGTTTCTGCGGCGGCCGGATCTGCTACGCAGTCTGATCAGTTACTGGCACAACCATCCTTCGCTGTCGTACCTGTTTTCCGGCCTCTTCATCGGCCCGACGTCCCAGGCGCCACGGGTCGACGAGGCGCGTAATGACGCCTTGTACGAACTGGAAATCGCTTTCGCGCAGATGCCGGAACCGGGCGAGGAATGTGCGCCGTGGCTGGTTGATCGACTGTTGCGCAATCTACTGATCGACGTCACCGGCAATACCCATCGCGCCGAATTCTGCATCGACAAACTGTATTCACCGGACGGCGCCACCGGGCGTCTTGGCTTGCTGGAACTGCGCGCTTTTGAAATGCCGCCCCATGCGCGCATGAGTCTGGCTCAGCAGTTGCTGCTACGGGCGCTGGTCGCGCGGTTCTGGCGCGAGCCTTATGCGCCGGCGAAACTGGCACGCTGGGGCACCGAGCTGCACGACCGCTTTCTGCTGCCGCACTTTATCGAAGAGGATTTCGCCGACGTCATCGTCGAGCTCAACAACGCCGGCTATCCGTTGCGTGCGGAGTGGTTCGCGGCGCATCTGGAGTTTCGTTTTCCCAAGGTCGGTGACTACGCCGTCAATGGCATCGAGCTGGAGCTGCGTCAGGCGCTCGAACCCTGGCACGTGCTGGGCGAGGAGGGCTCGGCGGGCGGCACGGTGCGCTACGTCGATTCATCGCTGGAGCGCTTGCAAGTCAAGCTCAACGGCTTGCCGCCACAGCGCTATCTGCTGACTTGCAATGGCGTCGCGGTGCCGTTGCACCCGACCGGGCGGGTGGGTGAGTTTGTCGCCGGGGTGCGCTTTCGAGCCTGGCAACCAGCCAACTGTCTGCATCCGACCATACCGGTGCACGCGCCGTTGGTGTTCGACCTGCTCGATACCTGGATGGGGCGTTCGCTGGGTGGTTGCCAGTACCACGTCGCCCATCCCGGTGGGCGCAATTACGAGACCTTGCCGGTCAATGCCAATGAAGCGGAGAGCCGGCGTATGGCGCGGTTTTTCCGCCTCGGACACACGCCGGGGAAACTTCCCGTACCCAAGGTAGAAATCAATGACGAGCTACCGATGACCATCGACCTGCGCCGTTACTAGAGCCTACGCAACACGCGGATTTTTCGTATATCCGCGTGTCATGTGCCTGCGTTAGTCTGACCGTTCCCTGCTGTCTGCCGAGCTTTCCATGCCTGACCTGTTAGACCGCTACCCGCTGACTGCGGGCACCTATCACGAACTGCTCGACGGCAGCGGCGCAGTGCGTGTGCATTGGCAGCGCCTGTTCGATCAATTGCAGCGCAGCAGCCCGGCGCAACTTGTGCAGCGCCAGGCCTTGCTGGCGCGGCAGATTCAGGAAAACGGCGTCACCTACAACGTCTATGCCGATCCCAAGGGCGCTGACCGACCGTGGGAGCTGGATCTGCTTCCCCATGTGATTGCGGCAGATGAGTGGCAGCAGTTGTCCGCCGGCATCGCTCAGCGTGCGCGCTTGCTCAATGCAGTGCTGGCGGATCTGTACGGTCCGCAGCGGTTGATCAGTGAAGGCCTGCTGCCCGCCGAGCTGGTATTCGGGCACAACAATTTTCTCTGGCCCTGTCAGGGCATTGCCCCGCCCGAGTCAGCCTTTCTGCATTTGTATGCCGTGGATCTGGCGCGCACGCCGGATGGCCGCTGGTGGGTGACCGCCGATCGCACCCAGGCGCCGTCCGGGGCCGGCTATGCGCTGGAAAACCGCACCATCGTCTCCCGCGCCTTTCCCGATTTGTACCGTGATCTGAAGGTTCAGCATCTGGCCGGTTTCTTCCGCACCTTGCAGGAAACCCTGGCGCGTCAGGCACCGCAGGGCGATGACGCACCGCTGGTGGTGCTGCTGACACCGGGGCGGTTCAATGAAAGTTATTTCGAGCACCTGTATCTGGCGCGCCAGCTCGGTTATCCACTGGTCGAGGGCGGCGATCTGACGGTGCGCAATGCCACGGTGTACCTGAAAACCCTCAGCGGCCTGCGCCGGGTGCACGCGATCATGCGCCGCCTCGACGATGATTTCTGCGACCCGCTGGAACTGCGTACCGACTCGGCGCTCGGGGTCCCCGGTCTGCTGGAGGCGGTGCGTCAGGGGCGGGTGCTGGTGGCCAATGCGCTCGGTAGCGGCGTGCTGGAATCGCCGGGGCTGCTGGGGTTTCTGCCGAAGATCAATCAATTCCTGTTCGGCGAAGAACTGATCCTGCCGTCGATCGCCACCTGGTGGTGCGGTGAAGCGCCAGTGCTGGCGCAGGCGCTGGAAAAACTTCCGGAGCTGTTGATCAAACCGGCGTTCCCGTCGCAGAGCTTCGCGCCTGTTTTCGGCCGTGACTTGAATGAAAGCCAGCGCCTCGAGCTGGCGCAGCGTATGCAGGCACGGCCTTATGCCTACGTCGCGCAAGAGCTTGCGCAACTGTCGCAGGCGCCGGTCTGGCAAGCCGAGGACGGTCATCTGCAACCCCGCGCGATCGGCATGCGCATGTATGCGGTGGCCAGCCACGATGGCTACCGCGTGTTGCCGGGCGGTCTGACCCGAGTGGCGGCCGACGCCGATGCCGAGGTGGTGTCGATGCAGCGCGGCGGGGCGAGCAAGGACACCTGGGTGCTCAGCGACCGTGCGCCGAGTGGCGAGCAGTGGAAGGCGCAGCGCAATGTCGGCGTGCACGATCTGGTCCGCCGCGATCCATATCTGCCGTCGCGGGTGGTGGAAAATCTGTTCTGGTTCGGCCGCTACTGCGAGCGCTGCGACGACAGCGCGCGGCTGCTGCGCATCATGCTCACGCGTTACGTCGATGGCGATGATCCGCAGGCGCTGCAAGCAGCGGTCGATCTTGGCGAGCGGCTGGCGCTGTTGCCGGATGAGGGCGAACTGCCGGAGCGCCTGCTCGCTGCGTTGCTGGGCGAGGACTGGTCGTTCAGCCTGCGCTCCAACTTGCAACGCCTGCAATGGGCCGCCTCGCAAGTGCGCGGCAAGCTGTCCCGGGAAAACTGGCAGGCGCTGGTCGAATTGCAGCGCGAGGCGCTGGAGCTGGAAGTCGATGAACCGGACTTCGGCGAACTGCTGGATTTTCTCAACCGTCTGGTGATGTCGCTGGCAGCGCTGTCGGGGTTTGCCCTGGATGACATGACCCGTGACGAAGGCTGGCGCTTTCTGATGATTGGCCGGCGCATCGAACGCCTGCAATTTCTCAGCAGCAGTCTGGCGGCGTTTCTGCGCGGTGCGGGTGCGTTCGATCAGGCCGGGCTGGAGTGGTTGCTGGAGTTGGGTAACAGCAGCATCACCTATCGCTCGCGCTATCTGGCGGTGGCGCAACTGATTCCGGTGCTGGATTTGCTGCTGCTGGATGAGCAGAACCCCCACGCGGTGCTGTTTCAGCTGAAACTGGTAACCCGCACGCTGAAACGCCTGAACGACGATTTCGCCGCGCCTCGGGAAACCGCGCTGCCGCAACTGGTCGAACGCCTGTCGCGGTTTGATCTCGGTTGTCTGGAAAATCCTTTGTTCGGCAAATCCAGCGTACGTGCCGCGCTGGATGGTCTGGCCGATCTGTTGCAGGACATCGCCGAAGCCAGCGGCCAGGTATCGGATCGTCTGGCCCTGCGCCATTTCGCCCATGTCGATGATGTCAGCCAGCGAACGGTGTCCGTGTGATAAGTGCTCAATATCAGATCTTCCACGACACCTGTTATCACTACGACAGCCCGGTTTCCCTCGCGCAGCAACTGGCGCACCTGTGGCCGCGCGAATGCAGCTGGCAGCGCTGCACCGAGCAGCAACTGTTGATCAGTCCCGAGCCGACCATGCGCCGTGATGAACTGGACGTATTCGGCAATCCGTTGACGCGTCTGGCATTTGAACGGCCCCATGACCAATTGCAGGTCAACGCCCGGCTGACGGTCGAGGTGCTGGCGCGGCCGGCGCGGGAATTCAACCAGTCGCCAGCGTGGGAGCAGACCCGCGATGCGCTGACCTACAGCAGTCAGCCGTTGTCCGCCGACTTGCTCGAAGCCTGTCGCTACCGGTTCCAGTCTCCTTATGTGCATTTGAAGCGCAGCTTCGTCGAGTTCTCGCAAAGCTGTTTTCCGCCAGGGCGACCGTTGTTGCTCGGGGTGCAGGCGCTGATGCAGAAGATCTTCAGCGAATTCACCTTCGATGCCGAAGCCACCCAGGTGGCGACGCCGCTGGTGGAAGTGCTGGAGCGTCGACGCGGCGTCTGTCAGGACTTCGCTCATCTGATGCTGGCCTGTGTGCGCTCGCGCGGTCTGGCGGCGCGTTATGTCAGCGGCTACCTGCTGACCCAGCCACCACCGGGGCAGCCACGCCTGATCGGCGCCGACGCCTCGCATGCGTGGGTATCGGTGTTCTGTCCGGTATCGGGGTGGGTGGATTTCGATCCGACCAACAATGTGCGGCCGGCGCTGGAACACATCACGCTGGCGTGGGGAAGGGATTTCTCCGATGTGTCGCCGCTGCGGGGGGTGATTCTCGGTGGCGGTAATCACGACCCGGAAGTGCGGGTTACGGTGATGCCTCAGAATTGATGAGTCTTCAAATGTGGGAGCGAGCCTGCTCGCGAAAGCGTCAGGTCAGCCAATAGATTTGTAACAGATATATCGCATTCGCGAGCAGGCTCGCTCCCACAGGGGATTTTGGTGTGTCAGAGAAAGCAGGGCTGTGAGGGCCGGCAGCAGAACTGCCAGCCCCGTCACAAATCCGCAGGGTCTGATTCGATCATCAAACCCGGTGGGGCTCAGGCGTCGGGCGTCTGATCTTTCGGTGCATCGGTTGCATCAACATCATCATCGGTCGCCACTTCACCGTCAGGGTTCAGTGCCGCTTCTTCAGCGGTTTGCTTCTTGCGCTGAAGCTTTTCCTCTTTCTTCTGTTCCTTTGCCAGGTCTCGTTGACGTTTGGCGAAGGAGTAATTGGGTTTGGCCATGGGCGATCCTCTGGGGTCGAAGGTGAGGTTGAGCGGCGCGTATTCTGCCCTGTATCGGTGTCCGGGGGTTAGCCGGGTTTTTGGTCGACCCACTTGGGCGTGACGGTCGGCTGCCACTGATCGAGGGCTTCGAGCAGGGAATCTGGCGATTCGCTCACTTGCAGCATGTCACGGTGTGGCGCGCGAACGAAGCCTTCGCCGACGATATGATCGAGAAAAGCCGTGAGTTTGCTGTAGAAACCGTTCACTTCCAGCAGCCCCAAAGGCTTGCCGTGATAGCCGAGCTGGCCCCAGGTCCAGACTTCGAACAGCTCTTCCAGCGTGCCGAGGCCGCCGGGCAGGGCGATGAACGCATCGCTCAGCTCAGCCATCCGCGCCTTGCGCGCATGCATGCCGTCGACCACTTCCAGGCGCGTCAGGCTCTTGTGGCCGATCTCCTTGTCCATCAGGCTTTGCGGAATGATGCCGATCACTTCGCCGCCAGCGGCGAGCGCGGCATCAGCGACAATGCCCATCAAACCGACGGCACCACCGCCGTAGACCAGCGTCAGATTACGCTCGGCCAATGCCCGGCCGAGGGCCACGGCAGCTTCGGTGTAAGCCGGCACGGTACCGGCGTTGGCACCGCAAAACACACAAACGGATTTCAGCGACATGCGTTACTCCTGAGTCGATCAGTCGCACAGGGTAACGGCTGGCACGCTGCGCTCCAAGGACTAGACTTCGCGTTCGGGTGATTCAAAAGTACCGCTGGCGCCACAAGCGTAGGCGGCAAGCAAGCTGCACAACAGGCCGTTAAAGAACATGACTGGCACTCCGTTTCAGTAGGTGGACCGATCATAGGCCTGGCCCAACGAAATGGCCGTTAGATTGTGTTGATGAATGTCATAGCCTGAAAGTTGTATACAATTTTTGACTCAAGTCATATGAACTTGCGATGATTTCAGGCAGTCTTTCCACCACTAGTGTTTTTGTTAACCCTGCCTTGGAGATTCACCATGTTTTCCAAAGTTGTTGCGGTATCCCTGCTGGCGCTGGCCAGCAGCCAATTGATGGCTGCCGAGTGCAAAACCACCGTAGATTCCACTGATCAGATGTCCTTCAACACCAAGGAAATCGTGATCGACAAGAGCTGCAAGACGTTCACCGTCGAACTGACCCACTCCGGCAGCCTGCCGAAGACCGTCATGGGCCATAACCTGGTGATCAGCAAAGAAGCTGACATGCAGCCGATCGCTACCGACGGCCTGGCGGCCGGTATCGACAAGAACTACCTGAAGGATGGCGACGCCCGCATCATCGCCCACACCAAGATTATCGGCGCCAAGGAAACCGACTCGGTGACCTTCGATGTGGCCAAGGTGGCTGACGGTGGCTACGGCTTCTTCTGCTCGTTCCCTGGGCACATCTCGATGATGAAAGGCACTATCGTCGTCAAGTAATCAGGGCCAATGTGGGAGCGAGCCTGCTCGCGAAGAGGCCATCCGCTTCACCGAAAGACTGATGGCCAAAGAAAAAGCCCGCTGAGGATCACTCCTCCGCGGGCTTTTTCATGCCGTTGAAAAATCAAGGCGCAAACGGCATCACGCGCTTGTGATGAGTCTTGTTGTACGTATCGACAATGATCTTCGCCGCTTCGTCCCGCACCGTTTCACCGTGCAGAAACGCATCGATCTCGGCATAGGTCACGCCGTGCGCCGCTTCGTCCGGTTTGCCCGGCGACAAGTCTTCCAAGTCAGCAGTCGGCACTTTCTCGACCAGCGTCTCCGGCGCGCCAAAGCTGCGGGCAATCGCACGCACCTGGTTTTTCACCAGACCGCTGAGCGGGGCGAGGTCGCAGGCGCCATCGCCGAATTTGGTGAAGAAACCCATCACTGCTTCCGCCGCGTGGTCGGTGCCAATCACCAGACCGCCCGCCACCCCGGCAATCGTGTACTGCGCGACCATGCGCATGCGCGCCTTGGTATTGCCCAGCACGAAGTCCACCGTCGCCGCCGGCTTGCCTTCGAACGCCGAAACCTGAGCCGCCAGTGCCTTGACCGCCGGGCCGATGTTCACGGTGTGGATTTCGTCAGGGGCGATGCAGTCGAGCGAGGCCTTGGCGTCGTGCTCGTCGAACTGGGTTTCGTAGGGCAGGCGCACGGCGATGAATTTGTAGCGGTCGTCGCCGGTCTTTTCGCGCAGTTCACGTACCGCGCGCTGGGCCAGCAGGCCGGCGGTCAGTGAGTCGACGCCGCCGCTGATGCCCAGCACCAGGGTCTTGAGCCCGGAATTGACCAGACATTCCTGGATGAACGTCAGGCGCCGGGCGATTTCCGCCTGCAGGGCCTGGTCGTCGGCGAACGGTGGTTGCACCTTGAGCTGCTCAGCAATCTCACGCTGTACGGCTTGCATGAATTCACTCCTTGCTAGATAGACTGGATTCGGCAGGAACCTGAAACACATGTCGCAAATAGGCGACGAAATTCGGATCTTTGCAGTGGGTCTTGCCAGGCTCGTCGGAGATCTTCGCCACCGGCTGGCCGTTGCAGGCGGTCATTTTAAGCACGATGCTCATCGGTTCGACACCCGGGATATCGCAGGTGAGGTTGGTACCGATGCCGAAGCTCACATTGATGCGACCGTGCAGCGCGCGGAAAATCTCCAACGATTTCGGCAGGGTCAGACTGTCGGAGAACACCAGAGTCTTGCTCATCGGGTCGATGCCGAGCTTGTGGTAGTGCGCGATGCATTTTTCGCCCCACGCCACCGGATCCCCGGAATCGTGGCGCAGGCCATCGAAGAGCTTGGCGAAGAACAGATCGAAATCGCCAAGAAACGCATCGGTGGTGATGCAATCGGTGAGGGCAATGCCGAGCAGGCCACGGTACTCGCGAACCCAGCAATCGAGCGCGGCGATCTGGCTGTCGATCAGGCGCGGGCCAAGTTGCTGATGGGCCATGATCCACTCGTGAGCCATGGTGCCCAGCGGTTTCATGTCCAGCTCGCGGGACAGATGCACGTTGCTGGTACCGACGAAACGACCCGGGAAGTCGTGCTTGAGCACGTTGACCACTTCGGCCTGCACGCCAAAGGAAAAGCGCCGGCGCGTGCCGAAATCGGCAACCTGCAGTTGCGACAGCTCATCGGCCGAAGCATTGGCGGTCAGCCAGTCGAACTTGCGATACAGCTGTTCGCGTGCCTGCTCCAGCGAAGTCTCCCGGTAGCGATAGCGATTGCGCACTTCACTGACGATCGCCAGCAGCGGCACTTCGTAGAGAATCACATGCAGCCACGGCCCGCGCAGGCGGATGAACAACTCGCCATTCTCGATGCCGGTGTGCAGGTAGCGCAGGTTGAAGCGGAACAGGCCAAGGAAGCGCAGAAAATCCGGTTTCAGAAAGCTGATGCGCTCGAGAAAACTCAACTGATCGGCACTCAGGCTCAGCTCGGCCAGACGCTCGATCTGATGACGGATCTCGGCCAGATACGGACGCAGATCCTCGGCGTTGCGGCAGCGGAACTCCCATTCGACTTCGACGTTGGGGTAGTTGTGCAGCACCGCCTGCATCATCGTCAGCTTGTAGAAGTCGGTGTCGAGCAGGTTCTGCACGATGCGATCGGCAAACACACTCTCGCTCATAAACGGGTCTCCAGTTGCGCCGCGCCTGGCGCGGTCTATATCGATGGCGCTAGTGGCGCATATCGGCGGTGGGGATTGCCAGCATTTTTTCAGAGCGCCGCAGATCCACTGTGGGAGCGAGCCTGCTCGCGAATGCGGTGTGTCAGTTAAAGATGATGTGGCTGACCCGACGCTTTCGCGAGCAGGCTCGCTCCCACAGGGATCCCGGTTGACCTCACACCGGGCTATCGATTTGTTCAAGCATCCATTTGACAAAATCCCGCACCTTCGGCACTTCCGCCGCGTGCTCCGGGTAGGCCAGGTAATAGGCATCGCTGCTGGGCATCGCATGCTGCCAGGGTATGACCAGTTTGCCTTCGGCCAATTCCTCTTCCACCAGAAACCGTGGCAGCAGCGCCACGCCACAACCGACCTGGGCGGCGCGGATGCACATGTAAAAGGTTTCGAAACGCGGCCCGTGGTAGCTGTGTTCGGTGTGGTAGCCCTGACTGTCGAACCAGTCGTGCCAGGCCTGCGGTCGCGAGGCATTTTGCAGCAGCACCAGGTCGGTGAGTTGCGTCGGGTCAGTGAATGGTGTGTCCGGCAGGCTGGCCGGGGCGCAGACCGGCACCAGTTGTTCGCCGAACAATTTCAGGCATTCGGTGCCCGGCCGCGATGCCTGGCCGAAATAGAAAGCCAGATCGCTGCGCCCCTGCAACAGATCATCGGCTTCCTGCTCGTTACACAGATCCAGATGAATCGACGGATGGCGCAGGCGCCAGCCTTTCAGGCGCGGCACCAGCCAACGGGCGCCGAAGGTGGAAGGGGTAGAGACTCGCAGGACTTCGGTCTCGCCGCCGTAGGAACGCAGGTAATGCGTCGACATCTCCACTTGGCTGAGGATTTTTCTGACCTCGACCAGATACAAATCCCCGGCCGGCGTCATCTGCAAGCGCCGACGCACGCGGCGGAACAGCAAGTGCTGCAACAGTTCTTCAAGCTGCGCGACCTGTTTGCTCACCGCACTCTGGGTCAGGTTCAGCTCTTCGGCGGCGCGGGTAAAACTCAGGTGCCGGGTCACGGCCTCGAAGCATTGCAGCGCGGTGATCGAGGGCAAGTGGCGTTTGTTCAGCATGGCCAGTCCTTTTTCTTGTCTTTCGCTAGGCAGCATGAATAAACGGAATGATATCTGGCGTAAAGGTCGTTTGTTGCATCGCCGCAGTGAGGCTACAACTAAAGGCCTGCCCGGCCATGCGAAGGATGGCCGCACACATTCTGTTTTTGCTTGAGGAGAGACCGATGGTAGCCGCATTGCTTGATCGTCTGGGAGTCAACCCGGCCCTGTACCAGAACGGCAAAGTGCCGGTGCATTCGCCCATCGATGGCAGCGAAATTGCCTCGGTGAACTGGGAAGGCGCGGCCGAAGTCGAGCAGCACATCAGTCGCGCAGATCATGCATTCGAGCACTGGCGCAAGGTGCCGGCGCCGCGTCGCGGTGAGCTGGTGCGCCAGTTCGGCGAAGTGTTGCGCGAGTACAAGGCCGACCTTGGCGAGTTGGTGTCGTGGGAGGCCGGCAAGATCACTCAGGAAGGTCTGGGTGAAGTGCAGGAGATGATCGACATTTGCGACTTCGCCGTCGGCCTTTCGCGCCAGCTGTACGGTCTGACCATCGCCTCCGAGCGCCCGGGCCACCACATGCGTGAAACCTGGCATCCGCTTGGCGTGGTCGGCGTCATCAGCGCGTTCAACTTCCCGGTCGCAGTGTGGGCGTGGAACACCACTCTGGCGCTGGTCTGCGGCAACCCGGTGGTGTGGAAGCCGTCGGAGAAAACTCCGCTGACCGCGCTGGCCTGTCAGGCGCTGTTCGATCGCGTAGTGAAAAATTTCAGTGATGCCCCACCGAGCCTGTGCCAGGTTGTGATCGGCGGTCGCGATGCCGGCGAAGCGCTGGTCGATGATCCGCGTGTTGCGCTGATCAGCGCCACCGGCAGCACGCGCATGGGCCGCGAAGTGGCGCCGAAAGTCGCCGCGCGTTTCGCCCGCAGCATTCTTGAGCTGGGCGGCAACAACGCGATGATCCTCGGCCCGAGCGCCGATCTGGACATGGCAGTGCGCGCGATTCTGTTCAGCGCCGTCGGCACCGCCGGGCAACGCTGCACGACTTTGCGCCGTCTGATCGCCCATGAATCGGTCAAGGAAGAAATCGTCACTCGCCTCAAGGCTGCCTATTCGAAAGTACGCATCGGCCATCCGCTGCAAGGCAACCTGGTCGGCCCGCTGATCGACAGGCACAGCTTCGAAAACATGCAGGATGCACTGGAACAGGCGCTGAGCGAAGGCGGCCGGGTGTTCGGTGGCAAGCGCCAACTGGAAGAGCAGTTCCCCAATGCTTATTACGTGTCGCCGGCCATCGTGGAAATGCCCGAGCAGAGCGACGTGGTCTGCAGCGAAACCTTCGCGCCGATTCTCTACGTGGTCGGCTACAGCGATTTCGAGGAAGCGCTGCGCCTGAACAACGCCGTGCCGCAAGGCCTGTCATCGTGCATCTTCACCACCGACGTGCGTGAGGCCGAGCGGTTCATGTCGGCGGTTGGCAGCGACTGCGGCATCGCCAACGTCAACATCGGCCCGAGCGGCGCGGAAATCGGCGGTGCCTTTGGTGGCGAGAAAGAGACCGGCGGCGGCCGTGAATCCGGCTCCGATGCCTGGCGCGCGTACATGCGCCGGCAGACCAACACCGTCAACTACTCGCTGGAATTGCCGTTGGCGCAGGGCATTACATTCGACTGACAGGTGGAGATCCTCTGTAGGAGTGAGCACTGTGGCGAGGGGATTTATCCCCGTTCGGCTGCGAAGCAGTCGTCGCTTTTGAAATTTTGGGGCCGCTCCGCGACCCAGCGGGGCGGTGCGACGTTTCGCTAAATCCCCTCGCCACAGGGGGCTCACTCAGGTTTGTGTGTTTGTTGGGTTTCTGTTGGAGTCTGGCAATGCCGTTACGCGAAGAATGTCTGTGGGAAACGCTCACGCCACAACGCCCGGATAACACCGCGCTCAAGGGCGAGGTCAAGGTCGATGTCTGCGTGATCGGCGCCGGGTTCACGGGGTTGTCAGCGGCGCTGCATCTGTTGGAAAAAGGCAAAAGCGTCTGCGTGCTGGAAGCGCATCGCGCAGGGCACGGTGGCTCCGGGCGCAATGTCGGGCTGGTCAACGCCGGCATGTGGATTCCTCCGGACGAGATCGAAGCCGGGTTCGGCGAGGCGGTCGGCAGTCAGCTCAACCGCATGCTCGGTGCGGCGCCGGCGCTGGTGTTCAGCCTTGTGGATAAATACGCCATCGATTGCCAATTGCGCCGCGAAGGCACTTTGCACATGGCGCATAACGCCAAGGGCGAGGCGGATCTGCGCAGTCGCGAGCAGCAATGGAAACGCCGTGGCGCGCCGGTCGAACTGCTCACCGGCAAGGCCTGCGAGCAAGCCACCGGCACGCAGAAAATCGCCGCCGCGTTGCTTGATCGCCGCGCCGGCACGCTCAATCCGATGGCCTATGTCACCGGGCTGGCCAATGCCGTGCGCGGGCTCGGCGGGCAGATGTTCGATCATTCGCCAGTGGCTCGCCTCGAGCGCATCGGGCAGAACTGGTCGGTACAGACCGCCCAGGGCTCGGTGCTCGCCGAACAAGTGGTCATCGCCTCCAACGCCTACACCGAAGGCGACTGGACCGAACTCAAGCGCAATTTCTTTCCCGGTTATTACTACCAGGTCGCCTCGGTGCCGCTCAGCGAAGACGCTGCGCAGGAAATTCTCCCGGGCGGGCAGGGCTCGTGGGACACCCGTCAGGTATTGAGCAGCATCCGTCGCGACAAGGACGGGCGCCTGTTGCTTGGCAGCCTCGGCAATGGCAATCAAAAACCGACGTGGTTTCTCAAGGCCTGGGCTGATCGGGTGCAGCAGCATTACTTCCCCAATCTGAAGCCGGTCGAGTGGGAATGCACCTGGACCGGGCGCATTGCGTTTACCCCTGATCACCTGATGCGGCTGTTCGAGCCCGCGCCCGGACTGGTAGCCGTCACCGGTTATAACGGTCGCGGCGTCACCACCGGTACGGTGGTCGGCAAAGCCTTCGCCGATTACCTGTGCAACGGCGATCCGCAGGCACTGCCGATTCCCTTCGCACCGATGCAGCCCCTGGCCGGTGTGGGCTTGCGCAGTTGCCTGTACGAAGCCGGGTTTTCCCTGTATCACGCGGGCCAGTGCCTGCGCATCGTCATTTGAGTGTTGAAATTTGTTGCCGCAAGCGGCGCTTTTGCATCCAGCGACTAGCCTGTAATGGTGCGGGTTGTAGCAGTCCCGCACCAGCAGTGTGCAGTTCGGTGACGCGGGCTGTTACAGGCTGGTTGCACGTCGTTTGCCGCTGCGGTTGCAATGATGGCGCGTGCGGGTTGCGCCTGAAAAAACAAATGGTTTTACCTTCCGCGGTTTAGACGGTTGCACGCCCAATGAAAATGGGACCGAAACAGTCGAAATAACAACAACGCAGCGACTTTTTGAAGAATAAAAAACCGATGGCACGGGCCTTGCTCTGAGCTTTGAGTGAAGTGAAGTCGCAGTGCCAACTAAAAAAAACCTTGGAGCACCACCTCATGTCCCAGACGTTTTACAAGAAAGGCTTTCTGGCCCTCGCAGTCGCTACTGCGCTGGGTGTTTCTGCGTTTGCTCAAGCTGATATCAAGATCGGTGTAGCGGGTCCGATGACCGGTGCCAACGCGGCATTCGGCGAGCAGTACATGAAGGGTGCACAGGCGGCGGCCGATGCAGTCAACGCGGCGGGCGGCGTCAATGGGGAAAAAATCGTCCTGGTCAAAGGTGATGACGCCTGCGAACCGAAGCAGGCGGTGACGGTCGCCAAGGACCTCACCAACCAGAAAGTCGCCGGTGTGGTCGGTCACTTCTGCTCCTCCTCGACCATTCCAGCGTCGGAAATCTACGACGAAGCCGGGATCATCGCGATCACCCCGGGCTCGACCAACCCGCAAGTTACCGAGCGTGGCCTCAGCGCCATGTTCCGTATGTGCGGACGTGACGACCAGCAAGGCATCGTTGCCGGCGACTACATCGTCGACATGCTCAAGGGCAAGAAAGTCGTCGTGCTGCACGACAAGGACACCTACGGCCAAGGCCTGGCGGACGCCACCAAGGCTCAGTTGGAAAAACGCGGCGTCAAGCCTGTGCTGTACGAAGGCCTGACCCGTGGCGAGAAAGACTTCAGCACCATCGTCACCAAGATCCGTGGCGCCGGCGCCGATGTCGTCTACTTCGGCGGCCTTCACCCGGAAGCCGGTCCGCTGGTTCGCCAGCTGCGTGAACAAGGCCTGAAAGACGTCAAGTTCATGTCCGACGACGGCATCGTGACCGACGAGCTGGTGACCACCGCTGGCGGCCCACAATTCACCGACGGCGTGCTGATGACCTTCGGCGCCGACCCGCGCCTGTTGCCGGAAAGCAAGACCGTAGTGGACGCGTTCCGCAAGGCCGGCACCGAGCCTGAAGGCTACACCCTGTACGCCTACGCCTCGGTTCAGACTCTGGCGGCAGCGTTCAATGGCGCGAAGAAAAACGATGGCGAAGCCGCTGCCAAGTGGCTGAAGGCCAACCCGGTGAAAACCGTGATGGGCGAGAAGACCTGGGACGCCAAAGGCGACCTGAAAGTCTCCGACTACGTGGTTTACCAGTGGGACAAGGACGGCAAATACCACCAGCTGGAAAAGCAGAAGTAAGGGCTGAAGCGATCACTCGGCTCACTTGAAACCCTGTGGGAGCGGGCTTGCCCGCGATGGCGTCAGGTCAATCGACACACAAGTTGGCTGATCCACCGCTATCGCTGGCAAGCCAGCTCCCACAGGATTCAGTGGCGATCGGGCTGATCACGCTCCGACATTGCTCCGACGTACATCTGTATTTTTCCTAGAAGAACCGCGCGCCATGGGCGCGCAGGTTCTCACTGCGTGAGATTGCGTTATGGATGGTATTTTCCTGCAGCAACTGGTCAATGGCCTGACCCTCGGGTCGGTCTATGGCCTGATCGCCATCGGCTACACAATGGTCTACGGCATCATCGGCATGATCAACTTCGCCCACGGTGAGGTTTACATGATTTCCGCTTACCTGGCGGCAATCAGTCTGGCTCTGCTGGCTTACTTCGGTATCGAATCCTTCCCGCTGCTGATGCTCGGCACGCTGATCTTCACCATCGTCGTCACGGCGGTGTATGGCTGGGTCATCGAGCGTGTTGCCTACAAACCCCTGCGTAACTCGACCCGCCTGGCGCCGCTGATCAGCGCTATCGGTATTTCGCTGATTCTGCAGAACTACGCACAGATCGCTCAGGGCGCCAAACAACAGGGCGTGCCTACGCTGCTGACCGGTGCCTGGCGTGTTGAAGTCGGCACCGGATTCGTACAACTGACCTACACCAAAGTCTTCATCCTGATTGCCGCGTTCGTCGGCATGGGGCTGCTGACCTACGTCATCAAATACACCAAGCTCGGCCGCATGTGCCGTGCGACCCAGCAAGACCGCAAGATGGCCTCGATCCTGGGGATCAACACCGACCGGGTGATTTCCTATGTGTTCATCATCGGTGCAGCCATGGCGGCACTGGCCGGTGTGCTGATCACCATGAACTACGGCACGTTCGACTTCTATGCCGGCTTCATCATCGGCATCAAGGCGTTCACCGCAGCGGTGCTGGGCGGCATCGGTTCACTGCCCGGCGCGATGCTCGGCGGGATCATCCTCGGCATCTCCGAGTCGCTGTTCTCCGGTCTGGTCAATTCCGACTACAAAGACGTGTTCAGTTTCTCGCTGCTCGTCCTCGTACTGGTCTTCCGGCCGCAGGGCCTGTTGGGCCGTCCTCTTGTGTCGAAGGTGTAAGCGATGTCTGCAACCACTGAAAAATCCATCGATATCAAAAAAAGTCTGGTCGAGGCGATTCTTGCCGGCCTGATTGCGCTGATCGTGTTCGGGCCGATTGTCGGCGTGGTCCTCGACGGCTACAGCTTCAACCTCGAAGCGACTCGCGTGGCGTGGATCATTGCCATCGTCATGGCCGGTCGCTTTGCCCTGAGCCTGTTCCTGCAAACCCCCAAGGGCCTGAAGATCCTCGACGGGTTCGAGAGCACCGGCTCCGGTGTGCACGTGCTGCCGGCGGACTACAAATCACGGCTGCGCTGGATCATCCCGCTGATTATCGTACTGGCGATCATCGTGCCGTTTGTCTCCAACTCCTATCTGCTGGGGGTGGTCATCCTCGGTTTGATCTACGTGCTGCTGGGGCTGGGGCTGAACATCGTGGTCGGTCTGGCCGGGCTGCTCGACCTTGGTTACGTGGCGTTCTACGCCATCGGTGCCTACGGTCTGGCATTGGGTTATCAATATCTGGGTCTGGGCTTCTGGACCGTGCTGCCGCTGGCGGCGATCACCGCAGGCCTGGCCGGTTGCATTCTCGGTTTCCCGGTGTTGCGTCTGCACGGTGACTATCTGGCGATCGTGACCCTGGGTTTCGGTGAAATCATTCGTCTGGTGCTGAACAACTGGCTGTCCCTGACCGGCGGCCCGAACGGCATGCCGGCGCCACTGCCGACGTTCTTCGGCCTGGAGTTCGGCAAGCGGGCGAAGGATGGCGGAGTACCGTTCCATGAGTTCTTCGGTCTGACCTACAACCCCGACGTGAAGTATTACTTCATCTACGCAGTGCTGTTCCTGGTGGTGCTGGCGGTGTTGTACGTCAAGCATCGGCTGGTGAAGATGCCGGTCGGTCGCGCCTGGGAAGCCCTGCGTGAAGATGAAATCGCCTGCCGCTCGATGGGCCTCAACCACGTGCTGGTCAAGCTCTCGGCGTTCACCATCGGTGCGTCGACGGCGGGTCTGGCCGGGGTGTTCTTCGCCACTTATCAAGGCTTCGTCAACCCGACCTCGTTCACCTTCTTTGAATCGGCGCTGATCCTCGCCATCGTCGTGCTCGGCGGCATGGGCTCGACCATTGGCGTAGTCATCGCCGCATTCGTGCTCACCGTCGCTCCGGAACTGCTGCGCGGCTTCGCTGAATACCGCGTGCTGCTGTTCGGCATCCTGATGGTGTTGATGATGATCTGGCGACCACGCGGGCTGATCCGCATCAGCCGCACCGGGGTCAAACCACGCAAAGGTGCCATTCACTACGAGAGGACTGCGCCATGAGTGAAGTCGTACTCTCTGTTGAAAAACTGATGATGCATTTCGGTGGCATCAAGGCGTTGAGCGATGTCAGCCTGAAGGTCAAACGCAATTCGATCTTCGCCCTGATCGGCCCCAACGGCGCCGGCAAGACCACGGTGTTCAACTGCCTGACCGGGTTCTACAAGGCCACGGGCGGCAAGATCGAACTCAATGTGCGCGGCCAGCAGACCAACGTCATCCAGTTGCTGGGCGAGTCGTTCAAACCGACCGATTTCGTTTCGCCGAAATCCTTCCTCAGCCGCATGTACTACAAAATGTTCGGCGGTACTCACCTGGTGAACCGTGCCGGTCTCGCCCGTACGTTCCAGAACATTCGCCTGTTCAAGGAAATGTCGGTGCTGGAAAACCTGCTGGTGGCGCAGCACATGTGGGTCAACCGCAACATGCTCGCCGGCATCCTCAACACCAAGGGCTATCGCAAGGCCGAGAGCGATGCGTTGGATGTCGCGTTCTACTGGCTCGAAGTGGTCGATCTGGTCGACTGCGCCAACCGTCTCGCCGGTGAACTCTCGTACGGCCAACAACGCCGTCTGGAGATTGCTCGGGCCATGTGCACCCGCCCGCAGATCATCTGCCTCGACGAACCGGCCGCCGGCCTCAACCCTCAGGAAACCGAAGCGCTCAGCGCGATGATCCGGCTGCTGCGTGACGAGCACGATCTGACCGTGGTGCTGATCGAACACGACATGGGCATGGTCATGAGCATTTCCGATCACATCGTGGTTCTCGACCACGGCATCGTCATCGCCGAAGGCGGGCCGGAAGCGATCCGCAACGATCCGAAAGTGATCGCGGCCTATCTGGGCGCCGACGAAGAGGAGCTGGTATGAGCCAACCGATCCTCGAACTGCGTAATCTGGACGTGTTCTACGGCCCGATTCAGGCGCTCAAAGGCGTTTCCCTGCAGATCAACGAAGGCGAAACCGTCAGCCTGATCGGCTCCAACGGTGCCGGCAAGTCGACCTTGCTGATGTCGATCTTTGGCCAGCCACGGGCGGCGGGCGGGCAGATTCTCTATCAGGGCGTCGACATCACGCAGAAGTCCTCGCACTACATCGCCTCCAACGGCATCGCGCAGTCGCCGGAAGGGCGGCGGGTTTTCCCCGACATGACCGTCGAGGAAAACCTGCTGATGGGCACCATCCCGATTGGCGACAAGTACGCCAAAGAGGACATGCAGCGCATGTTCGAGCTGTTCCCCCGGCTTGAAGAGCGGCGCAATCAGCGCGCGATGACCATGTCTGGCGGTGAACAGCAGATGCTCGCCATCGCCCGAGCGCTGATGAGCCGGCCGAAGCTGTTGCTGCTCGATGAACCGAGCCTGGGTCTGGCACCGATCGTGGTGAAGCAGATCTTCGCCACGCTGCGCGAGCTGGCGAAAACCGGGATGACGATTTTCCTCGTCGAGCAGAACGCCAACCATGCGTTGAAGCTGTCGGATCGGGCTTATGTAATGGTCAACGGCGAGATTCGCCTGACCGGCACCGGTAAAGAACTGTTGGTGAACGAGGAGGTGCGTAACGCCTATCTGGGCGGGCACTGATTCTTCTCGCGGTTGTACACAGCCCCGGCGACGAGAGTCCCGGGGCTTTTTTATTTTTTGAATCCACCACAGGTAAATTGGGTAATTCCCGAAATTGTGGAAAACAAATTCCCCAAGCTGCCAAAGCGCGACATATAGACGCTGCAAATGGCTGTTTTTCCACAGTTTTGACTTGTCCCCGGTTACTGTGGAACTGGCTGTGAATAACGTGGGTGTATATGGTTGCAGGCCTTGTAACACGTGGTCTCCAGGCTTGTGATTGTTTTTTGATCAGTCAGTTTCAGGCAGGCGTGAGGCGCCATTGTCAACCTTTTTATAGCGCATCCAGGTCGGGTACTGTTGTGTGTAAAGGCCTGTGGATAAGTCTGTGACTAAACTCTGGAAAGACCTCGCGGAGCGCCGTAATTGCTGGCCTCGCGCAATCACCCGGTTGCACCGTCCGTCGTGCAAAATGCCCTGTGCCGCACATCCCCCGCCTCACGGTCAAGCAAAAAACTTTCCATTTCGCCCGCAAAGCCTTGTGTGGCGTGGCTTTGCGCGTTTGCACTTGCCCCCGGAAACTGTGGAGCAGACTGTGGATAACATGCGTGCACATGGCTACAGGCCACGCTGGCTGTGGCCTTGGCGGGTCTGGTTGATTTTTGTACAGCTGGCAAGTGTTGCCCGTATCCGCGAGGGCGGGCATGCTGCCTGCTGATTTTCTATTCCAAGGGCTGCCGTGGCGGCCGAAGCAAGGAGAACACGATGTCCGACACCCTGTTTATCACCGGCGCGACGTCCGGTTTTGGTGAAGCCTGTGCCCGTCGTTTTGCCGAGGCTGGCTGGAAGCTGGTTCTGACCGGCCGTCGTGAAGAACGCCTCAATGCCCTGTGCGCCGAACTGTCGAAGCAGACCGAAGTGCATGGTCTGGTCCTCGATGTGCGCGATCGCAAGGCGATGGAGGAGGCAATCGCCAACCTGCCGCCGTCGTTCGCCAAACTCCGTGGCCTGATCAACAACGCCGGCCTGGCGCTCGGTGTCGACCCGGCGCCGAAGTGCGATCTGGATGACTGGGACACCATGGTCGACACCAACGTCAAAGGCCTGATGTACGCCACTCGCCTGCTGCTGCCTCGGCTGATCGCCCACGGCCGTGGCGCCGGTATCGTCAACCTCGGTTCCATCGCCGGCAACTATCCGTACCCGGGCAGCCACGTGTACGGCGCGACCAAAGCCTTCGTCAAACAGTTCTCGCTGAACCTGCGTTGCGACTTGCAGGGCACAGGCGTGCGGGTCAGCAATATCGAGCCCGGCCTGTGCGAAAGCGAGTTCTCGCTGGTACGTTTTGCCGGTGACCAGGAACGCTACAACGCCACTTACGCTGGCGCCGAGCCGATCCAGCCGCAGGACATCGCCGAGACGATCTTCTGGGTCATGAACACCCCGGCGCATATCAACATCAACAGCCTGGAGCTGATGCCGGTGAGCCAGACCTGGGCCGGGTTTGCCATCGAGCGTAACAAGGCTTGATACCGCGTTGAGGCCATTCGCGAGCAGGCTCGCTCCCACAGGAGAATGCATTTCAAACTGTGGGAGCGAGCCTGCTCGCGAAAAGGCCGGCACAGGCAAAACAGGACGATAAGCTAAACTCCTCACTCAACCATCAGGCCGCACCCCGCGGCGCTCAAGGTTTCATGAGGCGTTCAAGTGAGTAACCGAGGTGAGCAGGCACTGCTCAAACAATCGACGCTGCTGATGCTGGCGGTGTCGATTGCCGGGATCGTCACCGGTTTTGTTTCAGGTTCGCAATCCATCCTGTTCGATGGCTTTTTTTCGCTGATCGCGACGTTCATCAAAATCCTGATGCTGATCACCGCCCGGCTGATCGCCAAGCAGAGCAATCAGCGTTTCCAGTTCGGCTTCTGGCATCTGGAGCCGATGGTGCTGCTGATCGAAGGCAGCTTCCTGCTGTTGATCGCCATCTACGCCTTTCTCAACGGCGTGTTCGGCATCATCAATGGTGGCCGCGATATCGAGCTGGGTCTGGTGATCGTCTACGCGGCGGTTTTCACCGTCGTCGAGTTCGCCTACTTCTTCTACGTGCGTCAGCGTAATCGCACGCTCAAATCCAGCCTCATCCAGTTCGACAACATCAGTTGGCTGGTGGACGCGATGCTGTCTGTGGGGTTGTTGATCAGTTTCCTCGCCGCGCTGCTTCTCAAGTCCCAGGGCTATGGCGAGTGGGCGGTGTATGTCGACCCGCTGATCCTGATCGTGCTGGCGCTGACCATGCTGCCCCCGGCGTTGAAGATCCTCGGCCCGGCATTGCGTGATGTGCTGGGAATTGCCCCGGACACTCTGGATGAGCAGGTCAGGCAGGTCATGGAGGTGGCGAAGGTCGAGCATGGTTTCGAGGATTACGTGTCCTACGTGCAAAAGCACGGTCGGGCGCGGTTCATCGAAATTCATGTGGTGTTGCCGGCGGAGTATCCGCTGCGCAATGTCGCGCAGCTGGATGCGCTACGTGAGCAGATATCGGCGCAGTTGGGTGAACCGGATGCGGCGAGGTGGCTGACGATCAGCTTCACCGGGGACAAGAAGTGGATTGCCTGATCTGACCCGGATGTCTGCTGAGAACACAGTAACCCTCTAGCCCCAAAATCCTGCTTTGCACAGGTCAACGCAGATATTCAGCCAAACCGTGATAGCAAGTCGCCAAATGATAAGGCGTGGTCGAAGGCATGTCCTTGCGGCTGACCGCTCCATTCTCATCGCGACACTCATGCCAGCCGCCGGCATGCAGAAACCGCTGCTGCAACGCCTGCAACTGGCGCAGCACTACCGCTTCGCTGTCCGCCCGCAAGGTCAGCGCGCGCAGGTATTCAGCCTGAGCCCAGATCCGTTGGGTGGAATCCCTGGGCCGACCATTACTTTCCAGATCGAGCATCGCCCGCACCGCGCCGCAGGACTCCAGCACGCCGTACTGCTCGGTAAAGGCAAATGCCCGATCCAGCGCCCGGTGCAGTTTCGAATCGCGCAACAGCGCCGACGATTCGAGCAGGAAATACCATTCGAACTGGTGCCCCGGTTCGTACCAGTTATCCACAGCCCCCAGTGGCTTCTCCATCAATACGCCATATTGCGGATCGACGAATTGCTTGTGCATGGCTGTGCATAACTCAAGCAGGGCCTTCTGCGTCTGCGGGTCTTCGCGCACCGCCAGAGTGGCGAGGAAGGCTTCGGCCAAGTGCATCAGTGGATTTTGCAGTGGGCCGGTTTGCAGGGTGAGCCAATCACGCTCAAGGCAGGCTTCGTACAAACCGTCGCCGGTGGCGAATCGGCGGCCGATGATCTCCAGCGCGGCGTTGAGTGTCGACTCGGCCAGCGAATCCCGGGACTTGTCCCAGTAATGCGCGCAGGCAAACAGGATGAAGGCGTGGGTGTAGAGATCCTTGCGCTGGTCAAGCGGCTTGCCCTGTGCGTCGATGCTGTAGAACCAGCCGCCGTGCTCGGCATCATGGAAATGCCGTTGCAGGGAACGGAACAGCGCGGCGGCGCGGACTTCGGCGTTATCCACAACCCCGATCAGGCTGGAGAACAGATACAGCTGCCGTGCGCAGGCCATCGCCCGATAGCGTTGCGCTGGCAGCGGTTGATGCGCGGCGTCCAGCGCCTCATAGGGCAACGCCATGTCGGCATTCCAGCCCGGGCCTTGCCACAGCGGCACGATCACGTCGAGGAAGTGCTGCTGCACTTGGCCAAACAGGGCGGTCAATTCGGGCAGGGCGGTGGAGCGGGAAGCGTGGGGCATGGGCGGGCGTCACGGG
This sequence comes from Pseudomonas sp. RG1, assembly GCF_025910115.1. Taxonomy (NCBI): domain Bacteria; kingdom Pseudomonadati; phylum Pseudomonadota; class Gammaproteobacteria; order Pseudomonadales; family Pseudomonadaceae; genus Pseudomonas; species Pseudomonas sp. RG1. Next base: position 521,199 of record NZ_JAPCIK010000002.1, read on the forward strand.
CTGGGGCGATTGCGCGACATGGTAGCAGAGAGCACCGCTTGAGAGAGGCGGTGTCTGTCAGGCCGTCTTCGCGAGCAGGCTCGCTCCCACAGTGGATTTGCAGCGTACACAAAACCTGTGGGAGCGAGCCTGCTCGCGAAAAGGCCAGTGCAGGCGCTAAAAAATCAGCCTGCCAACAACCACACGCCGGTCGCCGCCGAAGCCGCACCCGCCAACCGCACCAGCGGCGCCGCTGCCTGCGGAAGAACCCGCACCACGCCATAACCGAGCGCATGCAAAACCGCTGTCGCCGCGACAAACCCGGCCGCATACGCCCACGGACTACTCATGTCCGGCAGCTCCAGCCCATGCGCCACGCCATGGAACAGCGCAAACAGCGCCGTCGCGGCCACCGCCATCACCAGTGGCGGACGCACGGCCAGTGCCACGGCCAGGCCCAGCGCCAATACCGAGGCGGCTATCCCGCTCTCCAGCGCCGGCAACTCAAGCCCTTCAAAACCGAGCAAACCTCCGAGCAACATGGTGCCGACAAAGGTGCACGGCAGCGCCCAGCGCGCCGCGCCTTGTTGCTGCGCCGCCCACAAACCGACGGCGAGCATTGCCAGCAAGTGGTCGAGCCCGCCGATCGGGTGGCTGATGCCTGCGATGAGGCCACTGTCGCCATGGCCCGGGTGAGCGAAGGCCAGCGCCGGTGTCAGCAGCAACGCCAGAGCGCCAAGAATGCGTTTGAGTGTCATGGATAAGCTTCCTTGTGGATAAATGGATCAGGCGGCGGTCAGCAGGCCCTGACGTTCGATGAAGGCGATGATTTCTTCGAGGCCCTGACCGGTTTTCTGGTTGCTGAACACGAACGGCTTGCCGTTGCGCATGCGTTTGGTGTCGCTGTCCATCATTTCCAGCGAGGCGCCCACCAGTGGCGCGAGGTCGATCTTGTTGATCACCAGCAGGTCGGATTTGCAGATCCCCGGGCCGCCCTTGCGCGGCAGCTTGTCGCCGGCGGAGACGTCGATCACGTAGATGGTCAGATCCGACAGCTCCGGGCTGAAGGTCGCCGAGAGGTTATCGCCGCCGGACTCCACCAGAATCAGATCCAGCCCGGGAAAGCGCCGGTTCAGTTGATCGACCGCTTCGAGGTTGATCGAGGCGTCTTCGCGGATCGCCGTGTGCGGGCAGCCGCCGGTTTCCACGCCGATGATCCGCTCCGGCGCGAGGGCTTCGTTGCGCACGAGGAAATCGGCGTCTTCGCGGGTGTAGATGTCATTGGTGACCACGGCGAGGTTGTAGCGCTCGCGCAGGGCCAGGCACAGGGCCAGAGTCAACGCGGTCTTGCCGGAACCGACCGGGCCGCCGATGCCGACGCGCAGAGGTTGTGTATCCATTTCATTCTCCAAAATAAACAGCCCTAAGAGCGGAAGAGACGGCTGTACTGGCGCTCGTGGGCCATGCACGCCAGGGACAGGCCAAAGGCGGCGCTGCCGATATGTTCGGGATTCATGCGGGTCGCGTCGTGCTGCGCCTGTTGCAGCAGCGGCAGCAGTTCGCTGGTCAGGCGCTGGGCGGCTTGCTGGCCCAGCGGCAGGGTTTTCATCAGCACGGCGAGCTGGTTTTCCAGCCAGCTCCACAGCCACGCGGCAAGAGCATCCTGCGGGCTGATGCCCCAGGCGCGTGCTGCCAGTGCCCAGCACAAGGCCAGGTGCGGTTCTGTGGTCTGGTCAAGAAAGTCGCGGGCAGGCGCGTCGAGTTCAGGCAAACCGTTCAACAACTGCTGCAAGGAGTAACCCATCTGCCGGCTCTCCAGATGCAGCTCGCGGGTTTCGCGACTGGCGCGGTGGCTCTCGCAGAGCTGCCGTAGCTCGGCCCAGTTTTCATCTGCTGCGGCTTGGCAATGCGCCAACAGCAGCGGCGCTTCGAAGCGGGCGAGATTGAGCAGCAGTTGATCGCTGATCCAGCGCCGGGCGGCGTCAGGGTTGTGGACCCGGCCGTTATCCACCGCCATTTCCAGACCCTGGGAATAGCTGTAGCCGCCAATCGGCAATTGCGGACTGGCCAGACGCAGCAGCGCCCAGGCCGGATTCACAGGCGCACGCCGAATTGATGGAGTTTCGGCGCGTAGTTGAAGTCTTCATCGCCGTGGCGGGAGTGATGGTGGCCGCCGCCGTAGGCGCCATGTTCCGGCTGGAACGGCGCTTCGATGGCCTCGACCCGGGCGCCGAGCTGTTCGAGCATCGCTTTGAGCACGTAATCGTCGAGCAGACGCAGCCAGCCGTCGCCGACTTGCAGGGCGACATGGCGGTTGCCGAGGTGATAGGCCGCGCGCGTCAGTTCGAACGCATTGGCGCACGTGACGTGGAGCAGTTGTTCGGGACGGGCGCAGACGCGCACGACACGGCCGTCTTCGGCCTGCAGACATTCGCCGTCATACAGCGGTGGCTGGCCGCGCTCCAAAAACAACCCGACGTCTTCGCCTTCGGCACTGAAACAGCGCAAACGGCTTTTGCTGCGCGCTTCGAAGGTCAGGTGCAGCTCGGCGGCCCAGACGGGTTGAGGGTCGATTCTGCGATGAATCACCAGCATCGGAAAGCTTCCAGCAATGAACGTTGATTGGGCTAGAGCAAGCGCCGCGCCAATCGGGCGATCTGTAGGAAATAGCTGTCGGCGCGTGCCTGATGTTTCAACAGGCGCGGCGATTCTGGAAGGTTTTGGTGCATGAAGGATTTGTCATGCACCAAAGCGAGGCCATGACGGATGTTCAATGTGGGAGCGAGCCTGCTCGCGAATGCGCCGTGTCAGACAGATGTATTCAGCTGACCCAGCGCTTTCGCGAGCAGGCTCGCTCCCACAGGGGCTGTGCGCTGTGTCAGATAGACAAGGGATTACTCGGTACTGCCCAGCCCTTGCCAGTGCTTGAGGCCGATGAAGATGAAGCGCAGTTGCTGGGTGATCTTCGCCTGCGGGGTCAGGTGCTCCGGCAAGGCTTCGGCGGGCGGGTCGATGATGTCGGGGAGGGTGGCGAACACCGATTTGACGATCAGGTCAGCCATCACGCTGAGGCCGGCCAGATCCAGATGTTGCAGCTTGGGCATCAGCGCCAGGTCCGCCGCGAGGTCGGCGCTGATGTTCTCCCGCAGGCGTCCGATGGCCTGGCGCACCGGCAGCGAGCCGCCATATTGTTCGCGAGCGAGAAACAGGAATTGCGAGCGGTTGGCGTTGACCACATCAAGGAAGATGCGCACCGAAGCGTCGATGATGCCGCCCATGACGAATTCGTTGTGGCGCACCAGGCGGATGGTCTCGCGGAAGGTCTGGCCGACTTCACTGACCAGTACCAGACCCAACTCGTCCATATCGGCAAAGTGCCGGTAGAAACCGGTGGGCACGATGCCGGCGGTCTTGCTCACTTCGCGCAGGCTCAGGCTGCCGAATCCTCGGCCGCTTTCCATCAGGTGGCGGGCAGCGTCCATCAGGGCGTTGCGGGTCTGTTGTTTCTGTTCGGCGCGGGGCAGCATCGCAGGGTGTGTTCTTCGGCAGGACAAGCGCCGCACTCTAGCAAATCGGCTTTGTCGGCGTCGAACGGGGAGTCGTGCAGCGAGGGTTTTACAGAAGCTGAAAAGTCAAAAGCCCAATCCGCTGATTGGGCTTTTTCGCTGGGCCGTCATAGGCTCAACTCACGGCGCTGTTGCGTTCGATCACACGGTCACCACCACCTTCGGCGAGGGCTTGACCTTGGGGAGTCTTGTCGTAGCCGTCTTCCACCAGGCCTTTTTCTTCAAGACGATTGCGGCCGTTTTCGGCTACAGCCTGGCCTTGTGGCGTCTTGTCATAGCCATCTTCAACCAGACCTTTTTCTTGGAGGCGGTTGCGACCGTTTTCAGCCAGAGTCTGACCTTGTGGGGTTTTGTCATAGCCGTCTTCAGCCAGAGTCTGGCCTTGTGGGGTTTTGTCGTAGCCGTCTTCAGCGAGAGTCTGGCTGAACACCGAGTGGCTGTCTTTGACTTGCGGAGTGGCCTGATCGGCAGCGGGCAGGGCGAAAGCAGTGCTGGCTAGCATCGACAGGGTAAGGCTGAGCAGTAATTGGCGTTTCATGATAGTGGCTCCTTGGGAGGGCGATAAAGTGGGTACGAGGGCAATGCTACTCTCGATAAGTCGATATAAAAGTTCATAAACGCAATGGTAATAATCAACAGAATTGATTGTTCGGCGCGAAGGCTCTAGATCGGGCCTTTGCGGGCGACGGTTTTGCACCGTCGTGGGTATTTTCGACTCACTCGTGCCTCGCAAAAGTGCGGGTGGCGGTAACACTGCTCGACCGATCGGTCAGTTTTGCCGGGCTTTTTATGGCTTAAACTGCCTTTCAATTAAACCTGCGGGCCTTTCGCCAGTCACAGACTGCATAGGGGCCGCTTCGGTCTGCCGTTTCAGCTGTGCGTCGGGATGTTCGGCGTGCGGTCGTGATCAGGAGCTTTGTGCATGACGCGCACTGGAAAAATCTTCAGCTGGACCTTCGCCATCCTCGCGCTGCTGCTGGCAGCCTTGATTCTGATCATCGTGTTTTTCGACTGGAACCGGATCAAACCCACGATCAACGCCAAAGTTTCGGAAGAACTGCACCGGGCGTTTGCCATCAACGGCAACCTCGCGGTGATCTGGCAGCGCGAGCCGGAAGAAGGCGGCTGGCGCTCTTGGGTGCCGTGGCCGCACGTGGTCGCCGAGGATCTGAGCCTGGGTAATCCTGACTGGTCGAAGCAGCCGCAGATGGTCACGCTCAAACGCGTTGAACTGCGCATTTCGCCACTGGCCCTTCTGGCCCAGCGCGTGGTGATCCCGCGCATCGACCTGACCGAGCCGAATGCCGAACTGCAACGTCTGGCCGATGGCCGCGCCAACTGGACGTTCAAATTCGATCCCAAGGACCCGAACGCCGAGCCGTCGAGCTGGGTGGTCGATATCGGCGCGATCGGTTTCGACAAGGGCCACGTGACCCTCGACGACCAGACCCTGAAGACCAACCTCGATGTGCTGATCGACCCGCTCGGCAAGCCGATCCCCTTCAGCGAGATTGTTGGCGACAAAGCGGCGAAAACCGCTCAGGACAAGGGCGGCGCACCGCAGGACTATGCCTTTGCACTCAAGGTCAAAGGCCAATACCACGCGCAGAACCTCACCGGCCAGGGCAAGATCGGCGGGTTGCTGGCCTTGCAGGACGCGAGCAAGCCGTTCCCGTTGCAGGCCCAGGCGAAGATCGGCGACACCCGTATCGAACTGGCCGGCACCCTGACTGACCCGCTGAATCTCGGCGCCCTCGACCTGCGCTTGAAGCTCGCTGGCGACAGCCTCGGCAATCTTTACCCGCTGACCGGCGTGACCCTGCCGGACACCCCACCGTATTCCACCGACGGCCACCTGATCGCCAAGCTGCATGACGAGGCCGGGGCGAAATTCACTTATGAAAAATTCAACGGCAAGATCGGCGACAGCGACATCCACGGCGACCTGACCTACGTGGCCAGTCAGCCACGGCCGAAACTCACGGGTGGGTTGCTCTCCAATCAACTGCTGTTCGCCGACCTTGCACCGTTGATCGGGGCTGATTCCAACACCGAGCAAAAGGCTCGTGGCGGCGCGAGCAAGCAGCCGGCCGATAAAGTCCTGCCGGTCGAAGAGTTCAAGACTGATCGCTGGCGCGCCATGGATGCCGATGTCGAGTTCACCGGGAAACGCATCGTCCATAGCGAGAAGCTGCCGTTCAACGACCTCTATACCCATCTGAAACTCAACGACGGCGAACTCAGTCTGGAGCCGCTGCGCTTTGGCGTCGCCGGCGGCACGCTGGATGCGCTGATTCGCCTGAATGGCCGCACCGAGCCGCTGGAAGGCCGGGCGCGTTTGACCGCACGCAAATTCAAACTCAAAGAGCTGTTCCCGACCTTCGAACCGATGAAAACCAGTTTCGGTGAGCTCAATGGCGACGCCGACATCAGTGGCCGGGGCAACTCCGTGGCCAAGCTGCTCGGTGGCGCCAACGGCAATCTGAAGATGCTGGTCAACGACGGTGCGATCAGCCGCGAGCTGATGGAACTGGCCGGGCTCAACGTCGGCAACTACGTGGTCGGCAAGATCTTTGGCGACAAGGAAGTGAAGATCAATTGCGCGGCGGCGGACTTCGACATCAAGACCGGCCTGGCCACGACACGGCTGTTTGTCTTCGATACCGAGAACGCAATCATCTACATCGATGGCACGGCGAACATGGCCACCGAGCAACTCGATCTGACCGTGACCCCTGAGTCGAAAGGCTGGCGTCTGATCTCCCTGCGCTCGCCGCTGTATGTGCGCGGCAAGTTCATCAAACCGGATGCCGGCGTCAAAGCCGTACCGTTGATGCTGCGCGGGGCGGGGATGGTTGCGCTGGGCGTGATAGCCGCACCGGCGGCGGGGTTGCTGGCGCTGGTGGCGCCAAGCGGTGGCGAGCCGAATCAGTGCGCGCCGTTGCTCGAGCAGATGAAGCAGGGCAAGGCGCCGGTGACCGTTAAACCCAGCAAGTAATGCGGCGTCTCTGAGGGCGCCTTCGCGAGCAGGCTCGCTCCCACATTCGAACGCATTCCTTCAATTGAAATACGTTCCAGTGTGGGAGCGAGCCTGCTCGCGAAAGCGGTGTGACGGGATTACAGATCGTTAAGGATATCCGCCATGTCGTCGGCGTGTTCTTCTTCCTGGGCGAGGATGTCTTCGAAGATGCGGCGGGTGGTCGGGTCCTTGTCACCGATGTACTGAATGATTTCGCGGTAGCTGTCGATGGCGATGCGCTCGGCCACCAGATCTTCGTAAACCATTTCCTTGAGCGTATTGCCGGCCACGTATTGCGCGTGGGACATCTTGCTCAGCAGGTCAGGGTTGAACTCCGGCTCGCCGCCCAGTTGCACGATGCGCTCGGCGAGGCGATCGGCGTGCTCGGCTTCCTGGTTGGCGTGCTCAAGAAATTCGTCGGCGGCGACGTTGGCTTTCAGGCCGTTCGCCATGAAGTAGTGGCGCTTGTAGCGCAAGGTGCACACCAGCTCGGTGGCCAGCGACTCATTGAGCAAACGCAGTATTTCCTCACGGTTGGCGTTGTAGCCCTCGGTGACCGCGCCGTTTTCCACGTGTTGCCGCGCGCGTTCGCGCAGGGTTTGAACATCAGACAAATGCACGTCACTCATTTCATTCTCCTGGAGGCTAATCCGATAGGCGCCACGTTCTGAAGACGCGGTCGCTACTCAGGGTGTGAGTCTTGAGCGAAGCGAAAAGTTTTATGCGATTTACGCCGGACTCGGTTCAGGAACTGCTGAGGACTGCGATGTCGGCAGGGTCAGAGCTGGAATAGGCTTATCGTTGAGTTGTCATCGTCGAGGTGGATGCTTGGCGAGCGTCTTGCACGTCTGGCCTCCACCCACCGCGCACAAGGATGTACCCCATGTCGACACGTTATCCACTGGTGCTGGTGCCGGGCATGCTCGGCTTTATCCGGCTGCTGCTTTACCCGTATTGGTTCGGCATCATCAAGGCCTTGCGCCGTGGTGGTGCGACGGTGGTCGCGGTGCAGGTCTCGCCACTCAACTCCACGGAAGTGCGCGGCGAGCAATTGCTGGCGCGGATCGAGGAAATTCTCCGCGAGAGCGGGGCGCCGAAGGTCAATCTGTTCGGTCACAGCCAAGGCGCGTTGACCGCACGGTATGCGGCGGCGAAGCGCCCGGATCTGGTCGCCTCGGTAACATCGGTGGCCGGGCCTAATCATGGTTCGGAGTTGGCCGATTATCTGGAAAAGCACTATCCCGCCAACAGCGCCAAGGGGCGCTTGCTCGAAGCGTTGCTGCGCCTGATCGGCTGGATGATGGCACTGCTCGACACGGGTTATCACGGGCCGAAACTGCCGGTGGATATCCACGCTTCTCACCAATCGCTGACGACGGCGGGCGTTGCAATATTCAATCAGCGTTATCCACAAGGGCTGCCGGAATCGTGGGGCGGGCAGGGGCCGGAAGAGGTCAACGGTGTGCGCTATTACTCCTGGTCAGGCACGCTGCAACCGGGCAAGACCGATCGTGGCGGCAATCTTCTTGACGGCACCAACCGCAGTTGTCGCTTGTTCGCCAGGACTTTCGTCCGCGAGCCGGGGCAGTGCGACGGCATGGTCGGCCGTTACAGCTCGCATCTGGGCACGGTGATCGGTGATGACTATCCGCTGGATCATTTCGACATCGTCAATCAGTCGCTGGGACTGGTGGGCAAGGGCGCAGATCCGGTGAGGCTGTTTGTCGAACATGCGGCGCGGCTGGAGGCTGCAGGGTTATAGCCAAACAGACCGCGTCATCGTTCTTCGCGAGCAGGCTCGCTCCCACAGGTGTCTGCATTTCAACGTGGGAGCGAGCCTGCTCGCGAAGGGGCCTTATCAGGCAACGCCGATCCGCCGGCCCAACACCATGGTCCAGCGCTCCGACAAAACCACCCCGCCCAAGGTCAGCAACCCGCCCACCAGGTGATACATCGCCAACTGTTCCTTCAACACCACTGCTGCAATCAGCGCGGTAATCAATGGCAGCAGATTGAAAAACAGCGTCGTCCGGCTCGGCCCCAGTCGCTGCACCGCCTGCATCCACGCCAGCGGCGCGACCATCGAGGCCAGCAGGCATGCATACAGCACCAGCGGCACGTTCTGCAGGTTCAGCCCGGTCTTCGGCGACATCGCGAACAGCGGAAACAACACCACAATCGCCACCAGCACCTGCAAGTACAGCAGCACCAGCGGCGGCAGGCGCAGTTGCCATTTTTTCAGCAGCGTGCTGTAAACCGCATAGGCCAGCGTTGCGATCAGCATCATCGCATCGCCCAGATTGACCCCGTGTTGCAGCAGCGCATCGAGGCTGCCGGATGACACCACCACCAGCACGCCAGCGAACGACAGCACCGCGCCGACCAAGGCACCAGCGGTCAGGCGCTGGCCGAGGCTGATGATCGCCATGGCCAGCGACATCAATGGCATCAACGACAGGATGATGCCCATGTTGGTCGCGGTGGTCAGTGTTGCGGCGAAATAGGCGAGGCTCTGATACACCGCCATGCCGAGCACGCCGAGGACGAAAATCCGCCTCAGGTTCGGCCGAATCTGCGGCCAGTGGGCGATGACTTTCTTCAGCATGAATGGCGTGAACAGCACGCCGGCCAGCAGCCAGCGATAGAAACCGATCTCGGCGGGGAAGATCGCCCCGACCGCCAGTTTGTTGATCACGGTGTTGCCGGCCCAGATGAAAATCGCCAGCAGGGGAAACGCGTATTGCATGGGACAAAAACCAGAACGTTGATGAAACGCGATTATCGCTTGTCTGGATGCAGGCCTATACTGCGAACCGGACAACCTGCCTCTGCATCCGGACAGCATGAACAGCAAACACATCGATCTGCTCGATTTCAGCGAATTGCCGTCAGCGGTGTATTTCCGCTACGCCGATTTCAATGCCCACGAATATGCCGCGCCGCATCGCCATCCTTGGGGCACGCTGGAATACGCGGCCCATGGCGTGTTGCACATGGATGTCGACGGCAGCCGCTTCATGTCGCCGCCGCAGTACGCGGTGTGGGTGCCGCCCGAGGTCGAGCACAGTTTCTACAGCCCTCAGCCGGTCAACTATCGCGCGGTGTGTCTTGATCCAAGTGTTTGCACACGGTTGCCGGCGCGGGCCTGCACCTTGGCGATCAGTGACATTCTCAAGGCGATTCTCAAGGACTTCGCTGCCCGCGATGTGAAGATTCCGGAGCATGAGGCCGATCAGCGTCTGGCCCAGGTATTGGTCGATCAACTGCAACAGGCACCGGTGCAGGAATGTTACCTGCCGTATGCGAGCAGCCCGGGCTTGCTGACGATTCTCGACGCCTTGCAGGCCGCGCCGGGCGACAACCAACCGTTGGCGCATTGGGCCGCGCAAGTGCATGTCAGCGAGCGCACCCTGGCCCGGCAGTTTGTCCGCGAGCTGGGCATGAGCTTTGGCGAGTGGCGTCAGCGCTTGCGTTATCTGGCGGCGATCGAGGCGCTGGAAACCTCGCGTTCGGTGCAGGAAATCGCTTTCGACCTAGGCTACAGCAGCGGCTCGGCGTTCATCGCCATGTTCGCCCGCCAGGCCGGTTGCACGCCGGAGCAGTATCGGCGCAGCCACCTCGAGGGCAGGAAGGTGTAACAAGCTTTGACTACACTGCGACAGAGGCCGCATCCATCGGTGCGGCAACAAGGAGAAAACTCCATGAAGATGTTGCGTGTGCCGTTGTTGATGATCGGGCTGCTTGTGTGTTCCCAGGGTTTCGCCGCCACGGCGCAACAGAACAAGATGACCACCTGCAATGCCGATGCGACCGCCAAGAGCTTGAAGGGCGACGAGCGCAAGGCGTTCATGAGCACCTGCCTGAAAGCGGCACCAGCGGCCAACGATGGCAAGGAGCTGACCCCGCAGCAGCAGAAGATGACCACCTGCAATGCCGATGCGAAAACCAAGGCGCTGGCCGGCGATGCGCGCAAGGCGTTCATGAGTGAGTGTCTGAAGAAAAAATAAGGGGGCGCCATGGGTGTCCGATTGACTCGGTCGGCTTGAGGTTTTCCCTCACCCTAACCCTCTCCCCGGAGGGAGAGGGGACCGACCGCATCGATGCCGACAGGAACTGGGGTCTGAAATACCGGGTCGATTGCGGATTCGGCACTGCACGTTCAGGTCGGAAAATTTTTCGAGCAACCCCCAATCGGTTCCCTCTCCCTCTGGGAGAGGGCTAGGGTGAGGGGGAAATTCGCAAGCCCTGCACGAAAATCCGAAACCCCGCATATCCCTAGTGCTAACCCCGGATCGCTGGCAGACTGCCCATCCTTTCACGCCGTTCGTTTTGAGGCTGTATGCCAACGTTTTCTCAGCGTCATGTTGTGTTCTGGGTCAGTTGCATCATCATTTTTGGCGGTTTGCTGTTGGTGCTGCCGCTGCGCCTGTTGCCGAGCCTGCTGGCCGGGTTGCTGGTGTTCGAGCTGGTCAACATGCTCACCCCGCAACTGCAACGGCTGATCGAAGGGCGGCGTGCGCGCTGGCTGGCGGTGGCGCTGCTCGGCACGCTGGTGGTGAGTGCGCTGGCGCTGATCTTCGCCGGCGCCATCAGTTTCCTCCTGCATGAAGCGGAAAACCCCGGCGCCTCGCTGGATAAGTTCATGGGTGTGGTCGATCGCGCGCGCGGGCAGTTGCCGCCGTTCATCGACGCTTATCTGCCGGCCAGCGCGGCGGAATTTCGCGTGGCGATCGGCGAGTGGGCGAGCAAGCATCTGGCCGACCTGCAACTGGTCGGCAAGGACGCTGCGCACATGTTCGTCACCCTGCTGATCGGCATGGTGCTCGGCGCGATCATCGCCCTGCAGCGCATCCCCGACGTGACCAAGCGCAAGCCGTTGGCCGCCGCTTTGTTCGACCGTTTGCATCTGCTGGTGCAGGCGTTTCGCAATATTGTCTTCGCGCAGATCAAGATTTCCCTGCTCAACACCGTGTTCACCGGGATCTTCCTCGCGGTGATCCTGCCGATGTTCGGCATCAAGCTGCCGCTGACCAAAACCCTGATCGTGCTGACCTTCCTGCTCGGCCTGCTGCCGGTGATCGGCAACCTGATGTCGAACACGCTGATCACCATCGTCGGCCTGTCGCTGTCGATCTGGGTGGCAATCGCCGCGCTGGGCTATCTGATCGTTATCCACAAGCTCGAATACTTCCTCAACGCGCGCATTGTCGGCGGGCAGATCAGTGCCAAGTCGTGGGAGTTGCTCCTGGCGATGCTGGTGTTCGAAGCCGCGTTCGGTTTGCCGGGGGTGGTGGCGGGGCCGATTTATTACGCGTATCTGAAGAGTGAGTTGAAGCTGGGCGGGATGGTCTAAGGCCTGGCAACTGAATTGAATGCATCTGTGGCGAGGGGATTTATCCCCGTTGGCCCTGTCTCTTATACACATCTGACGCTGCCGACGATTAACGT